>VGSJ01000004.1 GCA_016875015.1 Deltaproteobacteria bacterium | reverse complement strand
CTATCGTGACTGGTTCGGGAAAAAACGCGGTCAGATTGTTTCCCTGGGTCCATACTCTGATCGCCAACGTCAAAGGCAATATCCGTGGAGTGTATCATGGCGTCAGTGACAAGCACCTGCCCCGTTATCTGGCGGAATTTTGCTACCGCTTCAATCGACGCTTCTGGGAACCCCAAATGTTTAACCGGATGATCACGGCGTGTCTTAATGCTCAAACCGTTACCTTTTCGGAGCTAAGGCAATAAGCGGTTAGATTAATTCATGCCTAACTGGGCCAAAGTCTATCTCGGCGACAGCCGGGCCATGACGGAACTAGCGGATGCCGGCATCGACCTGGCGGTGACCTCGCCGCCTTACTGGCATATCAAGGACTACGGCGTCTCCGGCCAGATCGGCTACGGCCAGAGCCTGCACGAGTATCTCAAAGACCTCTACCGCACCTGGCAGGAGTGTTTCCGGGTCCTCCGGGAGGGGGCGCGGCTCTGCATCAACATCGGGGACCAGTTCGCCCGGGCCGCGGTCTATGGCCGGTACAAGGTCATCCCCCTGCACGCCGAGCTTATCAACCAGTGTGAGCATATCGGCTTCGACGTCCTGGGCGCCATTATCTGGCAGAAAAAAACCACCATGAACCCCACCGGCGGCGCGGTCGTTATGGGCTCCTACCCGTTTCCCCCCAACGGCATCGTGGAAATCGACTACGAGTTCATCCTCATCTTTAAAAAGCCGGGCCCGAGCAGAAAAGTTTCGCGGGAAATCAAGGAAGCTTCTCGACTGACCAAGGAGGAGTGGAAGGAGTATTTCGCGGGGCACTGGTATTTCGGCGGGGTCCGGCAGGTGGGGCATGAGGCCATGTTTCCCGAGGAGCTGCCCCGGCGCCTCATAAAAATGTTTACTTTCGTGGGCGATACCGTGCTGGACCCCTTCCTGGGCAGCGGCACCACCGTCAAGGTCGCCCTGGAAGCGGCCCGGAATGCCGTGGGCTACGAGATTAACCCGGTTTTTCTGGAGGCTATCCCTAAAAAAACTGGGGGCAGTGATCGCTTACCGTTTTATAGCGAAATACAAATACTTAAGGCGGACAAAAGAATTGAGGAACTCCCGAAAATCGATTATACCCCGGCAATTCGCAATGCCGAGGCCCGGCCGGAGGCCCACGGCCTTCAGTCAAAGCCGGCCGACCTGCATAAAGTAACCAAAGTTATTGATGCGAACACCATCGAAATAGATACCGGCCTCAACGTCAGGTTTTTAGGAGTGCAGATAGACAAAAAACCCGAGACCATTACTTATTTACGGAGCCGGATTCTGGGAAAGCATGTCCTGCTAAAAGACGATCAGGTTATGGATAATGACTTGATTAGCGCTTATGTTTACTTAAAAAATAAAATATTCGTCAATACCTATTTGATCAAGGTTGGGTTAGGTTCTCCGGATTTGTCAGTCAACCATAGATTGAGAGACAAGTTCATCAAGTTGAAAAAAACGGACCAGGTCAACAAACCCCAGAACCTGGGGCTGATGAGTAACAACTGAGATATTCGCTTTTTCGTAAGGGTCCCCCACCCTCCCCTCAAACTCCCCCTCCCAACCCCCGGCACTACAATTTTACTATTTCTTGAAGGATGGATATCCGGCAGCCAGAAAAGGCTTCAGGCGCCGGGCGACGATCCCGGCCACCGCCGCGGCCCCGGGTTCGGTATAGTGGAGATAGTCGTAGTACAAGGCGGAGTCCCGGGGCAGGTCCCGGGCCAGGTCGATTAAGAGCACCCCGTTGGTTTGGGCCACCTGCCGGGTCACCCCGTTGTAGAGGTCTATGACCTGGAACATGAACCTGCCGTTGTGGGCCCCTACCTTCATCGCCTCCAGGTCCACGCCGGTGACCGGATCGACGCCCGGCCCGTAGAGGGTCGGCTGGGTGATCAGGACCGGCTCGATCCCGTGGTCCCGGCAGACCTTGACGAGCTTCTCCAGCCGTGCGGCAAAAAAGGGCAGGGAGCCGGTCTCGTAATCCCGCCACATCCTGGACGCGGCGCCGGACGGCTGATCCAGCGTCCCGGCGGTCCTCAAGTCAACCTGCGTGTGGTGCAAGCCCCGGCTCTGGGCCAGGAAGTAGCGAGAGAGATTCTGCCCCAGGGCATAGACCTCGCTGCGATACAAGAGGGCGCGCCACCTGCGCCTCAGATAATGCTCCGGAGGCGTGGCGGCCGCCTCGAGGTTCCCCGCGCCCACGTCATTGATGCCGATCAGGAACAACACCACCTTGGGCCGCAAGGTCACGACATAATCCTCCATCAGGATGAGGTGCCGGTAGGTGGTGGCGCCATCCAGGCCGGCGTTGTTGACCCACACCCGGTTAAAGTCGCGGGAGAGGTTTTCCCCCAGGAGGTCCGGCCAGGTCCGGCCGTCGGAGAGGTAGAAACACTCCGTGGTGCTGCCGCCGATGGTGATAATGGTCAGGCAGTCCCGGAAATCCCGGGGAGGCGCCTGGCCCCGGAAGCCCAGGCGGTTCTTGGTATGGAGGGTGGCGGGGGGCAGCTTGGTAAACTTGCCGGCGTTATCGATGACGTAGCGTTTGTTGACCGGCAAGACGATCCGGTCGGGCCGGAAGCGGATTTCCAGGGGGTTGTAGGCCCGGAGCAGCACTTCCAGCACTATGAGAGCCACCAGGCAGCCCGCGAGAAGTACTCCTAGGTTTTTCAAGAGGCTATGAGGTTTCATTTTGGCTTTAATACCGTGTTCCCTTTGAAATGAAACAAACCATCCAGATAACCTATTGATATCTCTCGTAGGGGCGGGTTTCAAACCCGCCCCTACAAAACGAACACGGTATAAGAAGGCATGGAAATGGAGAGAAGGTTCCCCAGCATTTTCCTTATGTTCCTTATTTTCCTTAAGGTCTCTCCCTAAACCTTTTTCTTTTTGTAGGCGGCGCACCCAGTTAAGGCCCGGAAGGGCCCCGGAAAATTTATTTCCTTGCATCGGGACTTAACTTTTCCGAAAATCGGAATCTAAAAGATAGAGCCTATTTTCTCAAGGGACGGTGAAATGGTCAAATACGCAGTTCTGCTCCTGATCTTACTGGATGTCTTCCTCAATGTCACCGGACAGTTGTCTTTAAAATACGGCATGACCAAAATCGGCAACTTTAATCTCTCCCTGTCGAGCTTGCCGCCCGTCTTTCTCAAAGCAGCCACCAATTTCCATGTGCTCTTCGGGCTCCTCTGCTATGGCCTGGGGTTCATGGTCTGGCTCATCGTGTTGTCCAAGGCGGAAGTCAGCTACGCCTACCCCTTGATCAGCCTGGGCTACGTCTTCACCGCCATTCTGGCCCGGGTCTTGTTCGGCGAAGCGGTGGGCCTCACCCGCATGGCGGGCATCTGCATTACCTGCTTGGGGGTGTTCTTGATTGCCCGAAGTTAAGCGGGCTCTGAGGGATTTACGGAACCGGGGGGCAAGCCCTGAGGCGGGCCGGCGGCCCCGCTTCCGGGCAAGCCAGGCAGGTGGCTCTGGTCTCAAAGAAAGATTGGGAATCAGGCCATCGTCCCTGGGGCAGTGGCGGATTATCCGGCCGCGCCCGGACCGGGGGAAGACCTATGACTTACGCAGACGGTCCATCAAGGAGCCTCGGGACTCTGCGGGCGCCTCATCCGGCTGGGGCGGCGGGGCCGGCAAGCCATCCTCCGGCGATACCCAGGCAATGTTGCGTTTATTCAAGATCAAGACCCGCCCGCTTTTGCCCTCCGCGGTGGCATCAAACACCACGATGAAGGGATCGGTGAGCTTGGTGAAGATGTCGCTCACCCGCTGGACCACCTCTTCGTTATGATATACGTTGACCTTCCCCTGGACCAGGGAGCCATCCACCATCTTGATGGTAACCTTGCGGGCATCAATTCTCCGGCTGATGACCTTAACACTCATGGGCGCCCTCATTGCGG
Source organism: Deltaproteobacteria bacterium (assembly GCA_016875015.1). Lineage (GTDB taxonomy): Bacteria > Desulfobacterota > Desulfobaccia > Desulfobaccales > 0-14-0-80-60-11 > 0-14-0-80-60-11. The sequence continues at coordinate 64,675 of VGSJ01000004.1, read as the reverse complement.
CAGAGGCGTCCCTTCGCTTCTGCCCGCCGCTTAATTCGCAGTTCTCCCGAGGCTTGCCCCGGGAGGAATCGCCAGGCCAGGTAATACGAAGTTGCAGTCAAAAAACTATGAAAATTCATGTCATTCTGAACGGAGCGCAGCGGAGTGAAGAATCTCGGCGGCTTTAAAGGAGAGATTCTTCGCTGCGCTCAGAATGACAAAAATAGTCTTTTGATTGCTCATTGGTCTAACGGGGGTCACCCCGCCCTACCCGGCCTGACGATAGACTTATCGGCAAGACGCGGTTTTTTCTCAAGAATGTTGGGAAATAGCCGGGAACGTGCCGCCGCGGGCTCAAGCGCGGCCGGTCTGCTTGGGTGGCAGCGAGGGCCGCCTTCGCCCGGGGAACCGGCGCCGGTCGCCTTATCCCGGACGAGACGCCAGGTTGCCGACCTTTTTGGCCAACAAACCTCCGGCCAATTCCCGGGCCCGGGCCAGGGTCTCCGCCAGGTCAAAGGAGAGGAGGCGCCGATTTTGCACCACGACCCGGCCGTTCACCAGGACCGTCTGGACATCGGCGCCGGTGGCGGCGTAAACCAGGTGGGAATAGGGGTCATACAGGGGGGTGAGATGGGGCTGATCCAGATCGATGACGATCAGGTCGCCTTTCAGACCCGGGGTCAAAGTCCCCACCTCGTTTTCCAACCCCAGGACCCGGGCGCCGCCCCAAGTGGCCAGCGACAAGGCCGTGGGCGCCGGCAGGACGGTGGGGTCCATGCAGTGCACCTTCTGGAGCTTGGCGGCGGTATCCATCTCCTGAATAAGGTCCAGGTTGTTGTTGGAGGCGCAGCCGTCCGTCCCCAGCCCCACCGGTATCCCCCGGCGCAAGAGGTCGGCCACCGGCGCGATCCCGGAAGCCAGCTTCATGTTGGACTCCGGACAGTGGACTACCCCGGCCCCGCTGGCCGCCAGCAGCTCTTTATCGGCGACGGAGAGGACCACCGCATGATCCGCCACCAGCCGGTGGTTGAGCAGCCCCAACCGGTGGAGGTGGGCCACCGGCGAGGCGCCGTAGCGGGCCTGGCAATCCTCCACTTCCCGGGGGGTTTCGGAGAGATGCACGATGAGCCGGGTGTGGTATTTGGCCGCCAACTCGCCGCACTGCTGCAATAACCCGGGGGAGCAGGTATAGACCGCATGAGGCTGGATGGCCACCCGGATCAAGGGGTGGTCCTGCCAAGCGCGGCAGAGGTCCTCGCTGAACTGCAGGCCCGCCTCGGGGGGGCCGTAGTTGGGCGACGGAAAGTCGTAGAGCACCTCGCCCACCACCGCCCGGATGCCGGTCTCGGATGCGGCCCGGGCCACGTGGTCGGCAAAGAGATACATGTCGGCGAAGGTGGTGGTGCCGGAAAGCAACATCTCGGCCACCGCCAGCTTCGTGCCCCAATAGACGAAATCGCCGTTGAGACGGCTCTCCGCGGGAAAAATATAATTATTGAGCCATTCTTCCAGGGGCAGGTCGTCGGCCAGGCCGCGGAACAGGGACATGGCCGCATGGGTGTGGGCATTAATGAGGCCGGGGAGGATCAGCCCCTGGGGGTAATCCAGCACCTGGGCCGGGGCGTAGCGCTTGTGAAGCTCCGCCGGAGGACCCACCGCGACAATCTCCGCGCCTTTGAGGGCCACCGCCCCGGGGGAGAATACCTCGCGCTCCCGGTTCATGGTCAACACCCAGGCGCCCTGGATAATCAGGGAAACCGGCTCTGGCCCCGGACTGGTCATCTCCTGCGTCATTTATGGCCTCACTGCTTATTAGTCCCGGCCCCGGGGGCAGCCGGTGCGGCCGGCTCCGGCTGACGCATGATTGCCTCAAAGCGGGGGGCCGACCCCTGGGGAATTTTCAGGCGAAAGGTCCCCGGGGCCAGGGAATCACCCTTGATCCAGGGGTTGAGGTTCTTGATGACCTTGTAATACGTGCCGCTGGCCTCCGCCAGTCTCCTGACCGGCGCCTCCTGGGCCAGGGTAAGCCGGACCTCGTCATAAGCAAGGGGCGGATAGAGCTGCGCCTCAGGAATGGCGAAGCCGTAGCGTTCCGGGTCCTCCATGATGATCTTGGCCGCCAGGATGCGGTGGATATAGCGCTCGGTCTCCTCCGGCAGGCTCAGGTGATAGTAGTTATTGACCCCCTGGACGGCGATGGCTTTCTGCACCCGGCCTTCCCCGGCGTTGTAGGCCGCCAGGGCCAGGGGCCAGTTGCGGAACAACCGGTGCAGGTGTTCCAGGTGGGTCAGGGCCGCGTCCGTGGAGACGCCGAAATTCAGGCGCTCGTCTATGGCTTTATCGCACCGCAACTGGAGCTGCTGGGCCGTGGGGGCCATGAACTGCCAGGGGCCCAGGGCGCCGACGCTCGACCGGGCCAGGGTGCGCAGGTCGCTCTCCGCCAGAGCCACGTATTTCAGGTCCAGGGGGAGCCGCCGGGCCCGCAGTTTCCGTTCGATTTCCGGAAAGTAGCGGTGGGCCCGTTTCAGCCACATGGTGGTCTGAGCCCGGCTCCACACCTCAATGGTGAACTCCCGGTCCAGGGCCTCCTTGACCCCCGGCTCATTAAGGGGCACCGGCTCGCCGCAAAGGAATGCCTGGGTGGGCGCCGCAAAGTAGGGAAAGCGCCCGGCCTCGCCTGGGGCCGCCGCCGGCGGCGGCCCCAGGGGCAGGCCGGGACCCGCCCCCACCCCGCCGGGGAGGAGCCACAGGCCGGCCAGCACAAATATGATAAGCAGCGCCATAATAGGGTAATCCTGACGGTCGGAAGAATGTCGTTCGGTAAGCATTTACCCCACCGGAAGAGGTCTGTCAACCCGCCGGGGGGTCACGCGGGCTCCGAGCCCTGCCGCCGGCCATCGGTAGGACTCGCTCAGGCGCCCAGGCGGTTACACCTGGCGCACCCTGGCGGCGATGTTCCTCCTCGTCAACCCCCATCCGGTGGCCGGAAAAAAACCTCTTGATTCCTGGCCGGTTCTCTATTATTATTTCCCGAGAATTTCTCTTCGAGGAGGTGATCCTGGTGAATCGGCCGCTCTTTTTCACGCCTTTGAAATCCTGAAGCACCGGCGTCCGGGGAGCCTTGGTAAGGCTCTGGATTCGGAGGCCGGACAAGGGTGGGGCTGATCGCCGGGAACTTTCTCTACGCCGCAGTCCTGGTTCAATCCCCCCCTTGCAGTAACCCTTCAGACTGATCTCGTCAATTTTTCGGCCTACCGACGTTAACGCCGCTCTCTTCGGAAGCAGTGAAGGGCGCCGCACTTTAGCGCGCCCGGTTGCCGGCCGCGGCCAGGCCCCTTCTCGGGGGTTGGTCCCGGCCGCGCCCCCAGACCTTACCCGCCTTAACCAGGCCTGAGGCCGCATCCGGCCCTGGCCGGTCTCTGGTTTAATTTCGCCTAAACCCCCTGAAAGGCTATTAGCTTGCCGAAAATCGACGTCAAACCCAAAACCTGCCAGGAACTATCCGTGGCCGACAACTCAGGCCGGTTTCGGCCGCATGCTGACCGCGGTTGGGAGGCCGGCTTGACCTGGCTTTACCATTGCCTGAGACTGGGGCTGGCCTGCGTCTTCATCTATGCGGGGTTTGTCAAACTCCTCGATCCCCGGGCCTTTGCCCACGCCATCGCCCAGTATGACCTGCTCCCCGAGGGTCTGCTGCCCCTGGTGGCCGTGGGCCTGCCGGCCCTGGAGCTGCTGGCCGGCCTGGGGCTAATCTTCGAAGTCCGGGGCAGTCTCACCATTATTGCGATTTTGCTCCTGATTTTCCTGATGGTCCTGGGATACGCCGTCTGGCACAACCTGGACATCGACTGCGGCTGTTTCACCGCGGATGAACTGGACGCCCAACACCGCGTCAAAACCGCGTTCCGGCGCGACCTCATTATGATCGGGGCAACTCTTTTTCTCTACTGGCGGCGGCGGAGTCGAACGCCCCAAAGCCTCTGGATCGCAAAACTAAACATACTGCTGAAAGGAGAAATGATAAAATGACCAAAAAGTACAGCTTCTTAATGGGTGGACTCATGGGCATCGCGGCGTTGGCCCTGGTGGGCTGCGGCCAATCATGGTCCGGCAAAGAGTTGGAATTGGAAAAGACCTCCGTCACCTTATCCCAGGAAGTGAGCCGGGGCGGCTACAAACTGGTGACCACCCCGGAACTGAAGGGCTGGATCGACCAGAAGAAACCCATGATGATTATCGACACCATGCCCCTGGAAGACAGTTACAGAAAGAACCACATCCCCGGCGCGGTGCAGTATGAGTTTCCCATCCCGGAAGTGAAGGAAATGGACGACGCCGCCAAGGCGAAATTCGAGAAATTCTTAGGACCCGACAAGGATAAGACCCTGGTGTTCTATTGCGGTTTCGTTAAATGCACCCGGAGCCACAACGGCGCCCTGGGGGCGGTAAAGCTGGGCTACCAGAACGTCTACCGGCATCCCGGCGGTATCAAGGCCTGGATGGAAACCGATTATCCCGTGGCCAAAGTGGATAAATAAGCCGCTACCGCCACGGCACAGTAACAGTGTAGGGCGGGCACTGCCCGCCAGGTAGGGGGCGCACTGCGCACCTCCCTAAGAACTTGTCAACGCAGCCGCGCCTGAGCCATTGGCTCACCCGAAAATTATGAAAATTGAAACCGTAATTATGGCGGGCAGTGCCCGCCCTACATTTAACTAACATCGATTAACCATAGAGGAGAGAGTGAGACCATGTTGGGAAAAACACTGGACTGTCGGAGGTTGGCCTGTCCCAACCCGGTGATCAAGACCAAGGAACTCATCGACCAGGGCGACGTGCAGCAGCTCACCGTGCTGGTGGACAACCCCGCGGCCCAGGAAAATGTCAGCCGCCTCCTCCAGCGCGCCGGTTTTCAGGTCAGCGTGGAGGCGCAGGGAGACGCCAGCGCGGTCACCGGCTCCCGGGCGGACGCCGGCGCTTGCCATGTGTTCGTGGAGAACCCGGAGGAGGCCCGGCGCAAAATCCTCATTCTCATGGGCGCCGACCGGTTGGGGCGGGGCGATGAAGACCTGGGGGCCAGGCTTATGGCCAATTTCATCGCCACCCTCAAGGAAATGGGGCCGGATCTGTGGTGCGTGGTCCTGGTGAATGCCGGGGTGAAGCTGGCCGTGGCCGGCTCCGAGGTCCTGGCCGGTCTTAAGGGGCTTTCGCAATCCGGGGTCAGGCTCCTGGTGTGCGGCACCTGCCTCAGCCACTTCAAGCTCCTGGAGGCCAAGCAGGTGGGGGAAACCACCAACATGCTGGACATCGTCACCGCCATGCAGCTGGCCGACAAAGTCATCACCCTGACCTGAGGGGTTGGCTGAATTCTGGAGTGCCGATTCTCTTAGACCGGGATTTTATTGGAAAAATGCCCGCCGATAAAGTATATATGGGGAAATGCTCGCGTTAACCCCACACGCCCTATGATCAACCTAGCTGACCTGCGGCTTTACTTCCGCCTGCTCACGTACTTAAAGCCCCACAAATGGCGCATGGCCGCAGCCATCGCCGCCATGCTGGGGGTCTCGGGGCTCACCGCGCTGTTGGCCTACATGGTAAAGCCCGTCCTGGACGACGTCTTTTTCGCCAAGCGGGAAAATATGCTCCTCCCCTTGGCGGGTATTGTGGTGGTCCTCTATCTCGTCAAGGGGTTTTTGTCCTACACCCACAACTACCAGATGAGCTACATCGGCAACGCCACCGTCACCCGCCTGAGGGATGGTCTCTTTGCCTCCATCCAGCGCCAGCCCCTGTCCTTCTTCGACGGCGAGGCCACCGGGGTGCTCATGAGCCGCCTCACCTACGACGTCAACCTGCTCCAGGACGCGGTGACCCGGGTGGTGACCAGCTTCTTCAAAGACACCTTCACGGTCATCGGCCTCACTGCGGTGATCTTTTACCAGGAGTGGCGCCTGGCCCTCATGTCCATGGTGGTCTTCCCCCTGGCGGTCCTCATCATCGTGCACCTGGGCAAACTCGTCCGCCGCATCTCCCAGGCGACCCAGGTGGCCAACGCCTATCTCTACACCGTGCTCCAGGAGTCCCTCATCGGCCAGCGCATCGTCAAGGCCTTCGCCCGGGAAACCTACGAAGAACAGCGCTTTTCCCGGGCCAACTGGGATTATTTTAATATTCGCATGAAACTGAACGCCACCCGGGAACTGTCCCCGCCGGTGATGGAGTTTTTAGGCTCCCTGGGGATGGCCGGCATTATTTGGTATGGCGGTAAGGCCGTCATTCAGGGCATCTCCACCCCGGGTACCTTCTTCTCCTTTCTGGCCGCCCTCCTCATGCTCTATCAGCCCATCAAGAGCCTGAGCTCAGTGCAAAACGTCTTCCAGGAAGGTCTGGCCGCGGCGGTGCGGGTCTTCGGCCTCATGGACCGGGAGCCGGAGATTCAAGACGCCCCCGGGGCCGTGACCCTGCCTCCCCTGGGCCAAGAGATCAGCTACGCGGCGGTCAGCTTCGCCTACGACGGCCGGGAAAACGTCCTCCACGACATCGACTTCACCGTACGGCGGGGCGAAGTGGTGGCCCTGGTGGGCCCCTCCGGGGCCGGCAAATCCACCCTGCTTAATCTCCTGCCCCGCTTCTACGACGCCACCGGCGGCGCCATCAAGATCGATGGCCATGATATCCGGCACGTCACCCTGGCCTCACTCCGGGGCCAGGTCGGCGTGGTCACCCAGCAGACCATCCTCTTCAACGACTCCGTGCGCCACAACGTTTCTTACGGCAACCTCGCCGCCACTGAGGCCGAAATCATCAGCGCCATCAAGGACGCCCACGCCCACGACTTTGTCATGGCCATGCCCCAGGGCCTGGACACCCTCATCGGGGAACAGGGGGTGCGCCTCTCGGGGGGCGAGCGCCAGCGTCTGGCCATCGCCCGGGCTTTGCTCAAAGACCCGCCCATCCTCATCCTGGACGAAGCCACCTCCAGCCTGGACTCCGAATCCGAACGGGAGGTGCAGCAGGCCCTGGACCGGCTCATCATCGGGCGCACCACCCTGGTCATCGCCCACCGCCTCTCCACCGTCAGGAACGCCGACCGCATCATCGCCATGGAAGACGGCCGCATCAGGGAAATCGGCAGCCACGCCGAACTCCTGGCCGCGGACGGCCTCTACCGCCGCCTGTATGAGATGCAGTTCGCCAGGGAGGAAACCGCCAGCCACGCCAACGACGATCACCTGGCGCCAGGAGGCGGCGAAGTGAAAAGTTCGAGTCCGACCTGATGCCATTTCATATAATTAGGGCCTGCGAGGAAAAGATTTGCAGGTGACATACTCTTAACGAATCATTGCTCTATTTGCCGTGAGAGGCGGCCATGCCAGGGACTAGGCAACAGACAGCAGGTCCCCTCGGTGGGAAGGGGTTTATCGGGCGCCGGCGGCGAAAATTCTGGATGCGGTTGGTCCCCGGCAGCAGGCATTACCTGTGCGACTGGTGTCCGGCGCGTTATCTGACCGTCTGTGGCCGGTCCATCAGGCTGCTCCCCCAAGATAAATAATCCGCCCGGGCCTCGGTCCGGTAGCCGGGGGTGGGCGGGGAGGATGGGAAGGCCCGGTCCTCCCCTCAAGGATCGCCGTTCCCCTACCGGGTGATCACCCCGCAGGCGATGCGGGGCCCGGCGTTGCCGGCGGGGTCGGTCACATAGTCATCCACCCCGGCGTGAATCACCAGGGAAGTCCCGCCCGCCTGGAACAAAGAATTCTTTTCCCCCTCCTTCAGGGTGACCAGTTTGGCCACCACCTCGACGTTGGCCTTGCCGTCCGGGCCCGCCGTAATATTGGGCAGGTCGCCGGCGTGAGGCCCGGCGGGGTTCTTCATGCCGTGATGCTTGCCGGCGGGATTAAAGTGACCGCCGGCGCTCTGAAAATCCGGCGTGGCGCAGACGCCTTTCTCGTGGATGTGGAACGCGTGCTCCCCGGGCGGCAGATTCTCGACCTTCATCACAATCTTCACCCCCTGGGGCGTCTCGGTCAGGGTGGCTTCCCCCACCTTTTGCCCCTGGGTATTGACCAGCGTTGACTTGGCCGTGGCCGGCGGGCTTTGGCCGCAGCCGTAAACCAGCGCCAGCGCCAACCCCAATCCTAGTGCTAAAGTTTTCCGCAGCATGATTTCACCCCTTGTGCCGATGGTTTCATGGTTCCCCCCCAGGGCCGGGGCCTCGCGGGGGAATTGTCTTAAAGATAAAACGTCCTGGAAAATAATCCAGCGCGGCAGAATTGTTTTTCGCCAAGATCTAAAGGGTAATGACCTAGACCTGAACCGACAATCATCAAAGCGAGATCAGATTGATTCTTCTAGACTTTCTGCCACCGCTGGAGCAGCCTACGCCTGGTGCAAAGCTATGATGATCTGCTCCGGGTTAAACCGCTTCCTGCTCATCTCCCTGCCCCCTTCGACCCACTACCCTGACCTAACTCGTGGACCGGTTTTCAGGGGGCACGTCACCCCCGATACAATCCCTAACAACTTGGACCTGATGGCGGGGGGGCAAGCTTGCCGATACGGCCGTGAACTTTGCCGGGCGCGCTGATTCGCTTCAGTTCTTCCCGGCTCATTGAATGGCCTCGGCAATCTCCTGGCTGAGCTTGGCCAGCGCCCGGCTCTGGGCCGCCACCAAGTCGGCATAATCCGCACCGCTTACCGGCTCGCGCATACTGGACCGATTAGTTTTGAGCAGCTTTTTTCCCGGGCCCCCGAAGATGCTCCAGCGCGCCTCCAGCCAGGCGGCGTCGCCCAACCGGCCATCGCAACGGACGACATCCAATACCACCTGGTAGTCGATGGGCACGGACACGCGCCAGGGATAGAGATAAATCCGTTCGGTGGACAGGAAAAAACCAAGATTGTCGGCCAGAACATTAATGAAGTTATCCTTGAAGGAGCCCACCCATCGATCGAACTCGGCTTTTACCGCCTGATGGTCGCTGGTGCGGGTGACCAGCATAGACTGGTCGAGGTAATCGGCCAGCTTGACGGGGCCGATGCCGATAACCGCGTTCTGGGCCGGGCTTTTCCTCTTGGAGATCACCTGGTCTTCCTGTATCGGGCTCAAGGTGTAAAAACGCGGCGACTGACTCCGGCAGCCGCCCAAAAAGATGGCCGCCATCACCAGGATGACCGGTAAGGCGCGAGAAAATAGCGCTATTCTCATGTTATTTCCCTCCAGGATTCCCTTTGCCGCGAATCAGGGCCTCGGGATGCTGATCAAGATAATTGGTCAACTGCCGAATTGACCTGCTCATGGCGGAAATCTCCTTTAGTGCGTTCTCCAATTCTACCATCAGCGGTGAGTCTTGGGACAGGACACCTTTGGCCGCGGACATGGTTTTATCAAAACCGGTCGCCAGCCCTCCCACCTGGGCGTCAACATCACGGGCCAGCTTGCCGAATTCTTTAACGGTTTTTTTAAGGTCGTCCGCCAGCGGATCCACCTGACGGTCCACCCTGGTGACGAGCTTGCCGGCCTCCTGAAGCGTATCTTTCAGGGCGCGAAGGCTGACGGCCAGGTCCGGGTTGTTAATGAGCTGAGCGATACCGGCCAGGCTCGAATTCAAATTCTTTTCTATCCCCTTGAGATCCAGATCACCAAGAGCCCTGGCCAGCCGTTCGCTGGTGGAGGCGCAGGTTGGAATTACCACATAGTCCGTATAGTCTTTGTCGATTTGTGCTGGAGCATAGCAGATTTTTGACTTGGGGAAAAAATCAAGCTGGATCATTAACTGCCCGGTAATAAAACTCTGCGTAATCAGCTGGGCCCGCAGGCCCATTTCGATGAGCTTCGCCGCAACTTTATGGTAATCTCTTTCTCCGGTTCGCACCTTCCATCGGGCCGGATCGATTTCGATGAGGACGGGGATTTGTGTCTTCATATTCACAAGGTCGGCTTGGAGAGTAATGCCGGTCACAGACCCGACCTGAACGCCCTGGAACAGCACCGGTGAGCCTACAGTCAATCCGTTGACGGGTTCATCGAAGTACAAAACGTATTTGTTGGTCTTCTGGAAGAATTTGCCCGAACCGAATACGACCAGGCTGGCGGCCATAATGATCACTGCGAGGACCACGAAACCGCCGATCATCATTCTGTTTGCTTGCTTAGCCATCTGTGTCCATCCTATCGGTTAAGATTTCTCGCCGCGGGTTAAAAACTGGCGCAAATTGGGATCCCGGGTTTCGGCCAAAAGCTGGTTCGGGTTGCCTGTGGCCGTCATGGTCCGTTTGGATACATCCAGAAAGACGGAATTGCTGCCAATGGCAAATATGCTGGCCAACTCATGGGTCACTATCACCATGGTGGTGCCCAGGCTCTCACGCAGTTCCAGGATCAGGTCATCCAGGCGGCGGGCGCTCACCGGATCCAACCCGGCGGAAGGTTCATCGAAAAACAGGACCTCCGGATCCAGGGCCATAGCCCGGGCTATACCGGCCCGTTTCTGCATGCCGCCGCTGATCTCGGAGGGATAAAACTCTTCGAATCCGGCCATCCCCACCAGGGCCAGCTTCAGTTTGACCACCTCGCGGATCTGGCCCGGGCTCAAATCCGTATAAGTCTCCAAGGGGAGGGCGATATTCTCGGCCAGGGTCATGGAACTCCAGAGCGCCCCGCTCTGGTACATCACCCCGGCTCGGCGAATGATCCGGTCCCGGGTCTGTTGATCGGCTCCCCAGAAATCCACCTCTCCATAAAGGACCCTACCCTTGGCCGGGGTCTTCAGGCCGATTAAAATGGTCATCATGGTGCTCTTGCCGCAGCCGCTGCCGCCCATGATGATGAAGATGTCCCCCCGGTTTATGGTAAAGGTCAGGTCCCGCATGAGGACAAAGTCGCCATAAGCCATGGTGAGATCCTGCACTGTTATGTGGGCTTCTTTTTCCGTCATTTTCACTTTATCCTGACGAGCTGTAATGGCATTCTCTCATATCCCCAGCATGTTGCACAGAACGGTAATCACCGCGGTGGAGACGATGATCCCGACAATGGCGGTGACCACCGCGGACGTGGCCGCGTCACCCACCGCCGAGGCGCTGCGGCCGCACTGCATGCCCCGCATGCAGCCGGCCAGGGCCACGATCACGCCGAACACCAAGCCGGAAAAAAGGCCGATGCCCAGGTTCCAGAGACCGATCGCCTTGGCCGTCTCGTTATAGTATTCCATAAAGCCGATATTGAGCATCCCTACCCCCACCACCATGCCCCCCAATATGCCCATGATATTGGCGTAAAGGCACAGCAGGGGCATCATCACCGCCAGGGCCAGCATCCGCGGCAGCACCAGAAACTCCATGGGTGATATGCCCAGGGTTTTCAGGGCATCAATCTCCTGGTTCACCTGCATGGTCCCCAACTGGGCGGCAAAGGCGCCCCCCGTGCGGCCGGCCATGACGATGCCGGTCATAATCGCCGCCATCAGGCGCACCATGGCAATGCCCACCAAATCGGCCACATAAATTTGGGCCCCGAAGAGCTGCAGCTGGATGGCGCCGATAAACGCCAGGATCAGCCCCACCAAAAAACAGATGAGGGAGACGATGGGCAACGCCTGGGCGCTAACCGCCTGCATGATTAAGCCCAGATCGGAGCGGCGGTACTGGGCCTTGCCGCGCAGCAGCCTCAGAACGGCAATGACCGCATCACCGATGAACTCCAGCATTTCACCGGCGGATCGGAACAACTCGACGGTTTGGTTGCCCAAATAGGCGAGAAACGATACCCGCCCCTCCGCCTGGCGGGCATCTGTCTTTTCCGGCACCGCCAGGGCCAATTCCAATAGTCGCTGCGCGCCTGGGGGCAGTCCGTCGCGGTTCAGAAGAATTTTTTGCCGGGAGCAGAGAGTGCCCAGGTTCATCAGGAAGGTCAACAGACCAGTGTCCCAGGAGGTCAGTTCCCGGGTGTCGAAGACCAGGTTGCGAACCCCCGGCCTGCCTTCGAGCCTTTGCTGGACCTTATCGGCCCCAGGCAGTTCGCCGCCCAGCTTCCAGTCCCCGGAAAGAATCACCTTCAGCGTGTCGGCTGAAGGTTGCTCCAGGATCATTTCACCACGGGCCGTCATGTGCATTTTTCTCCAGGGTAGCTCTTTAGCTGATAATCGGGGACATCATACTTCCTCTGGCCCGGTCCGGATAGTTATTTCAGGGATAGATTTGAGGTGCACGTCCCTTTGGGAATAGGGGATTTCTATGCCATGGTCCCGGAACCGCTGCCAGATGCCCCAGAATAAATCGCTCTTTACAGACCCGATGCCGTTTTGCGGGTCGTTGATCCACACCCGCGCCTCCAGATTGACGGCATTATCTCCAAAGCCGGTTAACAGGCAGACAGGCTTAGGATCTTTGAGAACTCGCAGGGTATCCGCGGCGGCAGCCAGCATTAGTTCCCTGGCTTTCTCCAAATCCGAGCCGTAGGCGACGCCAACCGGCAACCTTAACCGGACAAGGTTCTGACTGTGAGACCAGTTGATTACCTCGCCGGTTATCAGGCTTTCATTAGGGATAAGATGCTCGATGCCATCCCGGGTGACCACGGAGCAATAGCGGCTTCCCAGGAAATTGATCCAGCCGTAGGTATCTTTTAATTATATCACATCGCCGGGCTTGATGGACTTGTCCCCCAGGAGGATGAACCAGCTCACCAGGCTGGTAAAGATTTTTTGCTACCGGATCATAGGGTCGCTTATGATCCGGTAGCCATCTAGGCATGACGCCCCAGCTAGTGTTATGTTACAAGAATACATTCTCTCATCCTAAAAACTGGGATGGGAGGGAAAGCCATGCCGCGTCCTAAAGAGGTGATCAATGGTGATTTAATCCAAAAAGCCAAAGAAGCATTAAATAATGTCCCGGATCACAAAATTTGCTTACGATTACAAGCAATTATTAGCAGCGCCCATCATCCTATCCATCTGGTGACCAGCATTTTGGGAACAAGTCGGGTCTCGCTATGGCGGTGGACAAAACGCTTTTCCTCCAAAGGCGTAGAAGGGTTAATGGATGAAACAAAGGGTCATAAGCCTGCCAAACTCAGCCCGGAACAACTCCAGCAAGTAGGCCGCTGGCTGGAAGAAGGCCGTACTCATCAGGGAGAGTTTATCCATTGGACCCTGGCCAAATTAAAAGCGGCGGTATCCACAGAATTTGGTGTGCAAATGAGCCAGGCTGCTATTTGGCACGTGGTTCGAAAATTAGGGTTCAAACAAAAGGTGTGGATCAAGCCGGCTGGCATAAATCCAAGACATTACAAGTTCCTAAAAATATTCGTTTTCATTTGTTGCCACCATATTCTCCAGAACTAAACCCGGCAGAAAAATTATGGCAGTGGTTGAAAAGACACATTTGCCGAAACCGTCTTTTCTCTTCTGAGGCTGAACTTATGAATGCTGTGGCCCAAGAATTGTCGGATCTTGAAACCCATAAACTAAAAGATCTCTGCCACTGCTCCTATTTGTTTCATTAAAAACTAGAATTGGTATTAGTCCGGTTTTTCAGATGCGGACGGTGGCGTTCGTCAAATTTCGTCAGCCCCTTGAGCTTCTCGTCAATCCACGGCCTTGAAACGACCCTGAGCCAACGGCGGCTCACCCCCGGCAATAAAAAATCCCCCCGGGCCCCCTTTTTCAAAGGGGGGGTCAAAGTCCCCCTTTGGAAAAGGGGGATTTAGGGGGATTTGGATTTTTTCAGGGTAAAAGGTCTTTAAATTGGTGGCACCGGCATCTTGCCGGTGCGGCGCCTAGGCTGGAAGCCTGTTCCACCGAAGGCGGCGGGCCCGGCGGCCCGCCCCACTGACTTTTCTGCTTTTCTGTATTTTCTGTATTTTCTGTAAGTGTCCCTGGGCCTTCCCCTGAAGCTGTTCTCTTACCCCCTACCGGCGCAAAAACCTTGCCAGCTGGCGGCCGTAGTATTCTCTGGCGTCTTCGTCGGCAGGCCGGCTGAAGGTGGTGGCGCCCTTGCCTTCCGGGGCCTTTTTTAGGACGATCCCCTTTTCCCCGAAAATTTTCACGGCATTTTGGAAGGTAGCTTCCGACAGGGCCTCGGTCCGCTCCACCTCTCCCAGCTTGTGGAGTTTCTGGCCGATGGACTGAATGCGCTTCAAAAATTCCTTCTCGCTCCGGGGCTTTTTCTGGAGATACTTGATGGAGCGAAACACGACCCAGTAGGACTCCAGGTAGTTGAACAGCAGGTTGGCGAAGTAGGCCAGTTCCTTGAGGCCGGAAGCCGACAGGGTATAGGAAGCCTCATGGGGGTCGAGATTGATCACTACCCCCCGGGCGTTCAAGTAGTCCAGGGTTTGTCTCACCTGGCTCTCCTGGTCCTGGTCGCTGAAGATGAACTCGTTCCGGAAAAAATCCTGCAGGAAGCCATAATCCTCCAGGATTTGTTCCCGGTTGAACTCGAACCCCTGGCGGGCCAGGATGGAGAGCGAGACCATGGCCACGGGCAAGAAGAAATGGAGGATGTTGTTTTTGTAGTACTCCAGCAGGGGGCGTTTGGTCTCATCGATGCTGTAGCCGCCCAGTCCCAGCTCATCGGTGAGGCCCTCTTCCTTTTCGATGGGGGTGACGAGCTTGCGGGATTCACACACGGCCAAATTATCCTCCACCGCCTGGGTGAGGTCTTCCAGGGAATCGGCCTCGGGCACCCCCTGGGCCTTGAGATAATCGTAGAGCACCTGGATGATTTGCAGCAACTCCCGGCGGTAGACGCCTTTGCGGGGATAAGTGAGCAGCGCGGCGCAGACCAGAGAAAAGGGGGTGACTACGGAAATCTGGTTAATGGCCTGGATGATGCGATAGGACAACTCCTGGCCGTGTTGGCGGGCCTGAAGGTCGCCGCTTTCCGGTGGCGGCAGCTGGGCCATGTAGTCCTTCAGGGAAAGGGGTTCGCTGAACTGGATGTAAGCCCGGCCGTAACGTTTCTTGAGGAATTTTCTGGCATTGACCAGCTGGCCCACTGTTTCCGCTTCTTTTTTGCCGCCCTCCAGCTCCCGGAGGTAGGCTTTTTCCTCCAGCACCTGGTCATAGCCGATGAAGGTGGGCACAAAGAGGATATCGGGCGCGGCCCCTTCGTCGTAGGCCCGGAGGACCATGTTGAGCAGCCCCAGCTTGGGCAGCACCAGTTTGCCGGTGCGGCTGCGTCCCCCCTCAATGAAGAACTCAAGATTGTAGCCGGTTTTGATCAGGGTTTTGATGTAGGTGTGGAGGACCTCGGCATAAAGCTTGCCGCCCAGGAACCGGCGCCGGATGAAAAAGACGCCGGAGCCACGGAAGATGGGGCCCAGGGGCCAGAAGGAGAGGTTCTTGCCCGCCGCGATACGGGGGGACTGCATATGGTGTTTGTAGATGAGGTTGTTGAGGATGAGGTAGTCCAGATGGCTTTTGTGGCAGGGTACGAAGATCAGGCTGCCCCGCTGGCTGGCCTGCCGCACTTTGTCGAATCCCTTGGTGTCAAAGGCAATGCCGTCAAACAGGTGGCGGGACAGGTAACTCACCAGGCGATGCATGGTGCTGACGTAAAAAACGTGGGGATCAGCGGACATCTCCCAAAAGTAATCCTGGGCCGTCTTTTTTACCTTGGCCAGTTTCTTTTTCTTGGTTTCCGCGACATGCTCCATGACGCGGGTCAGGGCCGGGTCGGTGAGGGTGAGTTCCATTTCTTCTTCCCGGGATTTCATCACCGGTCCGGTAATTACCCGGCGCTGCACGTCCAGGCGATGAATCAGCTCTCGCCGGATTTGCTGGGCCAGGTCCCGCAGGCGGCCGTCCGTGGGCGCGGTGGCCAGGAACTCCTTGAGATCCACCGGCTCCGCCACCTCCACCACGGCGCTCTTGGCCCTGAGGAGGCACAGGCCCAGTTTCCGCAACCTGCCGGGATTTTCGCTGTCCCCGAAAAAGAGCTGCCACAGGCTCTTGTTTTCCCGGAAAGGCGCCTTCTCATACATGATCATCTGGGGGACCAGGAAAATGGGGAAATCCATCTGCAACTGGATCTCCAGGAGATGGCGGATGGGGTCTTCCCGGGGCTTGAGGAAACGCTGCCGGAACCCCACCTGGTCCACCAGGAAGAGGAGGGAGCCGCGCTTTTCCTGGATGGTCTTGTGGAAATAGCCATCCTGGAAAGGATTGGGCCAGGACCGGCGCCGGGTAAAATAATTGACCGCGGCGGAGATGATCTGCACCAGGTGCGACAGGGGCTGCCACATCCAGAGATTCAGGTCAAAGGCCACCTCCGGGGCAATCACTCCCAGCTTCTGGTAGCGCCGGTTAAAAAACAGGAAGTCCAGATGGCTGCGGTATTTCAGGGCATAGACCACGGCTCCCTGGCTGGCCAGGTCACGCAGCCGCTCCAGATAGCGCGGGTGTACCGCGACCCGTTTGAAGAACGGGTCCAGGGTATAGCGTAACAGGAACCCCGGGCGGCTGGGCAGGTACCCGGCATAATGGAACTCCTGCCCCCCCAGCCAGCCGGCCAGGCGGCTGAGGATCCGTCCCATCCAGGTTCTGGGCTTGTCGGCCTCAGGCCCATCGGTCCCCGGTTTTTCCAGGTCGGCGCTCATGCAATAACCTTACTGCTGTCCTCAGATTCAGATAATGAATATATAAGTCAGATCATCAAGATGTCAATCTAATTGGGCCTCCCGGCCCTCCCGGCGGGACCGCGCCTGAAGTCTGCGGCCGCATCCGGGGCAGGCAATTCAAGGCGAGGAGCTTCCTGGCCCCGGACCGGATCGTCAAGACCACCCGGGGATTACGGCGCCGGTGGCGGTCCCAGGCCCGGTTCCGCCGGCGCCGGGGCCGGTTCCAGGTCCTCGGCCCGGCTATGGGAGCCGCCGAATAACCGGACGGTCACGATAGAGAGTTCATACATACCATAGATGGGGATGGCGATGGCCGCCATCGTGAGCACGTCGGCGTGAAAGGCCGCGACCACCGCACTGAGCAGGATCGCCACCCGCCGGTGGCGGCGCAAAAAGTCCACCCGGACGATCCCGACCCGGGCCAGGATCAACAGGATCAGGGGCAGTTCAAAAATCAACCCGAACAGCAGGAGCAGGCGCAGGCAGAAGTTGACAAACTGGGTCAGGTTGAGCATGGAAAACAAAAACTCGCTCTCATAGCGCAGGGAAAAGGAGATGATCAGGGGCCACACCAGCTTGAGGAAAAAGAAATCCCCCAGGACAAAGGCGACCGTGCCGACCGGCAGGAAATAATAGATGATTTTCCTTTCCTTGGGGTAAAGCGCCGGCGCAAAAAACAGCCACATCTGGTAGAGAATGAAAGGAAAAGCCAGGGCCAGCCCCGTGATCATGGCAATCTTCATCTGGACGAAAAACGGCTCCAGGGGGGCCATGTAGTTGAGCCGGTGGGGGTTGACCTTGGGAGGCTCCGGCTTGAGTCCGACCCGGTGGGCGAGGTCCGGGAACTTTTCCGTGACCCAGGACTCCAGGACATAGGACCATTTCTGGGTGACCGACGGCTCCTGCAAGGGCCGGGTGATGAATTGCTGCACCGTGGGGACCAGGGGCCAGGAGACCGCCATACAGATGATAACGGCCACCACGCAGACGATGAGACGGCGGCGCAGTTCCTCCAGGTGCTCCAGAAATGACATGGTGGTCACGGCCGGCACTCCTCCCGCCGGGGTCCGGCGAAAACTGGGTTGGCTCCGGCTGCCGCCTCCCGCCCCGTCAACCGGTATCTCCAGAAACCGCGCCGTTGATGCATGGCGCTATTTTACCCCATGGCCCGCCCCTTGGCAACGCCAGCCGGGAAGTTTGGTCCCTGGCGCTTGACATGATTTCCCCTCTCCCCGGCGGGATTGCTGGCGCTATCCGACTATTTCTGCTCCGGGGCCTTTTCCTGGGTGATTTTGGGGGGCCGGACCGCGGGATGGTTCTTGAAAGGCTGGTACAGGGGGTCGCCGATGAGGAGTTGCATCCAGGACACCTGGGGCACGGTGAGGAAATAGACTTCCAGCAAGGTCAGTTTTCCGGTCATGAGCAGGGGAAAAAACTGGTCCGGGAGGGGAAAGGAGAACAGGTAGGGTTCGGCCACCGGCCCCAGGGTGGCGGCCACCCCTTCCTCCAGCATACGTTTGCACCATACGTTGGCGCCCGGCCGCTTGAGCGTGGTAGCTTCGGAACTGGCCACGTGATAACCCACCGCGCCTTTGTTCCACTTAAAGGCGGGCACATATTTGGCCAGGGAGTACCAACCGCAATAGAGGGCGGCATCGGGGCAGGACCCCGGGGGGAAAAGGCCCGGTTGCTTGTCCAGGACCACCTTCATATCAGAGTGTTTTTTCAGCAGGTCAGAGAGGCGGAGCAGATGCTGATCGAACCAGACGTAATTGCCGGGGGTGGCCTGGCCCGTCAGCCCCCGGGCATCGAGGTAAAAAACCCCGCTCAAGCCCGCTTTTTCCACCTCCAGGGCGTCGTCCACCAGGCGCCGGGCCATGGCCGGCGTGGGACCGTCCAGGCGGCCCACCATCAGGGTTTTGGCCCTGACCCGGGCGATAACCGGCAGTTGGTTGAACCTCAGGTTAAAGGGATTGGGCAGCCATCCGGCCGTCTGATACAGCCCGGCCATAATCAGGGTTATTTCACTGTCCACCGCGGCTACGGTCTGGCGTTTGGCGTACAGGAGCCGGGCATCCTCCCAAAACTTCAGTTCCCCGATGAGGCCGTTGGTAAAGCGGATGGACGCAGCGGTTTCCAGGGCGGTTTTGGGCAAAATACCGCGAAACATTTCCTCTTGCACGTCAATATTCATCACGGCATTCCATCCCAGGAGTTCTTGCCGTTGCAGGGCCTGGCGCTCCTGCCCCTGGCTCCGGGCCATTTTGGCCATCAAGGCGCGGGCCTCAGGGGAGGTCCCGCCCAGCCTGATCAACAGAGACATGACTTCCGCCCGAGCCTCCGTCTCTCCCGGGGTGGCAGGCTTCTTTTCCAGATAGGTCATCCCCCGCAAAAATGACTCTTGGGCCATGATGAGAACTTTTTGGGTGGGTAAGGTCAGTTTCTGAGGCGGGTGGCCCCCGGGAGGCGAGGCCCCCGTGTAACGGTCCAGTCTCCGGACCTGTTCCAAAACCAGTTTTTGATATTCGTCGATCTTGTGAGGGGCGAGTTCCTTGAAAGCCTCCTCGGCCTTGGTGACCGCGGCCGGCCCCACCCGCAAGGGGATGCCGTAAACGAGCAGGATGGCCGGGGTCCGGCCCTGGGCTTTGAGCTTATCCACTGCTGCTCTTACCGGGGGCGCCAGTTTCCGGTCAAAATCATCCCGGGAGATGTCTTCCGAAGCGGGAACCTCGACTCCCACCAGATTAGTAACCGGCGCCTGGCGTTTCCCGGCGTAATAGGCGGCCACCTCCCGGCTCTCGGGCAGGTTGCGGTTGAAGACGATGATGAGGTCACGGGCCGATAGGGCCAGGGAGACCGAAGGAGACGTTAACCCCGCTAAAAGAACGAGGATGAAGATCAGGCCAGACTGCCCATGCTTTTCCCGGAGGGTCATGGTGGGTCCCCTATGCCGCAAGCCATTTATAGCGTTTGCCAAAAGTTCCTTTCCATTGATGGTTCTTAAATCCCCCTAAATCACCCTTTTTCAAAGGGGGACTTTCAAAGGAATTCCGCTAAGTTCCCCCCCTTGGAAAAGGGGGGTAGGGGGGATTTAGGTTCTTGGAGCATGTGCCATAGCGGAAAACTTTTGGCAATCGCTATAAGAACCGATTTTTCCGGTCACCCGGAACTGAGGGAAAGATATGTCATTTTCAGTCAGTTGAATCCCTACGCCTGGCTCAGGATGACCAAAAAGCGGGTTTTCCACGGCCTGATAGGCTCGCAGGCCGATACCCAGGCCCTCCTGGTCTTCAGACGCCCTCCCGCAGCCTCCGGGCCTCTCCCACCCGAACCGTGGTGCGGACGGAGTCGAAGTATTCCAGGAGGGGGATGGTGAATTTCCGGCTGGTTTGCGTCAGATCCTTGAACTGATTAACGGTAATTTCCCGGTTTTTCTTGAGGAAATCAATGAGTGCGGCCTTCAGGGCCTCGATGGCGGCCTGGTGGAAATAGAGGTCTTCTTTCACCTTGACCAGCCGGCCCTGGTTGACCAGGACCTGGAGGAGCTGTTTGACTTTATCCGCGGCGATCTTGGACGCCTCGGTGGCCTCCTTGAAGGTGGGCGGCGAGAAATGGCCCCGGCGGTACAGGTCCTCCAGGCGGCGGGATAGGTCCTCCTGGTCCTGGGCCAGGGTCACTTTATGGGTGCCCAGGCGCACCAGATCTTTTTCCGAGACGATCTGTTTCTTTTGGGACATATTCCCCAGGAGATAATTAAACAGGCGCACTTCCATGGCGGGGGGCAACTGCCGCCGCAGTTCTTCTTTGGACAGGCCGGGCTTGAGCGGGAATTTGCGGTGGTAATCGGTCAGGAGCCGCTGTATCTGGCTCTCCAGTTCCTGGGCGGTGGCGGCCAACAGATACCTCTGATTCTCCTGGTCATAATTGAGCCCCTGGCCCTGGCGCGTCAGGGCGTTCAACCGGTTGGCCAGGTCCCCCGGGTCCCAGGGCAAGAGGGCCGTCAGTTCCGCCCGGGAGCGCCCCGCGGCCCCGGCCTCCGACAGGTACAGGCGCAGGATGTCCTCCGGGGCGCCCTGCGACAGGGTCGTCAGGTTCGCCAGCACCTCGGGGTTGCGCCGTTTGTGCCGGGTCGGGTTGACGTGGAGGACCAGGCCGCCGCCCCAGGTGAAGGCCGGGGAAAAGCTGCGGATCACCAGGCGGTCTCCAGGCTTCAGGGCCAGGGGGTCCCGGAGGAAAAACTGCACGTAGCCCGAGGACCCGGGGGGCATCTCGTCGGCGTCCAGGATCAGCGGCATGGCCACCCGCTCGCTGGTGCCGGTGTGGAGGCGCACCGCCTGACGGTGTTTTAAAGGGCGGGGGGCGCTGGGCAAAATCTCTAGAAAGGCGTCCAGGCGGCGGCTTTTGATCAGCGCGCCCGGCGGCGCCACCACCATGCCCCGCTCCAACTCCTCCTTTTCCAGCCCTTGAAGGTTGACCGCGGTGCGGTTCCCGGCCAACGCCTCCTCCACCGCCTGCCCGTGGACCTGGAGGCCCCGCACCCGGGCCTTGAACTCCGGCGGATAGATGGCCACCGCCTCCGCCACCTTCACCCGGCCGGAAATGGCGGTGCCGGTGACCACGGTGCCGAACCCCTTGATGGTGAAGACCCGGTCGATGGGGAGCCGGAAAATGCCGGTGACCGGCTTGGGAGGCACGCTCGCGGCCAGGGTCGCCAGGGTGGCCAACAGGTGCTCCTTGCCGGCCCCGGTGACCGCCGAAAAGCTGACGATGGGGGCGCCGTCCAGAAAGGTGCCCTTGAGGGCCTCCCGGACTTCCTCCTCCACCAGCTCCAGCCACTCCTCCTCCACCAGGTCCACCTTGGTGAGGACCACCAGACCCTGCTTGACCCGGAGCAGCTGGCAGATCTCCAGGTGCTCCCGGGTCTGGGGCATGACCCCTTCGTCCGCGGCGATGACCAGGGCCACCAGGTCCATGCCGGTGGCCCCGGCCACCATGTGGCGCACAAAACGCTCGTGCCCCGGCACGTCCACGATGCCGAGATGCTGGC
The DNA here is from genome assembly GCA_016875015.1 of Deltaproteobacteria bacterium. Taxonomy (GTDB): domain Bacteria; phylum Desulfobacterota; class Desulfobaccia; order Desulfobaccales; family 0-14-0-80-60-11; genus 0-14-0-80-60-11. The sequence goes on along the minus strand of VGSJ01000004.1, from coordinate 43,025 downwards.
CCGAGGGCAGCGTCAGGTCGGCGAACCCCAACTCGATGGTAATCCCCCGGAGTTTCTCCTCCTTGAGACGATCCGGGTCAACCCCGGTCAGGGCCTTTATAAGCGCGCTCTTGCCGTGGTCAATGTGCCCGGCGGTGCCTAAGATGATGGGTGCGGTGGTCATGGGCAGTAGTCAGTAGTCAGTTGTCAGTTGTAGGGTGCGTTCTACGCACCATTTTATTCTCATTAGATTACATCAACAAAGCAAAGCTTTGCCAATCAATGGGGTTCCCAAGCGCAGCTTGGGAACCAGAACAAAAATAATGGGTGCGGTGGTCATGGTTGGTGGTCAGTGGCCGGTGGCCAATGGTTGATTTTTTGATTACCGTCATGTTGGTGGGGCGGCCGTCCCTGGCCGCCTTCCGTTGGCGGGCACGGAGGCCCGCCCCACCAGGTTTTTTTTTATTCTCGTTCCCAAGTTGTACTTGGGAACGCAGTTATGGCCCAAGCTTGGTTTGGGCAAACTAATTATACATGGCGCTTCCGAACAGTCATCTGCATTGATTTGTTAGCCTTTACTTCTTATCAAGACAACACTTTTTGTATTTTTTTCCGCTACCACAAGGGCATGGGGCATTTCTTCCAACTTTTTTCTTCGCTTTTAGCATCGCTTTAATTTTAACCTCGGACCTTGGGCCTTTCGTGGTACTTGGCTCTTGCGGCTGGCAGATTAAATTTAGCACTTGGTTTACTTCAATCTTGGGAGGCTGATCTCGCTTTACCTGGCCAAGGATAAGGCCAATTATTGTGATAATTATGGTTAAGAATGCGTAAAGTTCTGATCGTGATTGCGGGAAGAAGTCCTTGAGTGATGATAATTCTGAAACTTCTTCTTGAATTCTCTTGCTTACCTGCTCTAGTGGGGTTCTTTCTTCGCGAGCTTGCCTCAGGATTATTGCCAAACGTTTAAGTTCTGAAACTGTCCGACTTGGACCGCTTAAAAGTTCTATTGTATTACCAATAAAATTGTAAACACCCTCTGGAATATGTCCGATACCAGCGCATTTAGGGCAATGTCCTGAAGTACATCCTGAGAATGAAATATGGAGAGAGTCTACTATTTCAAAGTCAGATGGGAATATCGTTCCACAAGTATCACATACTGCGGGTGCACGCATTATTTAACCACTTCCTATTTATATCAGTGAAACATATCTTCTGGTTCCCAATCTCCTACGTGGGAATCTGCTTGGCTGCAATGCCCTGCTTTGCTCAATGCTGGCAACCCGTAGGTAACATCCCTATTGCCAAGCTGGAGCTTGGCGTCCGAGTGCGTCCCCAAGCAGGAGCTTGGGGACGAGAGGAAATGGTGGGCCATGCCTACCCCACATTTAACTGCGCCAAGGCGCCTTCGTTTCATTAAACACTGACCACCGGCAACTGGCAACTGATAACTTCCTGGCCCCTGATCCCTGGAACCTGGAACCTGACCCCTGCCTCACCCCCCCGGCCATTCGTGGGTGATCTCGTAGTGGTCCCGGGCGAATTGGGGCTGGGGGCTCAGGGTCACCTTTACCTGGTGCTCTTTGGCCAGCCGGTTGAGGAGGGCGGCCCCGTCCTCCTGAAGAATCGCCATCACCTGGGGATGCGCCGAAAGGCTCAGGTGGTGGCCGGGGAATTCCCGGGCCTCCGCTGCCAGCTGCCGGAGAAGGTCGCAGGCCAGGATTTGGGGGGTCAACGTGAGGCCCCGGCCGCCGCAGGCGCCGCAGGGTTCGGTGATGGTCTGGGCCAGGCTGTCCCGGACTCTTTGCCGGGTCATCTCCACCAGGCCCAGGGGAGAAATGGGCAGCGCCGTGGTCTTGGCCCGGTCCCGGGCCAGAGCCTCCAACAAGGTCTGGTAGACCAGGTCCCGGTTAACTGCCTTTTCCTGGTCGATGAAGTCAATGACGATGAGGCCCCCGATATTGCGCAGCCGCAACTGCCGGGCGATTTCCTTGGCGGCCTCCAGGTTGGTCTTGAGGATGGTTTCCTCTAGGACGCTGCGGCCCACGAAGCGCCCGGTATTGACGTCAATGGCGGTGAGGGCCTCCGTGGGGTCGATGAGCAGGTAGCCGCCGCTCTTCAGCCACACCCGGGGGGCCAGGAGTTTGTGCCAATCGATTTCCAGGCCGAAATGGCTGAAGATGGGCTCGGGCCCGGCATGGAGTTCCACCCGGTATTTATCCAGGGGATTGAGGGCTTCCAGATAATCGACGATGCGCTCAAAGGCCGCGGGGTTATCCACCATGACCCGGTCCACCTCGGGAGAATAGAGCTCCCGGACCACGCGCCGGGCGGCCTCCAGTTCCTGATGCAGGAGGCTGGGGCAGGGGGCGCGGTCCTTTTTGCGCCGGAGGCGCTGCCAGATCCCCATGAGCAGGTCCCGTTCCCGGGTCAGCTTTTCCAGACTCTGGCCTCGGCAGGCGGTGCGGGCGATGATCCCCCCGGCCGCGGGCCGCAATTCTTCCAGGGTGGCCTTGATTCGCTGGCGTTCCGGCTCGTCATTGATGCGGCGGGAAACCCCCAGTTGGGTCAGGGTGGGCATATACACCAGGTAATGACCGGCCAGGCTGATGTGGGTGGTCAGGCGGGCGCCTTTGTTGGTGGCGGGTCCCCGCAACACCTGGACCAGCACTTCCTGGCCCTCATGAAGCAGATCGCCGATGGTGGCGGGGGGGAGCCGCCGCGAGGGCGGGGTCTCGTCGATCTCCCCCTTGAGCCAGACCTGGAAAAATTCATCCTCCTGGGCAATGACATCTTCCGCAAACAGGTACGCGGGCCGGTCCAGGCCCACATCCACAAAGGCCGCGGCCATCCCGGGCAAGAGCTTGGTCACCCTGCCCTTGTAGACGTTCCCCACCGGCCCGTTTTGGGCCCGGCCTTCCACGTAAAACTCCGCCAGGCGCCCGTCTTCGAGAAAAGCCACCCGGGTGTCCCATGCGGTTACGCTGATCAGCAGTAAGTTGGGCATATGGTTATTTATATGAAAAAAGCTATCAGCTTTCAGCGGTCAGCTTTCAGCCGGTGTATTGGGGAGCGTTCCACGCGCCAGTTTATACCAATCTGCGCTCAAAAAGGTAATTTCCCTTCAAGGGTGCGTCTTATACCGTGTTCCCTTTGAAATGAAACAAACCATTCAGATAACCTGTTGATATCTCTCGTAGGGGCGGGTTTCAAACCCGCCCCTACAAAACGAACACGGTATTACGCACCAAGAATGGCGCGTAAGACGCGCCCTTGCGGCTTTCAGTCTCCTAAATGCTTTTAATCTTCACAATCCGCAGTTCCCGCGCCTGGTCGCCGCTAAGGGCGAAAATCGCGGCCAGGGCATCCGTCACCTTGAAGTTGCCTTTTTCCTGGCGGCGCAGGTAGAGTTCCAGGTGGAGCGGGTCCAGGACCGTCAACCCGGCCACCAGGCATCGCAGGTCCAGGCGCTGGTCCTCTTTGGGCCGGCGCCGGGTCACCATGAATTCTGCTTGAGCCAGGAAGTGCGCCGCGGCCCCCGCCTCAAAAACCGGGGCCCGGCTTTCCACCTGGTAGACCGCGCCGTACTGCCCGGGCGGAGCCAGGCGCCGGGTCAGGCGGCAGGCCTGGAGGACCTTCAAACCCGGCGGCAAAACCCGGTTCAGGGTGGACATGAGCGTGTCCTCGGGCACGGACGCGGCCAGTTCCACGTCCATGGTCTCCGCCAGGCTCTCCACCCCCAGGGGCAGGGCGTCATAAAAGGAGACCCGGGGCAGGGGGTGAAATCCGGCCGAGAATGACAGGGGCAACCCGGACCGGCGCAGGCTGCGATAGAGGGAGGCCACCATCTCCAGGTGCCCCAGCCAGCGGCCTTCCTCCAGCTTGGCGTAGGTCAGCCGGTAGCGGCAGGGCAAAAGCGGTCCAGGGGCCGGCGATGGCGGCGGCGCCGGCGGCAGGGCGACAGAGTCCTCCAGCCTGAGACTGATCTGGTCCGGGTCGCACACGCCGCAGTCCTGGCAGCCCTCGCGGCGGCAGTCCGGGGTCTCCAGCCCCTGATCGGCCCGAGCCCGCTCCGCCAGCAAAAAGTCCCGGCTCACCCCGCAGTCCACGTGGTCCCAGGGCAAGAGTTCCTCCAGTCGCCGTTCCCGCAGATAGACGTCCGGGTCCACCCCGGCGGCGCGGAAGGCCTCCCCCCAGGGTTCCACCCGCATATGTTCGCTCCAGGCGTCCAGTCGGCACCCCCGGCGGTGGGCCTCCAGCAATGCCGGCGCCAGGCGCCGGTCGCCCCGGGAAAACACCCCCTCCAGCCAGGTCTGGGCCGCAGAGTTCCACTTGGTCTGGATGTTTTTCTGGCGCAACCGGTCCTTGACTCCGTGGAGCCGGCGGCGGCACTCCTCCAAATCTTCCTGGCGCTCCCACTGAAACGGGGTGTGGGGCTTGGGGATGAAGCTGGAAAGGCTGACGTTGAGCCGGGGGCGGCTGCCCCGGGGGGCCGCGGCCAGAATCTGCCGGGCCAGGGCCGGGATGGACTCCCGGTCTGCTTGGGTCTCCCGGGGCAGGCCGATCATGAAGTAAAGCTTGAGGAGTTGCCAGCCCGCGGCGAAGGCCCGCCGGGCCGAGTCCATGATGGCCGCGTCGGTGAGGTTCTTGTTGATGACCTGGCGCAGGCGTTGGCTGCCTGCTTCCGGGGCCAGGGTCAGCCCGGTGCGCCGCACCCGTTGAATCTGCGCCATCATGTCCGGGGTGAGGGTGTCGGCGCGCATGGAAGGCAGCGAAATCGCCACCTTCGCCGGGGACAATCGGTCCATCAGGGACTGGAGCAGTCCGGCCAGGGGGCCGTAGTCGCCGATGCTGAGGCTCAGCAGGGAGACCTCTTCGAAGCCCGTGGCGGCCAGGGCTGCCTCCACCCAGGCCAGGGCCGCGGCCGGGTCCCGCTCCCGGACCGGCCGGTAAATCATGCCGGCCTGGCAGTAACGGCAGCCCCGGGTGCAGCCCCGGGAAATCTCCAGGCTGAGGCGGTCGTGGACAATCTGACAGGAGGGGACCAGGGGAGAGGCAGGGAGGGCTATCCGGTTCAAATCGTCCAGGACTCGCTTGGCCACATTACTCCGGCGCCCCTGGGGGATGATGGCCCTGAGAACCCCGGCCGCGTCGAAATCCATCCGGAACAGGGCCGGGACGTAGACGCCTTCCAGGCCCTCCAGGGCCTGCCACAACTCCCGGCGGCTGCCCCGGTTGGCCTTCCAGGCCGCCACCAGCGCCGCCAACTCGAGGATGACTTCTTCCCCGTCGCCCAGGACCAGGGCGTCAAAGAAGGGGGCCACCGGCTCGGGGTTGAAACAGGCGGGGCCGCCGCCGATGACCACCGGGTGGCTGTCGTCGCGGTCCGCCGCCATAAGCGGCACCCCGCCCAGGTCCAGCATATTCAAGAGGTTGGTATAGCCCAACTCGTACTGGAGGCTCACCCCCAACAGGTCAAAGCGGCTCAGGGGCGTGCCGGACTCCAGGCTGGTCAGGGGCTGGCGCCGGGTCCTAAGGTCCGCCTCCAGGTCCGGGGCCGGGGCGTAGGCCCTCTCGGCCCAGAGGTGGTCTTCCCGGTTCAAGATACCGTAGAGCAGGCCCAGCCCCAGGTGGGACATGCCCACTTCGTAGAGATCGGGAAACAGCAGGGCCACCCGCAGGGCCACGGCCCGGGGGTCTTTGAAGACCGCGTTGATCTCCCGGCCCAGGTAGCGGGCGGGCCGCTGGATGCGATGGAGGAAGTTATGATTATCAGAACAGGTCATGTGCATCTATTAGGGTTAAGGCCCGACACGAATCATGGTGGTGGCGACCCGGCGGGTCCCACGTCAGGCGATTTTAAATCCCCCTTTCTTAAAGGGGGATTTAGGGTTTAATCCCCCCTACCCCCCTTTAGAAAAAGGGGCCCCCCCGGTTTTTAAATGTTCTAGGTAATTATGAAGCGCCGCGCTCAACCGGCCTGGGCCAGGCGGATGGCCTCTTTCAGGTCCAGGCTGCCGTCGTACAACGCCCGGCCGGTGATGACCCCGATCACCCCCAAGGCCTCCAGGGGCAGGAGGGCCAGGATATCGTCGAGACAACTCACCCCGCCGGAGGCGATCACCGGGATGTCCACGGCCTCGGCCAGGGCCCGGGTGGCGGGGATATTCACCCCCCGTTTGACCCCGTCCCGGGCGATGTCGGTGTAGATGAAGGCCGCAGGCTTAAGCGCCGCCAGGGACCGGGCCGCGTCCAGGGCGGTCTTTTGACTGGTTTCGGTCCAGCCTTCCACGGCCAGAAGGCCGTCTCGGGCATCCAGGCCGAAAATGATGCGGCCGGGATAGTCGGCGCAGGCCCGGGCCGCCAGGTCGGGGTCCTTGAGCGCCACGGTGCCCAGGATGAGACGGTCGATGCCCAGCTCAATATAGGCCGCCATGGTGTCCAGGGTCCGGATGCCGCCCCCCAGTTCTATGGGAATGGTCAGGGCCTGGCGCAGGCGCCGGATGGAATCGAGGTTTTGGGGCCGGGAGGAAAAAGCGCCGTCCAGGTCCACCACGTGGAGGAGCTGGGCGCCGGCCGCCTGCCACCTGAGGCCCATGGCCGCGGGGTCGTCGCCGAAGACGGTCACGTCCTCGGCCCGCCCCTGGCGCAGGCGCACGCACTTGCCGTCTTTGAGGTCAATGGCCGGAATAATCAACATAATTTTAGTATTTTAACCTGAAATATTGCTCCCTGCCAATCTCCGGGGCGGGATAATTCGCCCGTGATGGGATTCCCCTTGAAAATTCGCCGGTTTCCCCTTAATAGTAATGGTGGAGAGTTTTTCGGTGCACGTCGCCACCAGTTCCTGAAAATTCGAGAGCGACAACTTCTCTCCTGACAAAAAATGACAAAAAGGTTGGCGTTACCAAACCATGTCTGATATGGGCCGATTGCTGATCGTGGCGGGCGTGATCCTGGTGATCGTGGGGGCGGTGTTCCTGCTGGCGCCCAAGATCCCCTGGCTGGGGAAACTGCCGGGGGACATCAGTTTCAAGCGGGGGAATTTCAGCTTTTACTTCCCGTTGGGGACCTGCATCCTCATCAGCCTCATTTTGACCCTGATCATGTATCTGTTTCGCCGGTGATTTTTAATGAATTGGTGGAACAGGCTTCCAGCCTGTTCATGGCACAGGCAAGATGCCTGTGCCACCATTGATAATAGGGCGTGCCGTGCACGCCGATTTATGGCGGCCAGGGGCCGCCCTATAACCGGCGCCTCGCTGGCTCAGGAATAGCCGGGGACGGCGGTTCTTCATCGGGGCTGGATTCCGGCGGCGTTTGTCTTATAATAAACCGATGAGGGAAGCCGCGAGGGGCCTTCAGGGGTGAAGACCTTACGGGCAGCCGGGGCTAAGTCCGCTCCCTGGATGCTCCAGGTCCGCCAAGTCCCTTGCAAAATATCCCCAGGGAAGTATACTGAAAGACATCCCTCATCCCTGTAGCGTTGCCGGGGCGGGCGCCAGCGCCCCCCGGTGGCGACGGGGGCCAGGAACGGAGACAGATGCCTGAATTACGCAAAGATCCCATCATCGGCCGTTGGGTGATTATTTCTACGGAGCGGGGCAAGCGCCCCCATGATTTTGTGGTGGAACCGGAGGCCACCAAAGGGGGCTTCTGTCCCTTCGATGAAGGCAACGAACATACGACGCCGCCCGAGGTCCTGGCCTACCGGGACCCGGGGACCAAGCCCAACACCCCCGGCTGGCAACTCCGGGTGGTGAACAACAAATTCCCGGCCCTGGCCACGGAAGGGGAGTTGGACCGCGTCGGCGAAGGCATGTTCGACAAAATGAACGGGGTGGGGTCCCATGAGGTCATCATCGAGAGCCCGGACCACCGCCTCACCCTGGCGACTATCCCGGTGGAGGGGTTCTTCCGGGTGCTTACGGCCTACCGGGACCGGATCGTGGCCCTGAGCGAGGATCCCCGGTTCCGCTACGTCCTGATCTTCAAGAACCAGGGCCGGGCCGCCGGCGCCTCCCTGGAACACAGCCACTGCCAACTCATCGCCCTGCCCATCGTGCCGGAGCTGGTCCAGGAGGAATTGAGCGGCGGCAAGTTTTATTACAACTACAAAGAGCGCTGCGTGTTTTGCGATATGATCCGCCAGGAGCTCCAGCAGCAGACCCGGCTGGTGCTGGAGAACCAGGAGTTTCTGGCGATTTGTCCCTTTGCGCCCCGCTCACCCTTTGAAATCTGGATCCTGCCCAAGCAGCACTTTTCGTCTTACGTGGATTTGAAGGAAGAGTCTTTCCGGCTGCTGGCCGAGCTTTTCTCGGAAACCCTGAAGCGCCTGGAGAAAGCCCTGGGCCAGGTCCCGTACAATTTCATCCTGCACACCGCGCCCATCCGGGAATCACAACTCAATTATTACCACTGGCATTTCGAGATCGTGCCCAAGCTGACCCTGATTGCTGGATTCGAATGGGGATCGGGCTTTTATATCAATCCCACCCCTCCGGAAGATGCGGCCAAATATCTTCGGGAGTTGACGCTGTAAGCCTCGAGGGATGACAGATGCGTATTCTGATGGTATCCCCGGAAGCCAACCCTTTTGCCCGCAGCGGCGGGCTTGCCGAGGTGATCTACGCCCTGGCCTGGGCCTTGGTTAAAATGGGCCACAAGGTATCGGTGGTTCTGCCCCTGTACCGCCAGGTACGCGAATCGGGCCGCCCCCTCACCTCCACCGGACAAACGCTTTCCATTCCGCTCTCCTGGAAGACTTTGCCGGCCGAGATCTTTACCGCCCAGGTCGACCCCAACCTGGATTTTTACTTCATCGGCCAGGACGCCCTGTTTAACCGGGAAGGTCTCTACGGCACCTCCTATGGGGATTTTGACGACAATGGCGAGCGGTTCATCTTCTTCTCCCGGTCGGTGGTGGAGATGATCGACGCCCTGGAACTGGAGTTCGACGTCTGCCACGCCCACGAGTGGCAGACCGGCCTGGTGCCCGTCTATCTCCGGACCCTCTATAACGACCGCCCCCGCCTCCAGCGGCTGCCGGTGGTGTATACGGTCCACAACGTGGGTTACCAGGGGCTTTTTTCTTCCTATGACCTCCCCCTCACCGGCCTGGGGTGGGAATTGCTCTCTCCCAAGGCCCTGGAATTTTACGGCAAGCTCAATTTTATGAAGGGCGGCCTGGTTTTTGCGGACCTCCTCACCACCGTCTCCGCCAAATACCGGGAAGAGATCCTGACCCCGGAATTTGGCTTCGGGCTGGAGGGGCTGTTCCGGGATCGGGCCCATGAGCTTTACGGCATTCTGGAAGGGGTCGACTATCACCGCTGGGACACCAACCGGGATGCCTTCCTGGCCGCACCCTACGACCGGGATAACCTCGCGGGGAAAAAGACCTGCAAGACGGCTCTGTTGCAGCGCTTCGACCTAAATCTGCCCCCGGACCGGCCGCTCATCGGCATGACCACCCGGTTCCTTGAGCGTAAAGGGATCGACCTGGTGGAAGACATCCTCGATGACCTGATGCGCCTGGAAGTGGGTTTCGTCATCCAGGGCACCGGGGAAGAACGCCACCACTATCTGCTCCAGGAAATGAGCCTCAAATATCCTGGGCGCATGGGTCTCATGATCGGCTACACCGAAGAACTGGCCCACCAGATCATCGCCGGGGCCGACATCTTTCTCATGCCCTCCCGTTATGAACCCTGCGGCCTGGACCAAATGTATTGCCTGCGCTACGGCGCCATTCCCGTGGTCCGGGCCACCGGCGGGCTGGACGAAACCGTGCAGGAATTCGACCCCGCCACCGGCGCCGGCACCGGGTTCAAGTTTACCGGCTATACCCCGGCCGAACTGCTGGCCGCGGTGCAGCGGGCCCTGGCGGTTTATCAACAGCCCGCCGTCTGGGAAGCCCTGATGAAGAGCAATATGGCCCTGGATTATTCCTGGGGCAAAACCGCAGCCCCTAAATACGTGGATGTGTACCGGCTGGCCGCGGAAAAACGCCAGCGCCTGTTGGGCGGGTGAGGTCCCATGGCTTCGGAGCGTGCGGCGTTCTTGACCCAAATGGTAGAGGTGCTCACCTCTACCGTGAGCTTTGGGGAGCGGCTCAACAACATGGTGCACCTTCTGGCTCGCAACCTGAAGGTGGATCTATCTCTCTATTTCGGCCTGGACAAGGCCAGGGAAACCCTGCTCCTCAACGTCAGCAGCCAGGGGCCCATACCGCCCCACCTGCGCCTGGAATTTCCCCTGGGGCAAGGTCTGGTGGGTGAGACGGCCCGGACCCGCAAGCCTACCGTCGTCCACCGCCAGCAGCCGGGAGTATCGGCCGCCAATGTTGCCCTGGAAAAACTGCACCCGGCTTATCAGACTCTGGCCGCCTTTCCGGTGGCCGACGATAATTTTCTTTACGGGGTCCTGATCCTGGTAGACCGGACGGAGCGGTCCCTCTCCGCGGCGGAGCGCCAGGGCGTCCAGCTGACCTGCCTGATGTTGGCGGCCGCCCTGCGCCAGGCCATCGTCCAGGAAGAGGCCAAAAAGCGGATCGCCGAGTTGTCGGTGCTCTTCGAGGTGGGGAAAGCGCTGAGCTCCACCGTGGAGTTGGATGAACTCCTGGAGCGCATCGTCAGCACCACCGCCAAAGTTATCACCGCCCGGGGGGCGGCCCTCCATATTATTAATACCGCCACCGGTGAGACCCGGGTCTCATCCCGCTACGGGCAGATTCCTCCGGAATCCCCGGCCCTGCCCCAAATAACCCCCAGCGGCGCTGCCACCGAACCCCCCTATTATGAAGGGGAATCGACGGATGCAACGGGGCACACCCACTACTGCCTGGCGGTGCCGCTCACCTTCAAGGGGCAGCTGACCGGCACCCTGGGGGTGTATGACAAATTCAACCCCAACGGCGAATACCTGCCCTTCGACCCGGAAAACCGCCAACTCCTCTTCACCATGGCCGGCGTCATCGTCAACGCCATCGAAAATGCCCTCACTTATCAGCAGGTGGAGGACCTGGCGGAAAGAAACGAGCGCATGGTCCGGAATCTCACCGCTCTGCAAGAGATCTCCCAGATCATGCTGACGTCGGTGCAGGAGGCGCGGCTCCAGGAGATCGTCCTCCAGGGCCTCACCCTGGAGCACGGCCTGGGATTTGACCGGGCGGTGATCTTGATGGTGGATGAAGCGACCCAAACCTTGAGAGGCGCCCAAGGCGCCTGTCGCATGCCCCTGACCTCCGACCTCCCCAACCTCAAGGCCCTGCAGTCGCCGCCGCCGGGGATGATACCGGTGGCTGATTGGGAAGTTCCCCTCCGGGCGGATCAGGGCCCCCTGGCCCTGGCGGTGTTGCGGAAGTCCCCCTATCATCACCATCAGACGGTCAAGGAGCCGGGCTTGCCCCCCGCGTTGGCGGGCAAGTACGCGGCCCAGGAATTTTTTGTGGCGCCCCTGGTGGTCAAAGACCGGGCCACCGGGGTGATTCTGGTGGACAACCAGGCTTCCGGGCGGCCCCTGGAGCCGGAGCGCCTGCACGCCCTCCAGATGTTTGCTACTCAGGCCGCCCTGGTGTTGGAAAATGCCCATCTCTATTCCACTATCGAAACCAACAATCGGGAATTACTCCTCATCCGGGAACGGATGCTGGAGAGCGACCGTCTGGCCGCCTTGAGCAGCCTGGCCTCGGGCATGGCCCATGAAATTCGCAACCCCCTGGTCTCCATCGGCGGCTTCGCCCGGCGCATCGCCAAACTGGTGGAACCCAATTCGCCCCTCCGGGGATATGTGGAGGTCATCCAGGAGGAAGTGACCCGCCTGGAAAAGCTCCTCCGGGAAATCCTGGACTTCACCGGGGAAAATCTGTCCTATTACGGGGACCACGAACTGGCCAAGCTCATCGAAGACACCCTGATTTTGGTCCAGCGGGATTTGGATGGCTATAAAATCAAGGTCTTGAGAGAATTTGCCCAGTTGCCCCGGCTCCATTGCGACGACCGGCAGATGAAGCAGGTCTTTTACAACCTCTTCCAGAACGCCATCCAGGCCATGTCCCATGGCGGCACTTTGAGCATTCGCACCTTCCCGGTGGAAAAGTCGGACGGCCTCTATGCTGCGACCTCCATCTCCGACACCGGCAGCGGTATCCCCATGGAGGTGCTCCACAATATCTTCAACCCATTTTTTTCCACCAAGGATTACGGCACCGGCCTGGGACTGGCCATAGCCCAGCGGATCGTTTCCCGCCACTACGGCCAGATAGAGGTCAACAACGAAATCGGCAAAGGCGTGACCTTTATCGTCACCCTGCCGGTGGCTAAATATTGTCTCGTCAAAGACGTGGGCCAGGGAGCGGTTCCCGCCAGCGTGCTTAAGACCCCTAGAGGAGGACGTCAATGAAGAAGATCCTGGTGGCGGACGACGAAATGAGCATTCGCCTCCTTTATAGTGAAGAACTCAAAGAGGAGGGCTACGAAGTCTATCAGGCCGCCAACGGGCGGGAAGCCCTGGAAATCGTTGAAAAGATTCCCCTGGACCTGATCATCCTGGACATCAAAATGCCGGAGATGGACGGTATCGAGGCCTTGAGACAGATTAAGGAAAAGCGGCCGGATTTACCCGTGGTCCTGAGCACTGCCTACGGAGAGTACAAACAGGATTTTGCCACCTGGGCCTCAGACGAGTACTTGGTCAAGTCTTCGGACCTGGAGGATCTCAAGGCCGTGGTGAAACGTTACCTGAAAGAGTGACCCCGAAAGCGAGGCGCCCATGAGTAATCTCAAACTGGTGTTGTTGATCATCCTGGCCGTGGTGCTGGTGGACTTTGCCGTTGAAAACGCCCAGCCGGCGCTGGCGATCAAACTCTTCAAATTTCGGTTGGGGGAACTGCCCCAGTTTCTGGTGGTCTACCTCAGCCTGGCGGTGGGCGTGGCAATCGGCTGGGTCGCCCACGGCCTGAGAATCAGGCGGAAGCGGCGGGAAGCGGCGGCGCAAACCGCTTCAGCCCAGCAGCAGCAGGAACCCCAGTAAGGCCAAGGCGGCCGCCAGGCCCAGAAAAAGGGTCAGCGCCAGGGCGGCCTGAAGCGCCAGGAAGATGGCCAGGGTCCCGAGAGAGGCTCCGGCGGAGATGCCGTAAACCTGCTTCACTCCGCAATACAGCAGGACCAGGACCCAGATTCCGGCCACCAACATGCCGAAATACGGAATCAGCGCCAGGGCCATACCGCCCTGAGCATAGCAGAAAATCCGCCAGGCCGGGGTGAAATCCCGGCCCGCGCCCACCAGGGCCACACTCCCCCACCAGCAGACGCCGCCCACCCCCAGGTTGGCCAGCGCCAGAACCGGGGAACCGGCCATTATGGCCATCAGCCAGCCTGGACCTAATCGCCAGGCCGGCGACAGCCCGGAGGCGCCCCCCGGGTCCCCGCCGGCCGGCGCCAGGGCCAGGAACTGCCAGAAGAGGGCGCCCAAAAGCCCGACGCTCGACACGATGAGCGCAAAGGCCAACGGTTCGGCCCACCCTTCCCGGCCCAGGTTCTCAAAAAACTCCCCCGGCCGGAACAGGACTTCCCGGAGGGTCCGAAAAAACCCCGCCAGGGTTGACAACTCCGGGTCTTCCCAGGGCGCTGAAGACTTTTGGGCCGGCTCGGCCACGGCCGCCGCCCCCCACCCGTCTTCCAGTTCCATCACGGCCGCTTCCCGTCGATCCGGTCTTTAACGTCCTTGGGGTTGAGCAACCCGTACCAGAACATCTCGGCCCCCCCGGCTTTATCCCGGAACGCGAGGTTGCCCACCTGGAGCACGGTCTGGGTCAAGCCCCGGAGCACCAGGACCTCTCCCAGGTTCTCCCAGGCGATCTCCTGCTCCCGGGGGGAAGGCCAGCGCCAGACCCGGACCACCCCCCGGGAGGTTACCCGGTACTCCTGGCCGTACTTCTGGTAGATCACCGCGGCCAGGACAATGAGCCCCAGGAGGGTCCCCAACCAGACGGGCAGCCCCACCTCGGGGTTGAGCCGGGGGCCCAAGAAAACCAGGGCCATGGCCACGAAATAGACAAAAAACGCCCGGGCGCAGGGTTTGAACACCAGGTCGCCCGAAGTGGACATTTCCTTTTCAGCCATGATTATGCCTCCCGTGCGTATAATAGCTACTCGGTTATTCTTCATTGAGTTTGGCGATTAATGCTAAAAAGATAGAGGGGGCAAGGATCTTGATTCCCTGATAATTTTTTAAATCGGTAAGATGGTGGTCGCCCGAAATGATAAAGTCGGCCTGGCCTTCTACGGCACATACGAGAATGCGGTTGTCCGGATCATCATCAATAACCGAAATGCGGTTCTTGGGGTTGACTGATTTTGAGAAGGTTTTTAGCCAAACCTCAGCCGCTTCAACTTTTTCACGTGTCCAGAAAAACTTATCAACCAGAATACGTCTCGTTTCATTGACTATATGCCTTGAAGTGAAGTTGGCTACCTCTCCTGAAGCCACCAGTATCAAAATTTTGGCGGGATTGCTCGTTGGAAAGTTGAGGCCAGACACGATGACATTGGTATCAAGCACTGCTTTAAGCATCGGCTGGTTCGGCCCGATACTCGTCAATGAAGCGCTGGACGTCTTCCTCCTTTAAGCTAAGCTCTGTGGCTTTTTTTAGGCCGTAGCGCTGCAGACGTCTGAGTTCCATTTCGGCAATATACCGCCGGAGGGCTTCTCGCATGAGTTCGCTCCGGGTGCGGTTCTCCTCCTTGGCGATCTTCTCGGCCGCCTCGATGGCTTCCGCGATCTCCTGGTTGTCCACTCCTGCCATCTTTCCCCAAATCTCTTTAAGAGCCTGCAAAGCGGAGCTTCGGTCTTCTTGCAGCTGCTGGAATCTTTCCATGTCCACCAGGGCGGCCAAAGGTTTGCCGGCCCGTTCGATGATATATGCGTCGCCCCGGATAGACACTTCATTCAAAAGTTGGCCCAAATTCTGCCGGGCCTTCATCGCAGAAATCTTTTTCAGCATGGCCATCGCCTTCTCTATTAATTATTATGGATTATATAACTAGTATAGTTAATGGGGTATAGCTGTCAAGTCAGAGTTAGGGAGTCCTCAAAATATCATGGGTGCCTAGCCGCCTGAGGATGCATACTTCACCCGCGATTTGGAAGGTAAAGCGGTATCCTTGAGTGATCCTGCCTTCCCAAATGTCTCGAGGATCTTGCATTTTTTTGATATTCAGGGATGGATGACGCCGGTTGCTCAGGAAAAGCTTTAATTGTTTATCTACCGCCCGTTGCAGTTGGCTTGGAAGCGCTTGATAATCCTTGATAAAACTGTGCGTGAACCAGAGCTTCATTGCGGAGTTTTCTTCAAAGCTCTTAAAGCGTCTGGCGCATTCTCAAACGGCCCCACCATCTTACCCTCGGCAATGTCTTTATCCGCTTCCGCTTCCTTCTCCTGCCACTCTTTCGTGAAAAAATATTCCTGGTCCGGGTGAATCACCTTGACCGGCCTTATCACTAAAGTATCGTCCTGGATGTCCACCTCCACGTAGTCCCCGACGGTCAGCCGAATGATCCTCCTCAGATTCTGAGGTATGGTAATTTGGTAGTTCCTTTTCACTTTGACCAGTTCCATCTTGCACTCCTTACCATGCTCCTTGGCCGGGGCCTGCGACTTTGTCATAAATTTATATAATTAGAAATAATGATTATCATAATTTATGAAAAAATTCAACTTAGATGACTTTCTCTTTTTTACTTCGGACTTTTCAGTACACCACCCGAAAATCCATCTGGTCCCCGACGTAGGCCTGCCACTCCACCTCCACCCGGGTCACGTAGGCAGACGGCGGGCCTTTACGGCACCAGGCGAGCATGTTCTCCAACACCCGTTTGTCGCCCTCGAACCAGGCCTCCACCCGGCCGTCCGGGAGGTTCCGGGCCCAGCCGGTCAGCCCCCGGGCCCGGGCCTCGTCCCGGGTGGAGGCCCGGAAGAACACCCCCTGGACCCGTCCCTCAATCACCACGTGGACCCGCGCCTTATCCGCCATCACGTGCTCCTCTTAAGTAATTCCCCGAACTCCGCCTCATTCAGGACGGTCACCTCCAGCTCCCGGGCTTTGGCCAGCTTGCTGCCGGGATCACTCCCTGCCACCACGTAATCGGTCTTGGCGGAGACCGAGGAAGTCACCTTGCCGCCCCGGGCCGCGACCAGCGCCTTGGCCTCGCCCCGGGATAAGTCGGCGAGCCCGCCGGTGAACACGAAGGTCTTGCCGGCCAAGGGGGAGGCGGCCTGAGGCTCCGGCGGCAAGCTCCGCACCCCGTTATCCTGGAGTTTCTTGATAAGGGCCTGGTGGCGCTCACTCTGAAAAAAATCCCTGATGCTGGACGCCACCTGCGCCCCCACGCCCTCGACGTGCAGCAGGTCTTCTTTACTTGCCTCCCGCAAAGCGTCCGGGGTCTGGAAGTGCCGGGCCAGGACCTGGGCGGTGGCCTCGCCCACATAGCGGATCCCCAGGGCGTTGATCAGGCGCCACAGGGGGACCGCTTTGCTGGCTTTAATGGCGCTGATGATGTTCTGGGCCGATTTTTCCGCGAAGCGCTCCAGGGGAATGAGGTCATCTTCCGTCAGCCGGTAGAGGTCGCTCACCTCCTTGACCAGGCCCACCTCCACCAGTTGCTGGACGATCTTCTCCCCCAACCCGTCGATGTCCATGGCGCGCTTGCCGGCGAAGTGCTGAATCCCCCGGGTCAGGGACGCGACGCAGTCGGGATTGGGGCAGCGGGTGACCTTCTCTCCCGGCGGCCGCACCAGGAGGGAATCGCACACCGGGCAGTGGACCGGCATCTTAAAGGGTTGGGCGTCGGGCGGACGCTCCTCCAAAATGACTTTGACGACTTCCGGGATCACGTCTCCGGCCCGCTGCACCAGGACCGTATCCCCCACCCGCACGTCCTTCTTGGCCACTTCGTCTTCATTGTGGAGAGTGGCCCGGCTCACGGTGACTCCGCCCACCTCCACCGGCTCCATCACCGCCATGGGAGTGACCGCGCCGGTGCGGCCCACGTTGACCTCGATGGCCAATACCTTGGTGGTGGCCTGGGTGGCGGCGAACTTATAGGCCAGGGACCATCGGGGGCTTCGGGACTTGGCGCCCAGGCGCTCTTGTAAGACCAAGGGGTCAACCTTGATCACTATGCCGTCGATTTCATACGGCAGGCCGTGGCGCCGGTGTTCCAGGTCCCGGTGGTAGGCGATGGCGGCGTCGATCCCCCGGCCCCGGGCAATCAGGGGGTTGACCCGGAGACCCCACTGTTTCAGGGTCTGGAGCACTTCCCACTGGGTGTCAAAATTCCGTCCCCGGACCTCCCCCACGCCGTAGCAGTAGATCTTCAAAGGCCGGGCCGCGGTGATCCTCGGGTCCAGCTGGCGCAGGGACCCGGCCGCGGCGTTCCGGGGATTGGCAAACGCGGACTCGCCCCGGGCCAGGCGCGCTTCATTCAGTTGCTTGAATTCCGCCAGGTCCATGTAGGCCTCGCCCCGGACCTCCAGCAACTCCGGGGCCGGCGCCACCTCCGTCAGCAGGCTTAAAGGGATGGAGTGGATGGTCTTCAGGTTCTGGGTGACGTTTTCCCCCCGGTAGCCGTCGCCCCGGGTGGAACCCGTGGTCAACCGGCCGTTTTCATAGACTAATTCCACGGCGCAGCCGTCCATCTTGGGCTCCAGGACATAGGGAAACTCTTCCGTGATCCGGAGGAACCGCTTCAACCGGTCGTCGAACTCCCGGGCCTCGGCCTCGCTGAAGGCGTTTTCCAGCGACAACATGGGCTGCCGGTGCAAGACGGTTTCAAACTTATCCAGGGGTTGGGCCCCGACCCGCTGGGTGGGGGAATCGGGGCTGGCCAGGCCGTAGTCTTCCTCCAGCCGGGTGAGTTCGGCCATGAGGCGGTCGAACTCGGCATCGGAAATCACCGGATCATCCAGCACATAGTACCGGTAATTGTGGTAATTGAGCTGTTCCCGGAGTTCGGCCACCCGGGAAACTACCTGAGGGGAACTATGCTCTTCTGCCATGGCCGGTGCACCGATGGAGGGAGATTGGCTGGGAGAGCCTGCCCCTCGATATGGTCAGGGAGGGCCGCAGGTGGCCGGAACCAGCCGCATCGCCCGGTGGCTGCGAGGAAAGCGCCCTGTCTGAAAACCCGTACCCACCCCAAAAAAAGAACCTGGGGACTGATCCCTCGGCCATCATGATAGGGGGTTTTGTCAGGATTGGCAAGGCCCAAAAGCCACCGGGCCGGGAGGCGGGGTCTTAGACAGTTTTCGGTTTTCTGTAAGAGAATAAAGCAATATCAGGGAGTTATGTTGTTGATTTGATGCAGCTCAATGAGAAAATGGTCTTAGCCGGAGAAAATAACCGAAGGCTGCGGCGTGGATGCTTACTTATACCTAAAATCAAGACCTCTGAAAAAGTATTTTGAGGGGCGGGCCGGCCATCAAGACCGCGGGGTCCGGGGCGGTTCCAGGGTTTTTCTCTCGCGGTCGGCGGCCTCCCGGGCCATCCGGCGAATTTCCCCGAGAATCGCCATCACCTTCTCCAGTTGCAGGCTGATCAACTGGACTTTCTGGAACATCTGGTCCCGCTCGTCCAACTCCAACAGCATCAGATCAATGAGCCCGGTGACCGTGGACAGGGGCTGCGCCAAATCATGCAAGAAATGCCGGAGATTATCGTAGTAAGGCGGGATTTGCGCCTCTTGCCTTTGCATGCCAGTTTCCCAACCCGCAACTCATTACTTTATGGGGGAAACAGCAAGAAGCAGGCCAATTTTGCCCAGAGACGCGGGCTCAATTTCACCTGAGGACCAGATAAGGAGGGTCGGGGAATACAGCTCCGGATCCCCCGGAGGATAATGGTTAATCCCGGGGGACGGCCAGCATGCGCTCCACCGCCAGCCAGGCAGGCTTTCGGATCTCCTCCGGCACCGTGATTTGGTGGCGGTTGTCCTTGAGGGCATTGATGACGTCTGATAGGGTGATGCGCTTCATATCCGGGCACACGAGGCGGGGGGAGGGGGAGTAGAAAAGCTTATCCGGGTTTTCGGTGCGCAAGGTGTGGAGAATGCCCATCTCCGTGCCGATGATGAATTCTCGGGCGGAGGACTGGAGCGCATACTGAAGCATCCCGCTGGTGCTGCGAATTACCTGGGCCAGGTCCAGGACTTCGGGGCGGCACTCGGGATGGGCGATGAAAACCGCCTGGGGATGGGCCGCCTGGCACGCCTGGACCTCGGCGGCGCTCAGGCCGTCGTGAACGTTGCAGCAGCCCTCCCAGTAGAGCACTTCCTTGGAGGTGCGCCGGGCGGTGTAGAGGGCCAGATTGCGGTCCGGAACCATAAAGACCCGGGAGGGTGTCAAAGAATTGACTATCTGGATGACATTGGCGGACGTGCAGCAGATGTCGCTCTCGGCCTTGACCGCGGCGGTGGAATTGACGTAGGTGACCACCGGCACCCCGGGCAGTTCGGCTTTCCGGGCCTTAAGCTGCTCCGCCGTGATGGTGGCGGCCATGTAGCAGCCCACATCATCCCGGGGCAGGAGGACGGTCTTGTCCGGGCACAAAATAGCCGCGGTTTCCGCCATGAAATGGACCCCGCAAAACACGATGACTTCGGCCGGCGTCTTGGCCGCGGTCATGGACAAGGCCAGAGAGTCGCCTAAAAAATCGGCCACCTCCTGAATTTCTCCCGGTTGGTAATTGTGGGCCAGGAGAATCCCCCGGCGCCGTTCCAGCCAGCGCCGCACCTCTTTTTGCGGTTCGGTAAATTCCATGGTTTGCCTTTGAAGTCTATACTTCAGGCGGTTCAAGCAAAATCAATTCCAGGCCGGGGCGTACTGCATGGCGCCCGCCGGGGCCTGATCAACCTCGCCCCCGTATTCATTTCTTTAACCATCCATCAAGGTTTAGATCCCGGGGTCTCCCGGACCACCTGGACTCCCGGAGGCGGCGTAAAGGTGAAGAAGTTGGGCGCCGAGGGCACTTCCAGCTTCACCTGGGTAAAGGTGAAGCCGCTCTCCTCGCCCAGGGCATTGCTGAAATCCAGCTTCTCCACCAGGTAGGTGTCGGGGTTGATGGTCAGGGAGAGACGCTTGAGCTCCAACTGGTCCTTTTGGGGAACCAGGTCGATGACAAAGCTGGCACCCTCCCGGGGGGGGCGTTGCCAGGAGATGATGAAATCCTTTTGGAACTGGCCCATCCCGGAAAAAAACCGCATCACCAGGTCCGAGCGCAACACCTGGTCCAGCTTGTAGACCATGACCAACCCGTCGGCGGGCATGTACATCCACACCAGCCGGCCGTCGGAGACGATCTCCTTTTTCTGTTCCGGCGGGGTCTCGTACTGCCAGCGCATGCGGCTGGGTTTCTTGAAATACATCCACCCCACGGCCGAATCTGAGGCGCCGGCCGCCTTGAGACGGGATTCCTGGCGAAAGCGGGCCTGGAAGCCCCCGGCTTTGTCATATTGGGCCTGAACCCGGGTCATCACGGCTTCCGGGGTGACTTCCCCGGCGGCCGCGCCGGGCCAGAGGCAGGCCAGCAATGCTATGGCCGTCAACAACATTTTGCGGGTCATGGTAGGTGTCGGTCCTTGCATGAAAAATTGGCTGGGTTAAACTTATCAAATGCGCCTCCCGCCGTCAAATGCACCATTTTTCCGGTGGCCGGCCCGCCCTGGGGCCAGGCCCTGGGCCAGCCCCGGACTAGGGGGTTTGATGCCATGACTGGGGAAAAATTGCGTTAGATTTCAATAAGGGCGTTCATTGAGCCGGGGTAGGCAAATCCCCCTTTCCTAAAGGGGGATTTAGGGGGATTATCAATGGGTTATTTGTAATCCCCCCTGACCCCCCTTTAAAAAAGGGGGGAATTTTAAACCCCGGTGAAAATGACGCTCATTTGCGCGACCAAGTAATAGGCCACGGATTGCGGATCACGTTTTTAACTGGTTCCCAAGCTCCCCGCTTGGGAACCAGTTAGCGATATATTAATTTTCTTGCTGGACACGACTGACTATGCCCCGGATTGAGGATTACGATTACTTCCTGCCGCCGGAGTTGGTGGCCCAGTACCCTTTGGGCGAGCGGGATGCCTCCCGGCTGTTGGTGCTCCATAGGGACGGGGGCGAGATGCGCCATGCCGGCTTCCGGGAGCTGGCCGCCGCCCTGGATGAGAACGACGTTCTGGTGGTCAACGACACCCGGGTCTTCACGGCGCGCCTGAACGGCCGCAAGGACAGCGGCGGCAAAGTGGAACTGCTGCTCCACCACCTGCCGGAGGCCGAAGCCAACGGCGCCGTTCCCCACGCGGCCCGGGCCCGGGCCACGCACCGGGGACGCCTCCGGATCGGCCAGGTCCTTAACTTCGGGGTGGAATTGACCGCGGCAGTCCTGGCCCTGCCCCAACCGGGGGTGGCGGAGGTGCGCTTCACCGCTCCCGGCGGCGACCCGGTGGCCGCGGTCCTGGCCGCGGGAGAAGTTCCCCTGCCGCCTTATATCCACCGTCACCCCGCCGCGGCGGATCGGGAGACCTATCAGACGGTCTTTGCCGCCCCCGCCGGGGCCGTGGCCTGTCCCACCGCGGGGCTCCACTTCACCGAAACGGTGTTAGAAAACCTGGCCCGCCGGGGGATCGAGATCGTGCGCCTCACTCTGCACGTGGGGCCGGGGACGTTTATGCCGGTGCGTCACGCCGACTATACCCGCCACCGGATGGCCCCGGAATACTTTGAGTTGTCAGATAAGGCCGCGGCCCGCCTCAACGCCGCCCGGGCAGAGGGAAAACGCCT
This sequence comes from Deltaproteobacteria bacterium, assembly GCA_016875015.1. Taxonomy (GTDB): domain Bacteria; phylum Desulfobacterota; class Desulfobaccia; order Desulfobaccales; family 0-14-0-80-60-11; genus 0-14-0-80-60-11. The sequence continues at coordinate 21,215 of VGSJ01000004.1, read as the reverse complement.
GCTGGCGGTGGGCACCACCAGCGTCCGGGTGCTGGAGTCCTGCGCTTCGCCCCAAGGGTTTAAAGCCCAGCAGGGCTGGTGCGACCTCTTTATTTATCCCGGGTATCAATTCAAGGCCGTGGACCGGCTGCTCACCAACTTTCACCTGCCCCAGTCCACCCTTCTGCTCCTGGTGAGCGCCTTCGCGGGGCGGGATTTGATCTTGCGGGCTTATGCCGAGGCCGTTAAAGAAAAATACCGTTTTTATAGCTATGGGGATTGTATGTTGATTTTATAAACTTATGGGGTTGGGAGATGGGGTCTGGGGGCGGGTTTGTGAGCTGTCCTGCCGCCGCTGTCCTCCTTCCCCGGAATATCTGCGCCTATGTTCGAATTTCGTCTCATCAAATCCGCCGGCCCGGCGGCGCCCCGGCTGGGGGAGATCACCACGGCCCGGGGGGTGATCGAAACCCCGGTGTTCATGCCCGTGGGCACCTATGCCACCGTGAAGACCCTGACGCCGGAGGACCTGAAAGAAATCGGCGCCGCCATCATCTTGAGCAACACCTACCACCTCTACCTGCGGCCCGGGGTTTCGACCATCGAGGTCCTGGGGGGGCTGCACCGCTTTATGCACTGGGACGGCCCCATTCTCACCGACTCCGGCGGCTACCAGATCTTCAGCCTGGCGCCCTTGCGCACCATCACCGAGGCAGGCGTGACCTTCCGGTCGCATCTGGACGGCTCCAGCCATTTTCTCACCCCGGAGACCGTGGTGGGCCTCCAGGAAGCCCTCGGGGTGGACATCATGATCTGCCTGGATGAATGCCCGGGCTACCCGGCGCCGGAGGCCGAAGTGGTTCAGGCCGCGGCCCTGACCCTGAGGTGGGCCCAGCGCTCCCAGGCGGCCCGGACCCGGCCCGGCCCGGCCCTGTTTCCCGTGGTCCAGGGGGGCATGCTCCCGGAGCTGCGGCGGGAACAGGCCCAGGCCATGGCGGCCCTGGGCTTCGACGGCTACGCCATCGGCGGCCTCAGCGTCGGGGAGCCCAAGGAACTGATGCTCGCCATGGTGGAGGCCACCACTCCGGAGCTCCCGGAGAATAAGCCACGGTACCTCATGGGGGTGGGCACGCCCTCCGACCTGGTGGAGGCGGTGGCCCGGGGAGTGGACATGTTCGACTGCGTGCTCCCCACCCGGAACGCCCGGAACGGCATGGCCTTCACCAGCACCGGCAAGGTGGTGATCAAAAACACGGTGCACGCCTCTGACGCCGGGCCCCTGGATGCGGCCTGCGGCTGCTATACCTGCCGCCACTACTCCCGGGCCTATCTCCGGCATCTGTATATGGCCAGAGAAATTCTGGTTTATCGCCTTTTAACTTTGCATAATTTGTATTATTATCTACAGTTAATGGTCAGCATCCGGCAGTCCGTGGCCGAAGACCGTTTCGCCGCGTTTCGCCGAGACTTTTATAAAAAATATCAAAATCGTCACGAGGGAGGTAGTACAGGTGGTTAATATTGCATATGCCCAGGGTGCGGCAGGCGCTTCCGAGGCCGGATCCATGATGAGTTTTGTGCTTCCCATGGTCTTTATGGTCGTGATCTTTTACTTTCTCCTGATCCGGCCCCAACAGAAGAAGGCCAAAGAACACAAGGCCCTCTTGAACAACCTGAAAAAGGGCGATCGGATCATCACCAGCGGCGGCATCCTGGGCACCATCGTCAATATCGACGACCAGATCGTCCATGTGGAAATCGCCGACAAGGTCCGCATCGAAATGGGCCGTCCCTACATCGCCGGGTTCGCTCCCAAGAAGAGTGGTTGAGCCGGCCCGGATACACCTCACCCGCATCAATCAGGGACCTTGACATGCCGGAGCCTCAGGCCCATCAGGCCTTGATGGAGGAGATCGCCCGTCTTGAGGACTTGGCCCGGGAGTGGACCGGTCTTTTTCCCCAGGCCGCACTCCAGGGCCAGCACTGGCAGAAGGTGCTGTCCCAGGTCCAGGCCCATGCGGCGGAGGACACCTGCCGCCTGGCGGTGGTGGGAGCGGTGAAATCCGGCAAGAGCACCATGATCAACGCCCTGGTGGGCCAGGACCTGTTGCGCCGGGGCGCCGGCATTCTCACGGCCATGGTTACCCGGGTCCAACCCGGCCCGGAATCCCGGGCGGTGCTCCGGTTCAAGGGGTGGAACGAAATCAACGGGGAAATCCGCCGGGCCCTGGGGCTCCTGCCCAATCCCCGGTTGGTGGACCGGGCCGAGCCTCTGGACCTGAAGGAGGCCCCGGACCGGGAGCTCCTGGCCCAGGTCCTGGCCGAGGCCCGGGAGGCCGACCTCTGGACCGGCGGCAGCCTGGATCAGAACTACCTGCTGCTCAAATCCTACCTGGGGGGCTACGATCTTCTCCAGGGCCTCATGCCCGCCACCGGAATGCTGCCCCTCACCGGTCCGGACCTGGCCCGCCACCGGGACCTGGTCACCCGGGAGGCCACCGCGGTGTACCTCAAGGATGTCCTGCTTACAACCCCCTTTCCCTGGCCGGCCGCGGGCGTGGAGCTGGGAGACTGCCAGGGGAGCGACTCGCCCTTCCCCCAGCACCTGGCCCAGGTCCTGGCCTATCTCATCAAGAGCGACCTGGCGCTCTACGTCGTCAGCTCCCGGGTGGGGCTGCGCCAGGCGGATTTTCAGTTTCTGACGGAGTTGAAAAGAATGGGGCTGATGCCCCATATCCTGGTCCTCCTAAACCTGGATTTGGGGGAGCACACCTCTTATGCGGAGGTGGTGCAGATCAGGGACCGGGTGGCTCAGGAGCTGTCCTCCTGGCAGCCGGAACCCCGGGTCTATGCCTTTTCCGCCCTGAAACTGCTCCTGGACCGCCGGCAGGCCCGGGGCGAAAGCCTGGACCCCCGGGAAGCCGCGGTCCTCAAGGTGTGGGCCATGGACCCGGACTCCGCCGCCTTTTCCGAGGCGGAAGCGGCCCGGTTTGAGCAAGACCTGAAAGCCGCGCTGGGGGATTTGCGGACCCGCCGCCTGGCCGGCGGCAGCCTGGCTCAGGTGAAGATGGTGGCCCGGGGCCTCAGGGAGCAGCTGGAACTCACGCAGGATCTCCTGACCCGGGGGCTTACCGCCATTCAGGAGTTGGAAACCCGCCTGACGGCCCGGCGTCAGCCGTTGCAGGCCACCATGGCCACCGTGAGCCAGACCCTGGAAGGCGCCGGCCACCGTTTGAAGAAGACCCTACGCTTCCGGGTGGACCGCCTCCTGGACCGCCATTCCGGCCAGGTGGGCAAGGATCTGAGCGAGTTCATCCGGAACTTTACGCCCGACTGGGACCACCTGGCGCCGCCGTCGGTCACGCCGGCCTTCCGCCCGGTCCTTTATCAGCTGTTCCAGGAATTCGCCAAGGCGTTGGCCCACCACGTCACCGTCGAGGTCAACCTCGCCCTGGTGGAATTCATCCGGGAGCAGGAAGAGTGGCTGCGCCAGGAACTGGCCCGCCTGTGGCAGCCCCTGTTTCTGACCCTCCAGGAAGCCCTGGCCCTCTATTACCGGGAAATTGCCGATCTGGGCCTGGCGGCCGCGGCGCCCACCCTGGAAACGGGAAGCGTGGGCCGGCCCCAGGGCTTGGAGGTGCCCCTCCTGAGCCTGGAGGTGGCCCCGGACTGGCGGTTTGCCCGGGAGGTGTGGGTGGCCTCCGGCCTGGGGGTCTTGGGAAGGGCCAGGGACGCGATCAAGCGCCGCCTGAAGCTGGCCGGGGAGCAGGACCCCCGCGGGCAACTCCTCCGGGACCTGGCGCGGGCCCTGGCCGCGCTCAAGGCCTGGCTTGGCTCCGAACTGGAAGGCCAGATCCTCAATTACCGGGAGGGCTTAAAATTCCAGTACTTCTTCCCCCTGGTGGACCAGTGGCTCAAACAGCAGGAAGCCAGCCTGGAAAACACCCTCGGGTCGCTCCTCGGGGGCCTTGCCGGCGCGGCGGAGGCCATGCACCTAGCGGAGGCCGAGCGCGCCGATCGACGCCGGCGGCTTTCTCAGCTGATCCCCCTGGCCCGCCGCATCGAGGCGCGGCTGGAGGCGGGGGAACGTCAGCCTTAACGGCAATCTCGCCGCGCAGTTGCCTGCTAAAACCACACCGCAGCTTTAGCAGTCCCCATTATCTACCATGAGGCAGTCTCAGAAGAAGATCTCTGAGGCCCTTATCCATTTCATTTTACTTATAAAACCATGGTGGGCCGTGTTGGATTCGAACCAACGACTCTCTGCTTAAAAGGCAGATACTCTACCAACTGAGTTAACGGCCCGAAAAAAATATTATTAACCCCTGAAGTTTGACTTGTCAAGAGAATCCCCAGCCCTAAAAGCCGGGAAAGAGGGACTCCCCTTGTCTCTTCGGCAGCCGCATCTCGAAGGCTTGAGCCAGCCACAATTTTATACCCCCGGCGCCACCAGGCTGCGGTCGGCGCTTACCGGCGCCCGGCTGTCTCCAGGAATTCCAGGGTCAGGTGCAGCAGGGCGTCGTGAACCGCCGGGGGGGGGGCGGAGGCATCCAAGTGGCGCAGGTGGGGCCCTTTCAGGGAGGCATACAGGGTGGCTACCCGTTCCAGATAGACCGGGTCCTCGCTCACTTGCCGGGGTCGTTGGGGGGGGCCGGATAAACGGGCCAACGCCTGGGCCACCGGCAGGGTAAAGATTACCGCCAGATCCGGGCGCACCGCCAGGACCTCGTTTTGGGCCAGAATCCGGTCCGGGTCCAGCCCCAGGGCCCCCTGATAGGCCACCGAGGAGTAATAGTAACGGTCGGTGATGACGACCTTCCCCTCAGCCAAGGCCGGGTTGATGACCTCTTCCACGTGTTCCCGGCGGTCGGCCATGAAGAGGTTCAACTCCTCTTTGGCGCTGAGATACCGGGTGGGGCCCTGAAAATATTCCCGGATTTGCTGGCCCAGGGGGCCATCCGTGGGCTCACGGGTGAGGACAACTTCCAGCCCCCGGTCTCGGAGGGCGGTTGCCAAAAGCCCCGCCTGGGTGGATTTGCCGCAGCCGTCTATCCCTTCCAGGGCCAGGAGAACCCCGCGCCTTGCCATGGCAGCCCCCTACCACACTTCGGGGAACGCGGCGTTATTGTAAAGGTTTTCCACTTGTTCCTTGTGTTGGAGTTCCACCTTGGCCATCTTATTAAGGAAAGCCTGGACCTCCCCCGGGGGCTGGAGTGCGGCCAGGGCCTGATAAAAGCGATAGGCCCCCTCCTCCCGCTTCGCCGCGATGACCAGGGCTTCCTTGGGGGACATATCGTTGCTGATGGCCGGGGCTTGCAGCATTTCCGCCAGGTGGACGTTCTGGGCCTCCCCCGCCAGCGTGCACCCTTGGGGGGTAAAGCAGCTCTGGAGAAAGGCCTTGTGCTCCAGCTCTTCTTTGGCCAGGTATTCCAGGGTGTTTTTCGTTTCCGGATGGCTCACCAGGCCGGCCAACCGCTTATAAAAACCATGGGACAATTCTTCCTGGGCGATGGCGCTCTTGATAATGGCTTCCAGTTCGGTGCTCATAACGGCTCCCTTTGACGACAAAGTTGAGGTGAGAGGTATTTAGGCCGTCCTGATCTCGATGGCCTTGGGCTTGACCGCCTCTTTCTTGGGACAGGTGATGGTCAACACCCCGTTATCATATTTGGCTTCGATGTTATCCAGATCCACCGCGGCGGGCAGGGTCAGGGAGCGGGAGAAGGAGCCGTAGCTGCGCTCCACCAGGTGATAGTTCTCCTCTTTTTCTTCCCGTTCCGACTTTTTTTCGCCCTTGATGGTGAGCACCTCACCCGTGACCGAGATATTGATTTCCTTGGCATCCATCCCGGGAACTTCGGCCTTCACCACCACCGCCTCGGGTGTTTCCTTGACGTCCACCGCGGGGGCGAATTCCGGTTGCAGGGGCTGCAGCCCCCGCCTTCCGGAACCGAAATAATCGTCCCAGAGACTATCCATCTCCCGCCGGAGGCGAGAAACTTCCCGAAACGGGCGCCATTCCATGAGATCACTGGACATGGCTAATTCCTCCTTAACCGGGTTGACTTATGAAATTATGGTTGATTGCCCCGCCCGGCATCCGTCCGGGCGCCTGGAGACAAGTCCCGGTGAATTTTTTATAAATAGGCATATTTTTGATAGCCTCATTTACACATATAGGTATTGATCCTTTCCCTGTCAACTTACCTCCCGGGGGAAATTGCCGGAAAATGTTCTTGAATTTAGCTGCCGGCAATGATAATAATGTATCGATGGTAAGAAGGCTGTCTCTATGAGTCGAATTTGCCGAAAACCCTGCGCCCGGCCTCCTCTCAGAACAAGGAGGTTTTTTTTTGCCACGGCCTGGAGGGCCTGACGGCGAACCGGTAAGCACCCTGCGACGGTCACGGTTGACAGTCAGGCAGGGTATGCACTCAACCTGGATGGGTGCGGCTAAGGGCTCTTCTCCCTTAACCTCTCCCCTGAAGCGAGAAAGGTCCCTATATGGAATTCCGGCGGAAGGACCTGTTGGGCATCGCGGAACTGGCCCCGGAAGAGATTCGCCACATCCTGGCCACCGCCGCGTCCTTGAAAGATATCTCGGCCCGTCCCATTAAAAAGGTCCCCACCCTCAGGGGTAAAACCGTGGTGACGGTCTTCTACGAGCCCAGCACCCGGACCCGCGTGTCCTTTGAGATCGCGGCCAAGCGCCTCAGCGCCGACACCCTCAACCTGACGGTGGCGGCCTCCAGCGCCGTCAAGGGTGAAACCCTGATGGACACCGCCCACACTCTCGAGGCTATGCGGCCGGACCTGCTGGTGATTCGCCATCCCGCCAGCGGCGCCCCCCATTACCTGGCCCGGCGTCTCAAGTGCGGGGTCATCAACGCCGGCGACGGCCTCCACGAGCACCCCACCCAGGCCCTCCTGGACCTCCTCACCGTTCAAGAAGCCAAGGGGACACTCTCCGGCTTGAAAGTGGCCATCATCGGCGACATCGCCCACTCCCGGGTGGCCCGCTCCGACATCCAGGCCTTTATTAAGATGGGCTCCCAAGTCACCGTGGCCGGCCCGGCCACCATGCTGCCGCCGTTCCTTTCCTCCCTGGGGGCCAAAGTCACCTGCTCCCTGGAAGAGGCGGTGACGGGCGCCGACGTCATCATGATGCTGAGATTGCAACTGGAACGCATGGGGCAGATGTATCTCTCCACTTTGCGGGAGTACAGCCGCTACTTCGGGCTGGCCCCCCGCCATTTAAAGCTGGCCCAACCGGACGTGATCATCATGCATCCCGGCCCCCTCAACCGGGGAGTGGAAATCTCTCCCGAGGTGGCCGACGGCGCCCATTCCGTGATCCTGGAACAGGTGACCAACGGCGTGGCGGTGCGCATGGCCCTGCTCTACCTCTTGATTGGAGGAGAAAAAGCGTGAGCTTACTGATAGCCGGCGGCCTGGTGGTTGACCCCGCCCAGGCCCTTGCGTCCCCCCGGGACCTCTTGATCGAAGGTGGTAAGATTGCGGCGCTAAAGCCGCCGGGAACCATCCCCGGGGACGGGCGCCGGGTGATTGACGCCCAAAACCTGGTGGTGACCCCCGGCCTCATCGACATGCACGTCCACCTGCGGGAGCCTGGGGAAGAGTACAAGGAGACCATCTTGTCTGGGACCTGGGCCGCCGCGGCCGGCGGCTTTACCGCGGTGGCCGCCATGCCCAACACCCGCCCGGTGAACGACAACGCCGCGGTCACCCGCTTCATCCTGGAGGCGGCCCAGGCGGCGGGACTCGCCCGGGTCTACCCGGTGGGCGCCATCTCCATGGGCTCGGCGGGCCAGTCCCTGAGTGAATACGGCGACCAGAAGGCCGCCGGGGCGGTGGCCTTCTCCGACGACGGCCGCCCGGTGATGCACCCCATGCTCATGCGCCGGGCGTTGGAGTATGCCCGGACCTTCGATGTCCCCCTCATCGTCCACGAAGAAGACCTGGATCTCAGGGCCAGCGGGGTGATGCACGAGGGCCGGGTCTCCCTGGAACTGGGCTTAATGGGCATCCCGGCTGCGGCCGAAGAGGCCATGATCTTCCGGGACCTGGCCCTGCTCCAACTCACCGGCGGCCGCCTGCACCTCGCCCACGTCAGCGCCTTCGGCAGCGTGGCCCTGATCCGCACGGCCAAGGCCGCGGGCCTGACCGTCACCGCCGAGACCGCGCCCCACTACTTTTCCCTGACGGATGAGGCGGTCATGGGCTACGACACCAACGCCAAGGTCAACCCGCCGCTTCGGACCGCGGCCGACGTCGCGGCCATTAAAGAGGCGCTGCGCGACGGCACCCTGGACGCCATCGCCTGCGACCACGCCCCCCACACCTCCCTGGAAAAAGATTTGGAGTTTGAGGCCGCGGCCTTCGGCCTCATCGGTCTGGAAACCTCCCTGGGCCTGAGCCTTAAACTGGTGCACGACGGGGTCCTCAGCCTCAGCCAGCTGGTGGCCGCCATGAGCACGAATCCCGCCCGCATCCTAAGCGTCCCCGGCGGCACCCTCGCGGTAGGCAGCCCGGCGGACGTCACCCTCATGGACCTCAACCGCACCTGGCAGGTGGACGCGGACACCTTCGCCTCCAAAAGCCGCAATTGCCCCTTTAACGGCTGGACCTTGCGGGGCCGCGCCGTCATGACTATCGTGGGGGGAAAGGTGGTGTGGGAGGAAATGTAGAAATGTAGGGCGGGCATTGCCCGCCGGTCTTTGATATGGAGAAGTGTAGGGCGGGCACTGCCCGCCGATCTTCTAATCCGAACAGTTTTTCAGGGTGCGCACCGCGCACCATTAATCCTGTTAAAATGCGGACTGCATAATATTGGCGCGTAAGACACACTTTACAAATTCTTGCCTTAGGCGGAAGATGATAGAAGTATATTAACAGGATTGGGCTATGTTACGTGATAGAAAAGCGGCACGAGAAGCGCTTTTTGAAGTTATTGAGAATCAGATGAAAGCGGACAACCCGCCGGAAACCAAACAAACCTACCACAGGCTCAGGGCCGCAGGCTATTCTCACCGAGAAACCATGAAAATGGTGGCGTGTGTGGTCCTTATCGAACTCAACGAGATGGTAAGAGATAACCGAATCTATGATGAAGCGGGGTATATTAAGGCATTAAGGGCGTTGCCGCAATTGCCCTGGGAGGAGGATGAGGACGATCTCGCCTGATGTGGTGGGGGTAGATAAAAACGGCGGGCAGTGCCCGCCCTACATTACCGGGAGGAAAGTTTATAACTTGTCGAGAGGTTTTGCTTTTTCTCCCTCTCCCCTGCGAGGGGAGAGGGTTAGGGTGAGGGGTGGCTTGAGTGACCAGTCAGCGCGCCCGGACCCTGCGGAAGCGAATGACGGATGCCGAAAGATTGCTTTGGCGTCATCTACGTAATCGAGAGCTTGGGGGTTGGAAATTCAGGCGGCAATATCCGGTGGGGCCTTTCATTGTCGATTTTATCTGTGTAGAGAAAAATGTGGTCATTGAAGTTGATGGCGGCCAACATGCCGAAAACGAGGCACTGGACCTCCAGCGTTCGGCATACTTAAATAAGATGGGGTATCGGGTTGTTCGATTATGGAATAATGAGGTCTTGCAGGAGACCGAGGGGGTTCTGACGGCAATTTTTGAGATCTTGGCGAATGGCAAGCAGAATTCCCCCTCACCCCAACCCTCTCCCCCATCGGGGGAGAGGGGGAATCTTTGAGATGTAAGGCTATTCCGAAGCCGCGATTGCCCCTTTCACGGTTGGACCTTGAAAGGCAAGGCCGTCATGACTATCGTGGGAGGCAAGGGTAGTGTGAAAGGAAAAGTAAGCGGGAGGAAATATAATTGAATACTATAATAATTATTGCATCAATAATTACCGCTATCTTCGTTGTCTTTAGATATTTACGAAACGTTAAAAAGCATAGTGCCGCAATGAACGCTCTTGTAGCAAAAGCTACATATAACCAGTTACCCATAACCTTGCAGACACAAGTTGTTAATAATACATTGTTTATCTTACAACAAAATGGTCGTTACTCACCCGATAGAGTCCATGAGCATCTCAACCAAATGGATGAAAAAACAAAGTACGGCTTCTTCGCTTTATCTATGTTAGAACTTGGTATAGAGCCTATTTCTCAAAAATGGCAATGGAAGATAGTAAGTAACCCTTTCGTGGCTTTGGTTGGCGCTGAGAGAGAAATAATGATGGCTCGACTCTGACTTAAGAGAGAAGGAATTGAAGTTAATTTTGGTGAATAATAAATTTTATAAACGCGCTATATGGAATATTTAGGTTTTTACTAATTATTATTGCGACAGGAATATATAAATGGACAGTCGTGTAGGGCGGGCACTGCCCGCCGATAGTTTAGTAATGGTGGGCAGTACCCACCCTAAATAAAAAGGGAAAAACCATGCCCAGCCAAGTCTTCTTCATGGACCTCCGCGCCTCCGCCAAGGAGACCAATTTTAAGAAATTCGGCCGTCTGCTGGACGCCCTGGATATCAAGAGCATCATTCACCGCAAGAAGAAGCGCCCGCTCATTGCGGTGAAGCTTCATTTCGGGGAGAAAGGCAACACCGCCTTCATCCGGCCCCTGTACGTGCGCCAGGTGGTGGATAAGATTTGGGACCTGGGGGGGCGGCCTTTCCTCACCGACGCCAACACCGTGTATGTCGGCGCCCGGAGCGAGTCCGTCAGCCATCTCACCACCGCCATTGAAAACGGTTTTGCCTACGCGGTGGTGCGGGCGCCCCTGGTCATCGCCGACGGCCTCACCGGCAAGGCCGAAGTGGAGGTAAAGATCAAGGGCGAGCAATTCAAGACCGTGTTCCTGGCCGAGGCCATCGTGGAGGCCGAAGCCCTGGTGACCCTGAGCCATTTCAAGCTGCACGAACTCTCGGGGTTCGGCGGCGCTCTCAAGAACCTGGGGATGGGCTGCGCCTCCCGGAAAGGCAAGCTCTCCCAGCACTCCAACATCTCCCCCAAGGTAACGGCAAAGAAGTGCACCGGCTGCGGCGACTGCATCGCCCACTGCGCCCAGGAGGCCATCAGCATCAACCTTGAAACGGAAAAGGCGGTGATTGACCCCAAAAAGTGCGTGGGCTGCGCCGAATGCATCCTGGTGTGCCCTTACGGCAACATCCAGATCCAGTGGAACGAATCCATCCCGGTGTTTCTCAAGAAGATGATGGAATACGCTTACGGCGTAATGCAGACCAAGCGCGACCGGGGCTTGTTCGTCAACTTCATCACCCAGGTCTCTCCCGCCTGCGACTGCTACGGCCACAACGACCTGCCCATCGTGGGGGACATCGGCATCGTGGCCTCCCGGGACCCGGTGGCCATCGACCAGGCCTGCGCCGACCTGGTGCTCGCCAGCCCTGGCCTGGCCGGATCCTGTCTTGAGAACCTGAGCCCCGGGGCCGACAAGTTCAAGGAGATTTATCCCCAGGTAGACTGGCCCATCCAGCTGGAATACGCCGAGAAGCTGGGCCTGGGAAGCCGGGCGTACGAGCTGATCAAAATCTGAGCCGCCGATAAACGCCGATGGACGCGGATTTTATTATCCGGGTTTATCGGCGTGCATCGGCGGTTAACTGTAGACACTGCCCGCCATAAAAAGAGGAATCAGATAATGCAACCCATCGGACCATTAATGATCGAACACCGCCTGATCGAACGCCTGCTTACCCTTATGGCTCGGGAGTTCAAGCGGATCAAGGATAATATGGAGGTGGACCCGGAGTTTGCCTTTGTGGACCCGGTGTTCATCGACACCGCGGCGGACTTCATCCGCACCTATGCCGACCGCTGCCACCACGGCAAGGAGGAGGAACTCCTGTTCGAGGCCCTGGCGGGCAAAGATTTGGCCCCGGAGCACCGGCAGACCATGGATGACTTGATCCGGGAGCATGCCTGGGGCCGGGAGGCCACCGCCGGCCTGGTCAGGGCCAAGGAAGCCTATCTCCTGGAAAAGCCCGGGGCGCTGAACGATCTCATGGAGTATATGGGAAAGCTGGTGGAATTCTACCCCCGGCACATCGACAAAGAGGACCAGCACTTCTTCATCCCGTGCATGGCCTACTTCAACGAGGCCGAGCAGGCCGACTTACTGGCCCGGATGTATGAGTTCGACCGCCAGCTGATCCACGAAAAATACCGCGGGGTGGTGGAGTCCATCGAGCGCCGGCGGGGCTGCAAGACCTGCTGAAGAATGGGGGAGCGCCTAAGTCTTATGATTTCATAAATACGCCAACGTCATATATCGCCCCCCTGACCCTCTCCCCCTGTTTGGATACAAGGGTCAGGGTGAGGGGGAAGTGATCTTCACGGAGTAAGAAATTACGTTACCGTATTTGTGAACCTCCGTACTTAGCTTGGGGACGGATAATTTTGCCCAAGCTCTGCTTGGGCACATTTATTATCTAAATCCTTCCCCAGCTTCTCCACCCGCACCCCGATGAGGCGGATAAGTTTATGTTTGGGGTTTTCCCGCCGGTCCAGGAAAGGCATGAGGAGTTTCATGGCTTCAACGGTTAAGAGGCGCAGCGAGGCGGCGGGTTCACTCCGGGTGTGGGAACGGGAGTAGGTGTCGAAGTCCGCGAAGCGCACCGTGACCACCACGGTGCGGAAGGTATTGAAGCCATCGGCGAGGAAGCGCTGCCAGACGCCCCGGCACAGCTCCCAGAGGCGGGAGAAGATGAAATCCAGGTCCCGGGTGTCTTGGGCAAAGGTCTCCTGCTCCCCCACGGATTTGGGCTCCCACGAGGTCACCAGGGGGCTGTCGTGGCGGCCCCGAATCCGCTCGTAGAGCGATGGGCCCCACTTGCCGAACCTTTCCCGGAGTTCCTCCGGCGTAAACCTCTTTAAATCCTTGACGGTCTTGATGCCCAGGCGGGCCAGGGATTGTTCGGTCTTGGGGCCGATGCCGGGAATCTTGCGCACGGCCAAAGGCGCCAGAAAGGCTTCGGCTTCTTCCGGCGTGACCAGGGTCAAGCCGTTGGGCTTATGAAAATCCGAGGCGATCTTGGCGACCATCTTGTTGGGACCGATGCCGATGGAAGCGGTGAGCCTTTCTTGGGCCAGAATTGCCGCCTTGATCTGCCGGGCCAGGTCCGCGGCCCGGTCATAGGCGCCGGTGAAGCTCAGGTCAAAATAGGCCTCATCGATACCGGCTGCCTCCACCACCGGGGCGAAATGGCGCAGGATGGCCATGATTCGTCCTGAGACCTCGCCATACTTCCGGTGAGAGCCCCGCACGAATACCGTGGCGGGCCGGCCCCGGCGCCGGGCGGCTTCGGCCAGCTGCCAGGCCTTGGAAATGGGCAGGCCCGAATGGATGCCGTAGACCCGGGCCGGATAGTTGGCGGTGGACACCACCCCCCGGCCCTGGCCGCCCGCGGGGTCGGCCCCCACCACCAGGGGCCGCCCCTTGAGTTCCGGGTGATCCCGTTCTTCAATGGCCGCGAAAAAGGCGTCCATATCGAGATGGCCGATGATGCGCATGTCGCTTCAGTGATAATGGGTATAATAGCGTCTTTGGGATAGGACCGGGGGCGGCTGCCCCATTTTTCGGTCTGCCTTAATCTTACCATTTTCCCGGAACCTTCAACATGGCCTGATCGCCGGGGAAATGAATTGCCAAAAGACCACAACTCGGATATGAACAAAAAGGGCCGGGAAGGTCAGCAGCCATTTCCGGTTAGGGTGGGTCTGATGGTGAAGCACCGGAGCACGGCCTGGACGGTCGTTCTCTTCCTGTTATTGTCGGCCGGCGGTCTCGGCGCGGCCCGGGCCCAGGACAGTCTCCCCGACCTGATTAAACGGGTGCTGCCCGCGGTGGTGACCGTGGTCGGGTTTAATGCCGCCGGCAAGGTCATCCGCCTGGGCAGCGGCGTCTTCGTCGACCCCCAAGGCCACCTCATCACCAATCTGCACGTCATCAAAGGGGTGGCCCGGGCCGAAGTGAAGCTGCCCCAGGGGGAAGTGTACCCCCTGACGGAGATGGTGGCGGCCGACGACAAGGCCGATCTGGTCAAGCTGGTGGTGAGCCTCCCCGGGGGCGCCCGCCATTACCTGCCGGTGAGCGGCGCCCGGCCGGAAGTGGGGGAGCGCGTGGTGGTGCTGGGCAGCCCCCTGGGACTGGAACGCACCGTGACCGAGGGGCTGGTGTCGGCCATCCGCACCCTCCGGGACCGGGGGGAATTCCTGCAAATCTCGGCCCCCATTTCTCCCGGCTCCAGCGGCGGCCCGGTGGTGAATATGACGGGGCAGGTCATCGGCATCGCGACGTTGCAGGTGAGAGGCCAGAACATCAATTTCGCCGTGCCCGGTTACCGGGTCCTGGCCCTGCGGGACGGTCCGCCCCGGCCGCTGCCGGGACTTGGCGCCGAGGGAAAATCCCTGCCGCCGCGCCCCGGCGTGAATGTCCCCCGCCCCCGGATGCAGGTGCGGTAGGGGGCGGCGGCTGTTGAAAGATTAACCGGATACTACGACCAGCATCAAATCATTCTGCCTTGGCCGGGAGGCTGGCGCCCCCTCCCCAACCAGAGACCTGTTATGAAGAAAAAAGCTTTATCTCTCCTGTGGTTAATCCTGTTCCTGGGGGCAACCTGCGGCCTGGCCCAGGCCGGATCTATCCGGGTTTACTTCTCCCCCAACGGCGGCTGCACCGACGCCATCCTCATAGAGATTAACCAGGCCAAAACCGAGATCCTCCTCCAGGCCTACTCATTTACCAGCCAGCCCATCGCCCAGGCGTTGATTCGAGCCCAAAAGCGAGGCGTCAGGATCACCGCCGTCTTGGATAAGTCCAACCGGAGCCAGAAATATTCCGCGGCCACGTTTTTGAAGAACATGGGAATCCCCGTGTTCATCGACGCCAAGCACGCCATCGCCCACAATAAAATCATGATTATCGACAACCGGGTGGTGATTACCGGCTCCTTTAATTTCACCATGGCGGCTGAAAACAAAAACGCCGAAAACCTCTTGATCCTGGATGACCTGCCCGACCTCACCCGGGCCTATCGGGAGAATTTTCAGAGCCACTTGAGGCATGCCGTAAGCTATCCCGGCATGGAGGAGTAATACCGTGTTCGTTTTGTAGGGGCGGGTTTGAAACCCGCCCCTACGGGAGATATCAATAGGTTATCTGGATGGTTTGTTTCATTTCAAAGGGAACACGGTATAAAACGGTGGCAATGCTCAGCCCTAAGGAGAAAGTGAATTTTTGACTTTTTCGCAAGCATCGAACTTGAGGCTTATCCGGCGATGAATTTCAGCTATAATGAAATGATACCCCCTTTTAATAGCTTACTTTTGAGTAGCTTACTTTTGAGCTGAAAAGTATTATCTTGCTAAAAGCAATCTGGGTAAATCCCACCAGGAAAATCTATGGGACTGTTTGATTTTTTCCGCCGCAAAAAGAGGGCCAACGCCCCTTCCCCTAAGTTGAGAGAGATCTGGTGCGGTTTCCAGCAGATATTGGTTGACAATAACGAGGTCATGGGCCTCATCGGCAACCTGGAAGAGATGCTTTTGAGCCAAAAGGATCTGGACCTCCCTTATCTCAACTCCCGGATTTGGCTGCTGGACCAGCATGTTGCCTCTCTGGTGGCGGCGTTGCAGAAGATTTCCGGGGGCAAGTACCCCGAGTTGGAGGTGGCCCGGGGCCGGATCAAAGAGGCCATCCATCAGCGCCTGGAAGACGCGGCGCCCTTCCCCCCTAGCCCCCTGATCGTGCGCCTTGAAGACGCAAGCCCCGAGCTGCTGGTGCCCTGGGAGGCAAGGCGGACAATCTGGCCCGGGTCAAAAACCAGTTGGGCCTGCCGGTACCCGACGGCGCGGTGGCTACCCTTTCGGCCTATAAGCTCTTCATGGAGCAGGAACTGCCGGGCGGGGACGGCACGCTTCTGGCCCGGCTCAAGTCCGGGCTGCAGAACCTGGACCTTGCGCGCGAAGCCCTGGTGGGGCAAGTTTCCCGGGAGTTACAGCACCTGATCCTGGCCCAGCCAATTCCTCTGGAACTCGCCGACGCCCTCATCCAGGAAGCCCGGCGCCTGGCCCCGGCAGGGGACCATACGCTCACGGTGCGGAGCAGCGGGGGCCGGGAAGATATGGCCGCGTCTTTTGCCGGCCAATACGAGACCTTCCTGGGGGTGGCGCCGGAAGAAGTCCCCGACCGCTGGCGCCGGGTGCTGGCCAGCCAGTTCGGGGAGGGGGCCATTATTTACTTCAAACTCCAGGGTCTGCTTCTGGAAGAGGCTGCCATGGGGGTCCTGATCCAGCGCCTGGTGGCCGCCCGGAGCGCCGGGGTCATGTTAACCTCGGATCCGGGCGGTTCGCCGGAAAACCTTTTGATCAGCGCCACCTGGGGTCTGGCCGCGGACCTGGTGGCCGGCAAGATGGCCGGCGATGAATACCTGGTAGCCAAGGCGAACGGCCGCCTGATCCAGGCCCGCTATGCCCGCAAAGAACACCTGCTCCAGGTCCGGGAGGGCCGGCTGGAGAAGCGCCCGGTGGCGCCGGAACTGGTAGAGGCCCTGGTGCTGGAGGCGAGCGACCTGGAGCGCCTTTCGTCTTATGCCCGGAGTTTAGAGGCCCATGGTGGCTGCCCCCATGGTGTGGAGTGGGTCAAGGATGCACAGGGGGACCTCCAGGTGGTGCAATCCCGCCCCCTGCCGCCTGCCGATAATTCCCGGCGCCCCCCCCAGGGCATGGCGGAGGCCGCCGCCGGGGTCCGGGTACTCCTGGGTGGGCACGTTGGCTCGCCCGGGGTGGCCGCCGGGCCGCTCTTTCTTATGGGCCCCGACCGCAGCCTGGCCGAGGTGCCTCCCGGGGTGGTGCTGGTGGTCCCCCGGACTACGCCGGAGCTGGCCCCGCTGTTGCCCCGGATAGCCGCCCTGCTGGCCGAGATGGGTTCGGCCACCGGCCACCTGACCCTGGTGGCCAGGGAATATGGCGTGCCGGCCCTGGTGGACGCGCTGGGTGCGGCAGAGCTGCCCGAAGGGGAGGTGGTGACCGTGGACGCCTACCACGGCAAGGTTTATCAAGGCCGGATAGATGCATTGCTGCGCTATCAGAGCCCTCATCCCCGGCATTCCCCCGCCTCGCCGATCCTGGCGCGGGTCCGGGCCGTGGCCGATCTGATCCTCCCCTTGAACCTGATGGACCGGCGCAGCAAAGAGTTCCGCCCGGAGAATTGCCGCACCTATCGCGATATCACCCGCTTTACCCAGGAGAAGGCCATCCAGCTGATGTTCGGCCTCATGGACGAGGTTGCCCAGGGTCGGGTGCCGGCCCTGAGACTCCTGAAGCTCGAAACCGCGCTCCCGCTCAACCTCCAGCTGGTGGACCTGGGGGATGGCCTGGCCAGCCACGAAACCCCAGTGCCTCCCGAAGATATCATCTCCCGGCCCATGCGGGCCTTGTGGCGGGGCATCAGCTATCCCAGCATAACTTGGGCCGGTCCGGTGCCGGTGAATGTGGGCGGCTTCTTGCAAGTGCTGGGGCAATCGGCCATTAATCCCCCGCAGAAGTTCTGGGACAAGACCTATGCCATCGTGGCGGCCAACTACGTCAATTACGCCTGCCGCCAGGGTTATCACTTCCAAAGCGTGGACAGCTATATCGGCGACGTGCCCGAGAAAAACTATATCAACTTTACCTTCAAGGGAGGGGCCGCCGACGATGTCCGGCGCATCCGCCGTATCCGGCTCATTGCCACGGTGCTGGATCGTTTGGGTTTCGACATGGAGATTTTCGGCGATGTAATCAGGGCCCGCTTCCGCCGGCGTTCGGAAACGGAGATGGAGGAACGGTTGGATATCGTGGGCCGCCTGATGGCTTACGTGCGGCAGCTGGATATGCTCATGAAAGATGACAACATCAGTCAGGTCCTGGCGGAACGTTTCCTGGCCGGACATTATGAAAAACCGGGGGAAGATGATGAACCTGCGGAGGCCGGCAATTAGCTGGCGGGGCTGCATTAACCGACCCTGGCAAGGCGGCGGGTGGCAAACATGATGGACATTTTCCCGGCGCTGGTCTGCCCCGCCACCTGGGGCAGATTGATGGTCTGCACCGACGCCTCCGACGAGGGGCAGAACGCGGTGGCGGTTACCCTGGAACTGGCCCGGGTCTGCAACAGCCAGGTCTTCGCGGTCCAGGTGCTGCACATTGTCCCGGAATTCCAGGCGGTGGCTCCGGATTTGAGGGCCGTCCTGGGAAACGGGGTGCAGGAAAATATGGCGGTCATCAAGGCCGCAGCCGACAAACTGGGGGTGCCCCTCAAGACCGTGACGCCCCAGGGCCAGTTGCCGCATGCCGCCATCGTGGCGACCGCCGAAAAGATCCGCCCTGACCTGATCATCATGGGCCGGTGCGGGAAATCCGCCCTGGCCCGCATCTTGATGGGCAATGTCACCGCCCGGGTCATCGGCAACAGCCCGACGAACGTCCTGGTGGTGCCCCGGGGCGGCATGGTTGGTTTCCGGCGCATCCTCGTGGCCTCGGACGGCTCCCCTTACAGCGACGCGGCCTGGAAACTCGCCCTGTCCATGGCCAAACAGGCGAAAAGCCGCTTGATCGGCGTGGCCGTAGCTCCGAAGAAAGGCGATATTATTGAAACCCAGGCCATCATCCGCCGGATGGCCACCGCCGCCAGCGGGGCCGGGGTGCCCTTTCAGGGGGTTAACCCCCAGGGAGTCGCGGCTGCTGACGGCATCGTCCAGCAGGCCGTCAAAAATGAGGTGGACCTGATCATCGTAGGCGGTTATGGGCGCACCGGATTGAAGAAACTCCTCATGGGGAGCGTTACCGAACGGGTTATCGGCGGCTCTCCCTGTCCCATTCTGGTGGTCAAGCAGCATGCCTGAAAGTTGTAAGAGGAGAGGTCGGGACCCGTGGTGCGAATTATGAATCAGAGCCTTAAGGGAAATGCTTTCTTATCCCCTCTCCCCCACGGGGGAGAGGGTTAGGGTGAGGGGGAATGCATCTGCTTTTCCGCTCCTGTTTCTAACCTGAGCCCGCCACCGTGAGGCCAATCTGGGAGAAACCCCATGTCTGCTGTCAGCCCTGCAAATCCTTTTCCCAAAATCCTGGTATGCACCGACGGCTCCCCTGACAGTGAAGGGGTCATCACCGCCGCCCTGCATCTGGCCAAGGCCACCGGAAGCACGGTCGTGCTCCTGGAAGTGATCTTCTACCTGGCGGGATATGAGCTGCAGGCGCCGGATACCCTGGCGCCGCCGATGGTCAATCTGGAATTGATGCAGATCATGGAGAGCGCGGCGAGGGAGCGGTTGGAGAACTGGAAAACCGAGGCTGCCAGGGAGGGAGTTACCTTGAAACCCCGGGTCCGTACCGGCGCCTCGGCCTATGACGGCATTCTGGAAGAAGCCGGTGAAACCCAGCCCGACCTGATTATCATGGGACGCCACGGCTATACCGGTTTGACCCGGTTGCTCGTGGGCAGTGTCACCGCCCGGGTCATCGGCCACAGCCCCTGCCACGTTCTGGTGGCGCCCCGGGGAGTAGCCTTAAGTTTTGAGCGTCTCTTGATTGCCAGCGACGGCTCGCCCTTCAGCGAGGCCGCCTGGAACGAAGCCCTCTCTCTGGCCAAGACCATGGGGAGCGCCCTGATCGGGGTGGCGGTGGCCGCCTCCGACCGGGACATCCCCGCGGCCACGGAGGTGGTGCGCCACCTGGAGGCGGCCGCCAGCCAGCAGGGGATCACCCTGGACACCATGATTCCCCTGGGACGGCCGGAGGAAGGCATCGTCAAGGCGGCGGAGTTCAAGCAGGCCAGCCTCATCATCGTCGGCAGCCACGGCCGCACCGGCCTGAAACGACTCCTGATGGGCTCCGTGGTGGAACGGGTCATCGGGCACGCCAAATGCCCGGTGCTGGTGGTGAAGAAGAAGTAGCAGATAGCAGTCAGTGCTATGGATTAATCGGGGGTAGGGTGCTGCATGGCATTCGATGATCCTGAGAAAATTATTGAGGCTAAGCGTCTCGCGGCTGGCCCCCTCGGAGAGAAGATAAGTAAGTTTCCCCTGCTATTCTCAAAAGCAGCCTTTTTAGGGGAGCGTCCGGCGAAACACAAATCTACACAAGTTAGTAATAACAGCCGAACACGTTAACTACCCAGGAGGAAACTAACCATGGAAAAAAGGAAAGCGTCCCTATTGTTTTTCGTTCTGGTTGGGGTTATCGCCATCGGCCTGGCGGGTTGCGCCACCGGCCCCACCGCCACGGCTCCGGCCAAGACTTTGCCGGAAATGCTTAAATCCGCCGGCTTCAAGGCCTATCCCGCGGCCACCCCCGATCAGGTTAAGCATCTTAAAACGTGTCCCCCAGATACCTTGATGGTTCAGGAGCGGAAAGGCGCCGTCGGCTGTTACGCTTTTGCAGACCAAAAGACTGATACCATGTACATCGGGGATGAAGCGGCGTACTGGCGTTTTAAAAGAGCCCTTGAACAGCAGGAGCAAAAGATCGGGGAACAGCGGATACAAGACGATCCGCAGTTTTGGCCTATGTGGGGATCCCGTTGGGGAGGCGGGGGTGGTTAATGATGTTTATAACTGGCTGATCTTTTCATGACTGCACCCTGGGAATTGGCCCAGGAGGCATTTTGCAACTGGGAGCGGTCCTTCTCATTTTCCTGATGGCGGGCGCCTTCCCAGATACCAATTCGTCCAGACATCGGGCGGGTCGAACGCGCCTGGGAAGCGAGCCGGGTTCAGCCGGCCCCGGCTCCTCCAGGCTTGCAGCACAATATCGGTTTGACTTGCTACGCTTCTGGCATCAGCAGGCGCTGCAGTTCTTCCGTCTCATATACAACTTCTTTGCCGACCAACCGCACCTGTCCGTGCACTACATAGTTGAGAATACGGGGTTGCCATTCATGCTCAGCCCGATTCACCTTCGCAGCCAATGTCTCCGGTGTATCGCGCGGCTCAATTGGAATAGGTAGAGCGAAAAATATCGGGCCGTGGTCATATATCGCATCAACAAAATGCATGGTGACCGCGCTGTGGGTAATTTCCCCGCGGTGATAAGCTGCCATAACCGCTTCGTGAACATAGTGTCCGTAATTTTTCGGCCCGCCAAATCGGGGCAAAGGACCAGGATGGATATTAATCGTACGCGCCGGGTCAAGGCCTGCTACTAGTTTCAGCCAGCCGGAGAGCATGACATAATCAGCGTTGA
>VGSJ01000003.1 GCA_016875015.1 Deltaproteobacteria bacterium | reverse complement strand
GCAATCGGCGTAACCCACGCGGCGTCAAGCGCAAGATGAGCAATTTCCCTCTGCGCCGTCGCGGCTCTGATCGAATGCCCAAAATCGACCTCCAAACAGCTATAAATATATTAACTGAACAGTATTGCCCCTAAATCCCCCTTTAGGAAAGGGGGACTTAAAACCCCCGGTATGCAAAATATGGCTCGTTTTTTACCATACAATTTGTGAATCATACCACTATCACCCCGAACCCGCTCCCCGCCCTTCTCTCCCGCCAGACGGACGAATTCCAGTTGGTCGCCCTGCTTCAGGATATGCGAGGCCGCCACGTCCCGGCCGTTCACCAGGGCCAGGGCCCGGGGGTCGATGTTCAACGGCTCTTTCAAGGACTGGCGCACCTCGCTGACGGATTTCCCGGCGATGGCCGCCTCCAGGTTATGGACCCCGTAGCTGATCTTGACCATACCTGAACGGGCCGGGCTCGGCTGGTTCAAGCGGGTCAAATCTTTCAGTTGGGCGCTCATGAGACCTCGTTATTTGACCGGGCCGGGCTGTGGCTCTCTCCCCTTGCCGGACAGTTGATGTTGCCGGACCAGTTCTTTAACCGCCGGCGAATACACGCGGCCGCACCCCGGGCAGCCGATTTCCACCCCGGTTCACGTCGGGCGCAGGGCGATGCTAACTTTATGGCAATGAGCACATTTCATCCGGCTAAAAATAGCGGGACAACTTCGGCAGCGAGTCGTCGACCTGGCGGCACTCCCTCAGGAGCCCATTAATATACAGCCAGGTTAAGCTCATGAGCAATTCCGGGCCGTACTTCCGAGCCCCATGGCTGTCAAACGCCAGCTCCGAGCCGGCCGGACCATATCTGAACTTGAAAGACAGGTCGCCCAAAAGGGGCCAGGTCACCTCCCAGGCCCCTCCGGCCTGGGCGAAACTCCCGCAATCCATCCGCCGGACGGCCACCTCCACCACTTCGGGCCTCACCTTTTCCAGGATCTCTTCCCTGGCTCCCAGGGACACGTCCTGCATAGGGCCCGCCCCCTCCGGGGCAAAATCCGCCAAAGGCAGCCACTCCGGACCGGGACCGGCATTCTTGAGGGAAAACTGCCCCCGGCCATAACGGGCCAGCAGCGCCACATAATCCCAGGCAAAGACGTAGGCGTCCTCGGTGGGGACCGCCAGGGACTTCCGGGCATAAAACACCCGCACATCCGTGCCGAACTCGGGGTCCTGGTCGAAGAGCAGGAAGAGTTCCAGGGGACGGAAAGGCGCCACCCGCAGCACCCACTGGATGGTGGCGTAGGGGCGGCCGGCCACCAGTTCCCCCCGGAAGAGCCCGGCCAGGGCCTTTGGGTCAATCCCGGCCAGCCCCGCCAGGTCCTGGCGGTACTTTTTGCGGACGTACTGGCGGATTTGGGCCTCCCAGCCGCCGCCGGCCTCAAAATGCCCCAACGACACCAGGTCGTAGGGAAAATCCAAGGAGAGTTTACCCAGGTTCAGCTCTTTTTGGCCTCCACTCGCTGATTGAACTTCGCTTCATTAATTATAAAACGTTCGAGGACGGCCTCGCCAATCTTTTCTTTCTCGTCAAACCCCTCCACCTTGAAGGTGATCTTGCGCCCTTCCACCTGGGTAATCTCGGTGACGGCCCGCACTTCCATGCCCAGGGGGGTGGGGGCGGTATGCGTCAGATTAATGGAGATCCCCACCGAGGTTTCTCCGGGCCCCAGGTGGGGGGCCATCAAGGCGGCGCTCACCCCCTCGAACAACCCTCCCAGGAAGGGGGTGCCGAAGACATCGGGAACTTTGGAGAAGAATTTTTGGGCGGTGTGCTCCGGCCCGGTCTTGAGCCGCATTTCATGGGTCATGCCTACCGTCAGTGCCATAAGACCTCCTTGCCTCGCATTGTTGGTCCGTGTATTATACACATTTTTTCCTGTGGCCCCTCCCCCGGGAGTGGGGGCGGAGAGTTCTTCGGGGGCATGGTTCAGCCCCGGTCCTCGCCCCGCCTTACCGCCCGGCCTTCGGCGTCAACTTTAACAAGGCGGCGATCTGCCCGGCCAGGTCCGCGGTCTTCTCCTCCGGCCGGTCGGTTTTAGGGCTGAGCAGTTGGGGCCGGTTCTGGTAGGCGGCCTTGGGCGTCACTTCGAACTCCGGCGGGAACGAGTCTTCGAAGTACATCTGCTGGAAGCCGATGAATTTCAGGTGGTGGGCGGTGGCGTCCAGCACCGGGGTTTCGTCCTTGCCCAGCAAATTTTCCGCCAGAGCAGCCCTAAGGCCGGCCAGGGATTCGCCCCCCTGGGTGCAGGCGATATGGCCGTGGCGGTTGGCGAGCAACATGGAGTCCATGATCTCCTGTTCGCTGACGTGGACCACGGTCACCGCGCCGGCCCCGGCCCGCCGGTGATACTCCTGTACCAGGCGGATCACCCGGGGCATGGACACGGGGTTGCCGATCATGGCGGCCTGGGCCACGCTGGGTTGCACCGTTACCGGCACAAAGACCCGTTTGGTTTTGTCTGGCTCCAGGTAGTAGCGGAACACCGGGTCGGCGTGGCGGGACTGGACCCCGACGATCCGGGGCAGCGTCTCGATAATCTCTAAATCGTGGAGGCGCAAAAACCCCTGCATGATGGCGGTGATGTTGCCGGCGTTGCCGATGGGCGCCACCACGGTTTTTTCCGCCAGATCATAGTCAAACCACTGGGCAATCTCATAGGCGTAGGACTCCTGGCCCCGGATGCGCCAGGAGTTTTTGGAATTAAGCAGGGCCACCTGGTAGTTGTCCGCCAGGACCTCCACCACCTTCATGCAATCGTCGAAGACGCCGGGGATCTCCAATACCTGCGCGCCGCTGCCCAGGGGCTGGGCCAGCTGCTGGGGCGTGACCTTGCCGTGGGGCAGGATCACCGCGGAGGCCACCTGCTCCCCCAGGTAGGCGGCGTACAGCGCCGCGGAGGCGGAGGTGTCGCCGGTGGAGGCGCAGATGGCGAGCATCTTGCCGGCCCCGGGCTGCTTCACCAGGAAGTTGAGGTAGCTCAGGGCTGCGGCCATGCCCCGGTCCTTGAAGGAGGCGCTGGGGTTCTGGCCGTCGTTCTTGAAATAGAAGGGGGCTCCCACTTCGGACTGAAGGTCGGCGTTGGCCGCCACCTGGGGGGTGTGGCCTTCGCCCAGGTAAATGATGTCCGGGAGCGGGATCACCGGGGCGATGAGTTCGTAGTACCGGAAAATACCGCTCAGGGCCGGGAGGTTGAGCATCCGGCGGTAATCGAACAGCCGCCGCCAGAAGGCCCCGGGTTTTGCCGCCAGGCGGGCTTCGTTCTTATCCTCCAGCATGAACAGGCCCCGGCACTTGGGGCAGGTGTAGAGGAGCTCGGTAATGGCGAATTCAGCCGCGCACTCCAGGCAGCGGTAGACCATCTCCCCGGTGGGGGCGGGGATGAGGTGGGGCCGGATGTCCTCGGGGAATTCGCCTGGTTTCACTGGGCCTCCCTAAAGTAAATTTATCTTAAACTAATATGTTACCAAATAAAGGAAGATACCACAAGTTCAGGCGTGGGAGGAACGGAGGCAGAATACTCCGGAAACGCTGGCGGTTATCAGGAACATGCTGGAATCTCAGCGGGTGGCGGTGTTGGCAGATAACCGGCGGAATGACCCCGCGGATTTTGCCGAGGCCGCGGCCCTGACCGCCTTAGGAAAAGTCTGGGAATTGCAGGGGGGTGGAACGGCAGCCGTTTTTGCCCGTTTATCTGGAGAAGCACCCGTATCTGGAAGAATTCGTGGCCTCGCCCACCGGCGCCCTGCTCCGGGTCAAGGTGGATAAGTACATCGTGGTGACCCGGTTCCAGGAAGTCATGGAGATCCAAATCCCATGAGCAGGAGGTGGCCGGGCCTCGACGCCCTTTCCCGCCTGAGCCCGGGCCGGCTTGACAACGACAATGATTGGTCTATGATTAAACCACCCTTTGAGATCAGCGGGAGTCCCTTTAAGCGGGAAAGTCTGATCGGTAGGGCCGGGGGCGGCCCACTTAGATAAGATTAAGATGTGGAGCGGCCGGTGACATCGCCGGAGGCCTGGCTCCGGTTACCGGAGGCCCAGGGAGAACAAGAACTGAGTAAGGAGGAGGGCATGGTGGTGAACTGGAGACAGGCCAGATCTAAAAAGGCTATCGGTTTTATCTTGGTTGCAATCCTGTTTTACGGGTGTGCCGGAGGGCAGGTCAGGTCCGGGGGGCAGCCCCTTCAAGAAGTCGTGATCGACGAATACATACTGACCACGGCCGGTTTCCAGAAGTATAAGCCGAATATGGAAACCCCCAAGACCCAGGCGCTCCTGGACGCCCTGCCCAGTGGGCAAGTCACTACCTTCACGGGCAACAACAAAGTTTATCACGCCTACCCGGATAAGGGGTCCAACATCCTGTACGTGGGTGACCAGGCCGCCTACGACAAGTATGTCTCCATGGCCCAAGGCAAAAAGGTTTGTCAGCGGGTGGACGCCCCGGACTCGGCGGGATTTTGGGGCTGTTTTCAGGAGATGCAGCAGCAGGGCGCCAGGTAGGCGGCAGCGCATCCGGCTACCGCTTACCGATGCCGTGGATGGAATCGCAGGTCTGGGCTATCAGGCTGTTGAAAAACCACTGTAGTTAAGCTGTGTCTCCTCTTTGAGGACGATTTTGGGACCCTTATGACGGGCAAATTCTCAGATAAATCCGGGCTGCTTCCTCCTTTGAGAGCCGGTTGCCGGCAGAATTATCGTTGTTCCAATAACTGCTCTGGTTCAGGGAGAAATAGCCGCCGTCAGGTTGCGGATTCGCACCAGATTGTACGCCGCGGCGGTGAGGGTGAACACCCAGCCCACCCGGTCCTCGCCTCGGTGCCGAGTCTTCCGGAGATTCCCCACGGTTTTCATCCAGCCGAAGATCTCCTCCACCCGTTTTCGCAGACGCTGACTGACGGCATACCCCGGATGGCGGGTGGCGCGGCCGCGGATTGCCCGGGTGGTTTATAGCAATTGCTATAACCGATAACGGAAAACGGTATTGTCCTGCCAACCGTCCCGTCCGCGCTGGCCCCTCCTCGCTTCCCTGATAACCTGAAATCCCGTCCGGCATCATGCGGAAATTTCTGTCTTGGAGTGCATTTATGGTGCGACGCCCTGGTGGCACAGGCTTCCAGCCGGTGCGCGGTTCCGTCTGTTCTCACCCCTCCCGCCCGGAGGTGAATTTTCTGGGCTTGGTACCTTGACAGGCATGGTTGTCAACCACATAGTTGAAAATTTGTCTCGGTACTCGGTATGAGTTATAGTAATTTCGCCACAGGTGTGTTAATGGATGAGGTGAATTCAATAATTTGTGTCAATGCTCGGGGTGCACACTAAACCAATAGGGCCCTGAATATGTGATGTTGAGTTTTTTTTGCAGGTTATCTTAAGAAACTCACGTCTTGCACCCCTGCCGGGGAGTGCGAAACTTGAGTTTCTAAGAAGTTTGGGTGGCTATATGGCCTGGGGGAAGTGCCTCATAATCTCTTTGGGATTGATGCTGCTTACCCACGTTGCCCACGCCCGTTACATCGAAAGCTTTACCGATAGCCAGGGCACCCTGCACATTACCAACATCGGCCCCAAGCAGCCGGGGAGTCCGACAAATCCTTCCAGCTCTGCAGCACCTCTTCATAGTGGCAGTTTGCCCGGGAAAGCTCCCATCGCCTTGCCCGCCAGGGAACTTGTTCCCGAGGCTCAACCCCCAGCCCCTGAGCCCGAGGCCCAAGCCCCCGATCCCATACCCGAGACGGCTCCGGATGGACCGGTTCCGGTTGACCCCCAAACCGGTTCCCGGGTCACCCATCCAGAAGGTTCAGGAGGGGTGATGCCGGTGGCCGACCGGACCGGGAAAAAGGAGGGGCCGGGAGCGGCGGCAGAGACTCACGTCCCCCCTCTCAAGCGGGTTTCCTGGTCTCCACCTCAGCCGGAAAGGGCGGTCCCCAACGGCAAAATTACCGTTCACCGAGACCGTCATGGGGTTATTCATATCACGAATGTGCCTTTGGAGGATGAGGGCCCGGCCGCGCCGGGGAGCCCAACTCCGGCGGTTCAGAAGCGGGGGCCGCCCCTCGCCGGGGCCCTACCGGTCGTGCAGATGGTGTCTTATCCGGTAGCGGCGCCGGCGGTGGTTCAGAGGCAGGCGTCCCCCTCCGATGCGGCTCTCCCGGCCGTGCAGCCGGTGTCGTGTCCGGAGTTGGGACCGGAGGTGGCGGGCTACCTTGAGGCCAAGCTCCGGGCTCACTCCCCGGCCTTGACCGGCAATACCATTCAACGGTATAAGGACCACCGGGGCGTCTGGCACATCAGCAACGAGCCCTCCCCGGACTTGCAGTTATCCGAGGCTCCGTTAGCGGCAGCGGCCGGGAAGATACCGGCGCCGGCGTCGGCCCGTGGCTCCCCGGCGACCCCAACGCCTCCGGCCATGGCGTGGGGGCCGGGGTTGGTCAGGCCGCCGCCCGGCCCCCCGGACCAGAGGGTGGTCGCCCGGCGAGACCATCGAGGCGTCTTGCACGTTTTCACCCGCGCCTCGGCGGAGTTCATGCTGGATCGGGATAGTCCCATGTATTTTTTGGGGAGAGTTTCCCCGGCCCTGCAAGCTTGCATCATCGAGGCGGCTCAACTTTATAGACTGCCGATTTCCCTGATTCTGGCTCTCATCCGGAAGGAATCCAATTTTGTCCATCAGGCCGTGTCTCCCAAGGGAGCCATGGGGTTGATGCAGCTCATGCCGGGCACGGCGGCTTCTCTGGGGGTGCGCGACCCCTTCGACCCCCGGGAAAATATCCTGGCGGGGTGCCGCTATTTTCGGTTCCTGCTGGATTACTTTCAGGGGAACGTGCCCCTGGCCCTGGCCGGATATAATGCCGGACATCACCGGGTAATCTCGGCGGGCTTTCAGGTCCCAGCCATCAAAGAGACGCAGGAATTCGTCACCCAGGTCATGGGGCTCTATTACCTCCTGGAAAAACATGCTGCTAGCCTTTAGTCCCGCTGGTCTACCCCAAGGATTGCTGAAAGATCGATGAATTCGGGGCCGCCAGACGGAAATTGGCCCCGCTCAGTATCCATCCTAAGAACCCCTTCCGGGGAGAGCGCCCCGAAAACTCGGCAAGGGCCAGAAAAATGAGTATAATGATAACCATGCATCGGCTTGTTACTTGCTGACCTTGGAGCCGTAAAGGCAGGGCGTCGGGATGGACATACCCACCAGTCTGAAAGACCTATCGGTTTTCGAGTCCTTTCCAGGACTGTCGGTGCGCTACTTACGGGAGAACCTGGTTTTTCCTCTGAAAAAGGAAGATGGCCACATTCTCCTGGCCATGGCCCAACCTGAAGACCAGGACCTGCAGGCCGCGATGGCGGTCGCGCTCAAGGCCCCGGTGGTTCCCGTCAAGGCGGCCGAGGCGGAGATTCTGGAGTTTATTCAGACCGCGTATGAACCGGGCAGCCCCATGTCCCGGTTGGTGGGTGATTTGGAAGCCGAAGAACTGGATGTGGAATCGGAAGAGACCACAGAAATCGGCCATCTCCGGGATATGGCCCGGGAAGCCCCCATCATCCAACTGGTCAACCTCCTGGTGGTTCGGGCGATCCAGATGGGGGCCAGTGATATCCACCTGGAACCGTTTGAGGATACGTTCCGGGTGCGTTATCGCAAGGACGGCATCCTCTATGAGACGGAGTCGCCCCCCAAGGGGTTACAGGCTGCGGTCCTCTCGCGCTTGAAGATCATGGCGCGCCTGGATATTGCCGAACGCCGGTTGCCGCAGGACGGCCGCTTCCGCCTGAAGGTGCAGGGACACGATATCGATTTCCGGGTGTCCACCTTGCCCACGCTCATGGGTGAGAGCATGGTCATCCGTATCCTGGACCGGGAGAAGGTGATCCTCAATCTCCACGGCCTGGGCTTTCCGCCCCGGGAGTTAGAGCAATTTGACCGGATGATCCACAAACCCTACGGCATGATCCTGGTCACCGGTCCCACCGGCAGCGGCAAGACCACCACCCTGTATGCGGCTCTGGAAAGCATCAATTCCTCGGAGAAAAAAATCATCACCATTGAAGACCCGGTGGAATACCGGCTGTCGGGGGTAACCCAGATGCAGGTAAAACCTTCCATTGAGCTGACCTTTGCCCGGGGGTTGCGTCACATCGTGCGTCAGGACCCGGACGTGGTGCTGGTGGGGGAAATCCGGGACCGGGAGACCGCCGATATCGCGATCCACGCCGCCCTCACCGGCCATCTGGTGTTTAGCACCCTCCACACTAATGACGCATCTGGCGCGGTCACCCGGCTGCTGGAAATGGGCATTGAGGATTTCCTGCTGGCCTCGGCGATCCTCGGGATTGTGGCCCAGCGGCTGGTGCGCCGCATCTGCCCGGAATGCCGGACGCCCTTGCCTCCCGGTTACAAGATGGAAGAATGGCGTTTGATCCGTAACGGAATGGGCTCGGGGCAGGAACCGGAGCAATTATTCACCGGCCAGGGGTGTCCCGCCTGCGCCCACACCGGCTATCAAGGCCGCACGGGTATTTATGAGCTCCTTATCGTGGATGATGCGATTCGGCCGCTTATCCTCCAGCGAGCTGACGCCAGCACCGTGCGCCAGCAAGCCATCGGTCAAGGCATGAAGACCATGGCGGCAGACGGCTGGGACAAGGTAGCCCAAGGCCTCACCACCGTAGAGGAAGTCCTGCGGGTGACCCAGGAGTAAGGCATGGCCATGTTTTCCTACCGTGCCGCCGACGCCGCCGGGAATGTCATTCAGGGCACCCTGGAGGCCCGGGAGGAGCGCCAGGTGGTAGCGCACCTGCAGCAGGGCGGGTTGATTCCCTTGCACATCAGCCTGGCCGAGGCGGCCACCCGTTGGCAGGAGAGACTGCCGCTGCGGCGGGGCCGGGTGCCTTCCAGGGAAATAGTGAATTTCACGCAGGAACTGGCGGCCCTCCTGAAAGCCGGGCTGCCCCTGGACCGCAGCCTCCAGGCCCTGGAGCAGGTGACCTCCCGGTCGGCCATGAAGGCCATCCTCTCCCAGGTGCTCCGGGATTTGCGGGAAGGAAAGACCCTGGGGGAGGGCCTGAGCCGGGCCCGCATCTTTTCCCCCCTCTACGTCAGCCTGGTCCAGGCTGGGGAAACCGGGGGCTTCCTGGAAGAGGCCCTGGAACGCCTGGGGGACTATTTAAATACGGTGAGCGAGTTTCGCAGCTATCTCCTCACCGCCTTGATCTACCCCATGATCCTGGCCGGAGTGGGCAGCCTGTCCCTGATCCTCATGCTTCTTTATGTGGTGCCGCGCTTCGAGTCTTTCTTTCAGGAGATGGGCCAGAATCTCTATTGGAGCACCCGCCTGTTAATCGGCCTCAGCCAGGCGTTGCGATCTTACTGGTGGTTGGGGGCGCTGCTGGCGCTGGGGGCGGTCATCGGGGTGAGGAGCTTGATCAAGAGCTCGGAAGGCCAGCTCCAGATAGATCGTTTCAAGATGAAGGCCCCCTTCCTGGGGGAAATGAGCCGCCGGGTCGCGGCGGTCTTTTTCGCCAAAACTCTCGGGACCTTGCTGGCCAACGGCGTCCCCATGGTATCGTCTCTGCGGGTGGTGATCGCCTCGGTGAACAACCGCTTTCTGGCCAAGTCCTTGAAAGGAGTCCTGGCCAATGTGGAAAAAGGCCAGCAGCTTTCGGGCCTGCTCAAGAAAGTGGGTATGTTCCCGGAACTCTTCTTGCAAATGACGGCCATCGGCGAAGAGACCGGAAATTTGGCCGACATGTTGCTCTCCGCCGCCGGCTCTCTGGAAAATGACGCCAGGTCGGCCGTCCGGCGGCTTTTGGCCTTGCTGGAACCGGTACTGATCCTGGTGACGTCGCTGGTGGTGGCGTTCATCATCGTATCGCTCCTGCTGCCGATACTCAATCTTTATGAGATCCAATTCTAAATGGGAGGCATTGTGGCATTGACCAGGAAAGAGCGCCGCGACGGGGGGTTCACCCTCATCGAATTAATGATTGTCCTGTTCATTCTCGGCCTCCTGGCGGCCCTGGTCGCTCCCAGACTCATGGGCCGGGTGGGGAAAGCCAAGCAGAAGACGGCCCAGGCCCAGATACAGCTCTTGGCTACGACCCTGGACCTTTTCTATCTGGATGTGGGGCGTTATCCCACTGAGGAAGAGGGGCTGAAGGCTCTCCGGGAAAAACTGGACAACCTGCCTTCCTGGGGCGGGCCCTACCTGGATAAGTCGGTCCCCAATGACCCCTGGGGCCGACCGTACATTTATAAATCTCCCGGCCAACATGGCCCCTATGATCTCTATTCCCTGGGGGCCGACGGCGCGGAAGGGGGCAGCGGAGAAAGCCAGGACATCACGAACTGGCAATCCTCGCCCTAAAGGTTTTATACCAAGTTGCGCTCAAAAGGCTATTTTCTGTAGCCGCAGGCTTCAGCCTGCGCCTGCACAGGCTGGAAAGCCTGTGCCACCCTTTGACTGCAATCTGGCATTAATCCGCCGGTTTCGCCGATTTCAGGGGCTGTGGTGCGGGTGGCAGTGGTGAACCTTAGATGAAACTGCCGAAGTTTTTTTTAAGATCCCTGAGACCGGGGGTGCGGGCGGACCGGGACGCTGGCCAAGCCCAGGCCGGGTTTACCCTCCTGGAGCTTATGGCGGTGCTGGCCCTGATGGCTCTCCTGCTGGGTCTGGTGCTGCCCGGCCTGCTCCGCAGTTGGGAACGGGAAAAAAACCGCGCCGCCTTACGGGAGTTTACCGCGGCCCTGCGAACCGCCAGAAGCGAGGCGGTCACCCGGGGGCGTAAGGTGCGACTGTTTCTGAACCTCAAGACCGGCCGCTATCGGCTGGAAGGATCAACCCTGGAAGGAACCTTAACGGGAGTGAGCCTGACCGACGCCCGTCTGGTGTGGCAGAATCCGGAGAAGAGCCAGGGATACATGGTTTTTTTCGGGGACGGCAGCTCCAGCGGCGGCAAGCTGGCGCTGGTGGAGCCCACCGGACGCCGATACCTCCTGGAGGTGGAACCCATAACCGGCAAGGTCTCCTTGGGGAGCGCAGTCAAATAAAGCCATGATACGAACGGCATTCACGCGGAACCCTCGCCAGGCTCCGGCGCCCCGGTCGCCGGGATCTGAGGGCTTCAGCCTCCTGGAAGTTCTGGTGGCCACCACCATAATGGGGCTGGTGCTGGTGGTTCTCCTCCAGGTGTTAACTTCGGCCTTGCGGGCCCAGAAAACTTCCTGGGGTTACACCCAGGCGGTGCTAATGGCCGAAAAGGTCTTGCAGGAAAACTGCGAGATCAACACCCTGGCGGAGGGGACCTACCAGGGCCGGGACGGCCGGTATGATTATGTGGTGCGGGTCACCCCCCAGTACCAGTTAGCCGAACCTTTCGCGGACATGCGGGTCCTGTGCTCCTTGATCCGGGTGACCTTGACGTGGCAGGAATGGGGCCGACTCAAGACCCTGGAACTCCAGACCATCAGGACCGCAGCTCAGAAGGTATTGTGATACATGGCGCAGACGGGGAAATCTGCGGCGAGTGCCGGTTTTACCTTGCTGGAGCTGATGATCGCTCTGACGCTCACCGGTCTGCTGTCACTCGTAGCCTACACCGCCCTCAGTCTCAGCCTCAAGGCTATGCGGCACGGGCAGGCGGCCGCCGACCAGGCTCAGGAACTCCGGGTAGGCCAGACCATCCTGGCGCGCTCCTTGAGTTCCGCCGTCAGCGGTTCTCTTGACAAGCCTCGCTACTTTACCGGCAATGCCAACGAAATGCGGTTTTTCACGCCGGTGCCCCTGGAAGCTTACAACATGGGAGGTATTTATCACTGGCGGGTGCTGGCGGGGCAAAGCGAGTCTGACCAACTGGTTCTGGCCGTTGAACAAACCAAGAATGTGAACTGGTTCCAGGACCCCGAGGGAGTGGAAGTCAGGCACATACTCATGGGTAACCTGGCCTCCCTCCGTTTTGCTTATGGCCGGGGCGGCGAGGAATTTTCGACCTGGGAGGCCACCAGGGTCAGGGGCTTACCCGACTGGATAAGGGTCTATCTTACCCAGAAAGGGCAAGAGCCCCTGGTCTGGTTTATCCATCTGAATGTATCGGATTCCAGGAATGGCGCACAAGTTCCCTAAGGCAAAGGCCTTGATTGCCAGGGAGGAAGGCGCCGTGCTCCTCCTGGTCATCCTGATCCTGACTCTGATCAGCGTTCTGGTCTTGAGCTGGGCCCAGGAATGGCGTACCGAGCTCAAGCTGGCCAGCAATTTTGGGGAAGCCCATAAGTGCCAGCGGCTGGCCGAGGCGGGGATTTACTATGCCCTGGGGAAACTGGTAAACGCCAAGACCGCGGAGTTGAAAGGGCGGCAAGCCATTGCCCCCCAGACCCAGGGGTCCTACGAAAACCACTGGCAGGGAGACCAGCGGCCCCATGTGCTGGAACTGACGGATGGCGTGGTGGAAATCAGGGTAGGCGACGAAGGCGGCAAGATCAACCTCAACCAGGCCCCTGAGGCGCTGCTGCACAACTTATTTACCGGGTTGGGGCTTCCGGAACCCCAAGTCCGCACCATGGTGGATTCCCTTCAGGACTGGCGCACCAAGGATAGCTCCCCTCGTCCTTACGGGGCCAAAAGCGCTTACTACCTGAGCCTGGATCCTCCTTATGTCGCCAAGAACGGCAAGTTCGAGACGGTGGAAGAACTCGCCTGGGTGCGCGGGTTTGAAGCCAGCCCCTTAATTCCCCGCCTGAGCCAGTGGCTGACGGTTCAAACCACCGGACTAGGAATTAACCTCAATACAGCCCCCTTGGAGGTGTTGCTGGCCATGGGATTTGCTCGGGACCTGGCCCAGAATATCATGGCGGCCCGGCAGGCGATGCCTTTCCGGAATCTTCAAGAGATTCCCCAGGCCAATGTGACTCCGTTGTTGGGCCAGGGCATGCAAATCTCTTTCCGGTCCTCCTCTTTTTTTACGATTACCTCCTCAGGTATGGTAAAGAAAAACAGAGGACGTCAAACAATCAAGGCGATAGTGCGCTTAGACGCAAACCCGAGGGTTCCTTGGGTGATTTTATCCTGGTATGGCGGGTTTCCCGGATGAACCTTAACCCGGCAGGGAAATGGGATCTGCGGGGCAACATAAGCCAGTGGTGGAAGGCGCTGGCCGCCTCCGCGCTGACCGGCATGGACGGTCTGGGCGCCTATCTGGGGGAAGGACGGCTGACGCTGGCCCAGGTCCGCAAAAGCCTGTCGGGAATCCAGGTGGAACGGTGGGCCACCTATCCTTTTGAATCCGGGAAGGTGGAAGAGTTGGCCCCAGTCCTGCAAGAAACCGTATCGGCCTGGGCTCTGGAGTCATGCCCGGTAAGCCTGGCGGTTTCCCCTCACCTGGGCTTTTTCCGCCAGGTCTCCCTGCCCCGGGCCGCGTCGGAAAATCTGGCCCAGGTGGTGGCTTATGAACTGGACCGGTTTCTGCCCTTGCCTGCCGACAACCTGTTATATGGTTTTCAAGTGCTGGCGGAAACGGAAACCGAAATCCGCCTCATGTTGATGGCCGTGCCCCGGGACCAGGTGGAAGTGAGTCTGCGCCTGCTCACGGAGGCCACGCTGAGACCGGTTGCGGTGGAGTTGGCGCCGGCGGCGGCTGGCAAGGTCTTTGCCCTGTCAGGCAGGCCCCTGCCGCCTGCCTGGCTGCTGCTGCACCTTGCGGACGGCTCCTTTGAACTGACCCACATTCAGGGCGCCAGGGTGAAGGCTTTCGCCCAGGGCCGTAACCTCCGGGGCCAGGACTTATCCAGGGCTATCCTGGCCCAGGTCGAGGCAATGGCGGCGGCGCGGCCGGAACCCCAGGCGCTGGGTATCTATGGCCGCGGCGGGGCTGGTTTCAAGGTCGGGACCCTCAAGAAGCATGAACTGGAGGTGATCTATCCCAGTCACCTCCCCATCTCAGGTCTCCAGCCGGATATGAACCTGAGCGAGGTCCTGCCCGCGGCGGGCGCAGGCCTTTCCTGCTTGGGGCAAACGCCACTGGGGGTCAATCTTCTGCCCCCGGCGGAGAGGGCGGCCATCCGGCTGGGACGATTTTCT
Source organism: Deltaproteobacteria bacterium (assembly GCA_016875015.1). Taxonomy (GTDB): domain Bacteria; phylum Desulfobacterota; class Desulfobaccia; order Desulfobaccales; family 0-14-0-80-60-11; genus 0-14-0-80-60-11. The sequence continues at coordinate 67,096 of VGSJ01000003.1, read as the reverse complement.
TTCACTACCATGCTGCTCCTCATCTTTCTGGGCCTTAGCTGCCTCTGGGGGGCCAGCGCTTTTATCCACACCCGCGTCGAACTCTACCGGGTCAATCGGCAGATCGCCGGGTTGAGCCAGGAAGCCAAGGAAGTGGAAAGCCTCCTTCAGGAGAGTCGGTCCCTGGCCAAGCAGATGGAGAGTTTGCGCAAGGTCGGGCAATCGCCGGATAAGCTCACGGTTCTCAAGGACCTGACCCAGCTGATCCCGGACAACACCTGGCTGTTCAATTTGCACCTCGGCATGCAGCACGTGGAGCTCAGCGGGATGTCGAGAGCCGCCTCGGATCTGATTCCCCTGTTGGATAAATCAGGGTTGCTTAAAAAAACCGAATTCGCGTCACCCATAGTTACCGATGCCAACAAACTCGAGCATTTCAAAATTAAAGCAGAATTTTAAGGCCTGGAACCGGTCGCTTGAACGGCTCTCGCCGCCGCACCGGCGTCTGGTGTTGCTTCTGGTCGGAGGCTTGCTGTTGCTGCTTTTTTACCTGGCAGTGGTGAATCCGCTGCTGAACCTGGAGGAGGCCTGGAGCCAGGAACTGGCCAGCCGGAGCAAGCTTTTGAGCAAATACCAAAATCTCCTGGAGAGCAAGAGCCGGGTGATCGAGGCCAACAAGGTCATGAAGGCCGCCCTGACCCGGACGGAAGGCCAGTTCCTTTCCGGGTCCAACCCGGCGGTGGCTTCCGCTGACCTTCAGGAGATCCTGAAAAATCTGGCCAAGGAGCAGGGGGTCCAGATGACCAGCACCAAGGTCCTCCCAACCCGGGAGGCGGGAACTTATCTGGAGGTGCCGGTCCAGGTGCAATTGACCGCCACCATAAGCCAGCTCGTCACCCTGCTTTATCACCTGGAGCACCATAAGAAACTCCTGTTTATTCCCGATCTGGATATCAATGCGCCGCGCTGGGTCAAGGGGGATAACAAGGCTCCCATTTTGCAGATTAGCATGGTGATCTCCGGAGTCATCAAGAAAGGGGTACCCAGTTGAGTTGGCGGCGTGGGCTCAAGCCAGTGAATCTCTTGCTTCTGGGAGGCATTGCTTTCTTGCTGGCGGCGATCATCCATGTATGGTGGGGTGGGGGGGGCATGCCGTCCCAGGGCCCATCCGCCAAAGGGCCTGAGGTGCCCACGGCGCCTATCCTCAGGGACCAGCAGCCCCTGTCGGCTTTCAAGCCGGTGGCTGCCAAGAACCTGTTCAGCCAGGACCGGAGGGATTCGCCCGCGGAAATTGCTAAAATCCAGGACAGCCTGGAAGGCCGCCAGCTCTTGGGAACCATGCTCATCGGCGACACCAAGGCGGCCATTATCGGAGGCAAATCCCCGGGGCCCGGCAAGGGCGCGCCGGAAGTAGAGGCAATCTACCTGGGAGAGGAATGGAATGGGTTTAAGGTGCTTGAAATATTAAATGATTCAGTGACATTTCTTGGTAAGGATGGCCAAAGGACCTTAAAGTTTCCGGAATAGAAATTCCAGGGGAAAAATAATGCGAAATTGCCTAAACTTCGTGGGGAAACGCCTCAAAGGAGGATGGCTCTCAAGTCTCGTGCCGTTGTCCATCATTCTCGGCGTCACGGGGTGCGCCTCCACCCAGGCGGTGGCCCCGCCCCAACCCCCCGCCCCGATCCGGACCCCGGTCCGGGTCATCGCGCCTTCGCCGAAGCCGCCGCCGGCGTATGCCAAGGCAGGGAAGAAGGCGGATGCGGAGGACCGTTTGGAGGAACGGAACCTGGAAAGCCTGACCGCCCGCATCAAAAAAATGCCGGTGACCCGGCGCACCCCTCCCAAAGGCGAGACGGTCTATCCTATCGACCTCAATCTCAAGAATGCCGACCTGGTGGAAGCCATCCGGGTTCTGGCCGACACCATGGGGCTCAATTATAATATCGACCCCAAGGTCAAAGGCACGGTCAATGTGCGCGCCTCCGGCAAGTTGAGCAAGAGCGAACTGCTCTCGATCATGGAGACGATCCTCACCATCAACGGCGCCACCATGATCAAAAACAACGAGTTATATAACATTGTGCCCGCCGATAAAGCGGCCACCCGGGGCCTGCCGGTATACAGCCAGGGGGCAATCCCCCCAGGCATGCGGGCCCAGGTGGTCTTTTTGGAGCAGACCCCAGCCAAGGAAGTGTTGGCGATGCTCAAGCCCCTGATGTCCCCGGCCGGCAATATTGGCCAGGCGGCGCATAATTCCTTAGTCCTGATAGACAATCCCGAAAATTTGGACAAATTGTTAAGATTGATTTACCTGGTGGACACCCGGGCCCTGGCCGATACCCTGGTGCGCATTGTGAAGGTGCACAATACCGACCCCACCGAGATCATCACGGAGATGGAGACCATCTTTTCGGCCTACGGCAACCTGGCCCAAAAAGGTAAGGAAAGCTTCGGGGTCAGCTTTCTGCCCGTGGCTCGCCTCAACTCCGTGATGATCCTGGCCAATTCCCAGCCGTTAGCCGAGCGCGCCCTGTACTGGGTGAAGCAACTGGATGCCAAAACCGATCTGTTGGCCAATGTCCATATTTACCATGTATTAAATTACAAAGCGAAAAATCTGGCCGATCTTTTAACCCAGGTCTATGGCGGGGCCCCGCCGGCCCCGAAGATCAAAGAATCCAAACTCGAAGGCGGCGCCTCCTTCTCAACCTCCACCATCGGAGGCCCGGGAGGTGTGGGGGGCGGCTTGGGAGGGGGGGGCCAATCACGGGGCCTGATGGGCGGCGCCGCCGGGGGGGCGTCGGGGATGTCCGGCGCCGGCAGTACCCAGGGAGCCATGGGGTCTCCGGGAGGTGACGCCGGCGGCGCCATAGCTTCCTTGAAAGAGCGGGCCACGGGTATGGGCGGCGGGGCCCAGGGGACCAGCCCCAAAGAAGGGGTGCGGATCATTCCCGATGAAGAGAATAATCTCCTGGTAGTGGTGGCCCCGCCCCATGAATGGAATATTATTTCCCGGCTTCTCACGCAACTGGACATCATGCCGCGCCAGGTGTTAAACGAGGTGCTGATCGCCGAGGTGCGCCTCACCGATGATCTCAAGTACGGCATCGAGTTTTTGATAGGCGGCGTCCCCGCCGCGGCCCAACCCGCCACCGGCACCCAGACGAGTTCCGGGGTGCCCAGCGGGGTTTTGGTGGCCGGGGGTCAACAACCAACGACTACGACTGTTACCGGCCCTTCTGGTTCTAGTGGCACTGTCTCCACCGCTCCCGCCAACATCCCCGGGGTGACAATGCAGAGCGGTGCTTCCGCCGCCTTTACCGCGGCAGGAGGTCTCACCTTTGTGGCCCTGGATACCGTCAATAAACTGAAGGGGCTCATCAATCTGTTAGCCGCCGAGGGCAAGGTCAACATCCTGGCCTCGCCCCACATCATGGCGTCCAACAACCAGGAAGCCCGCATCATGATCGGCGAGGAAGTGCCCATCCTCACCTCGCAGTCAACGCCCCTCATCAGCCAGACCACCTCGTTCCAGACCTCCACCGTGCAATACCGCAGTACCGGCATCATTTTGACGGTGAAGCCCCAGATCAATGCCAAAGGCATGGTGACCCTGGATATCGCCCAGGAGGTGAGCGACGCCAAGACCACCTCCACCGGGGTGGGCGGCACTCCCACCTTCACGGTGCGGCAGGCCAAGACTTCCCTCATCACCGCGGATAATCAAACCGTAGTTTTGGGAGGGCTCATCCGGGAAGACAACACCCACACCCAGGCGGGCATTCCCGGCTTGCGCAAAATGCCCCTGCTGGGGCCCCTGTTTGGGTCCGAAGGGGTGAGCAAGCAAAAAACCGAGCTCCTGGTCTTGATAACCCCTCACATAATTTCTAACTTGGAGGAAGGGGCGCACATAACCCATGAGATGAAAGAGAAAGTCGGTCTCGAGGAGACGTTGCCCAAACGGACGCCTGGGACCCCGGCGGCGCCCACTTCGGGTTCACGGGAGACGGCCCCGAGGCCTTATTAAGTTGAAGATTCGGCAAAAATATGATATTTAACTGAAAAATCTTTGGCTGGCTACAGAATCAATGGTTTCAAGGAGATGCGGATCGCCGCCGCCTGAAAAGGAGCAGCCGCCATGAAGAACAAGGTTCTGCTGGGAATTCTGGTTATTAGTCTGGTATGCGCCTGGGGGAGCGTGGGCGCCGCCGGGCAGATCGGCTACAGTATGCGGGGGGCGGAGGCGGGATTCGGCTTTAAACCCAACCCCAATCCTCCCAGTTCCGCGGTGATGGCCTTCGATGCCATTATTGGCCGGCCCCTGGGATTGGCCACCACTATTGTCGGTGCTGCGGTCTTCATCCCCTCGATCCCCCTGACCCTCAAATCCGATACCACCTCGGAAGCGGCTTGGGGGTTGGTGGGCCGCCCCTGCGGGTGGACCTTCGTTCGTCCCCTGGGACGGGGCGCACCCGTCTATGAAGAAAGTGGAGTCTTCAAGCCTGCACCGGCGCCGGCGCCGGAACCTTGACCATTGAGCGATTCGAGTCCCTCCCGGGCCTCAGGGCCGCAGGAGGGATTTTTTTATGCCCCGCCGCTCAGAAGATTGAGCAGTCTCTCTCCCCAGAAGAGATAACACCAGGCCCCTGCGGCCAGAAAAGGGCCGTAAGGCAGGGAGATGGTGCGCCACTGGCCCCGAGCCCCGGGGCCTTGACCCAGAACCAGGATCAGTCCGGTCAGGGTGCCCAGGCCGGCGCTGATCAGAATGACCAGCGGCAGCGCCCCTACCCCCAGGAAGGCCCCGATCATGGCCATCATTTTCACGTCGCCCCCACCCAGACCGCGCCGTCCCGCCCATTTCTCATAGAGCCTGCCAATCCCGTAGAATAACGCCGCGCCCACCAGGGCTCCGGCCGCGGCTTCCTGAAAAGAGAGGTGGGGCAACACCAGGGACAGCAGAAGCCCCAGGATGGCGCCGGGAATGGTGATGGCGTCCGGCAGCAGGCGGTGTTCCAGGTCAATGGCGGTCAAGGCCACCAAAGCCAGGCAAAACGGGCCATAGGCCAGCAGGAGGAGTTGGTCGGGAAAGGTGTGCCAGAGGGCCAGGGCCATAAGCCCCCCGGCCAGTTCCACCAGGGGATAACGCCAGGGGATGGCGGCGCCGCAGGACCGGCAGCGCCCCCGGAGCCGGACGTAACTGAACAGGGGGATATTATCGTACCAGGATAGGGGCTGCCGGCACCGGGGACACCGGGAGCGGCCGGCCCACACCGATTCCCCCTGGGGCAGCCGGGTGATGACCACATTTAAAAAACTCCCCAGCGCCAGACCCACCAGACCGGCCAGAAGGGCGTTCACCGTCACCCCAGGTGCGCCCCGGCGGTCACGCGGGGGACCTCAATCGAAGGCCAGGTTCAGGCTCTCCACCTTGCTCATGGGCATGTTCCAGTATCCCAGGTCAGTGGCGCCTTCTATGAGAAAATTCACATACACCTCCCCCTGGAGTCTATCGCCGCCGGTCAGAGTGATAACCGCCTGGCGATAGGTGTCCTGGAGCGGGCCGGAGAACCGCACTGCCAAAACCTGTTCCAGGGGTACCCACGTCAGCGTGCCGCCTTCTTTGAGACGCAGTTCCTGCCTGGTGCCGGGTATCCGGAGCCTTTTCACAAAAAAGGCCATGCCATCCTTGGTGACTATCATGCTGGGGGAGACCGCCGGGGGCGGCGGTTTCAACGCTTGGGGATTGCAGGCGGACACGGCCAGGAGACCGCCGGCAAAAACGGCCAGCACTGCCAGGGCTCTGATCCCATCAAGAATGCGGTAAGCTTTCATCTTCCTATCATCTCCGGCATGGTTTGGAACCTTCAAAGATTCCTGAGACTGACTGGGGAATAATGTTGCAATGCCCACCTTTTCTTACATATCACAAAATGTCTTCTCCCAAAGGAATTTTTTCTCCGGCGGCCCCGTCATTTCACCGGAGGCGACAATTCCGGCCCTTGCCGCCTGCACCGCCCCTGCGGAGCATTCCGGCAGCCATCCGGCGTTCCATACTCACCCCCTGAGACATTATACTCCCTTAGCTTGATATTTCAAAATCAAAGGTAGCAGTATAAACTTTTCCACCATAACGTCTTTTGCCGCGCTGGCAGGCAACAACTTCCTGCACTCACCGATAGCCCCAAAACCCCAGCTACTTAACTGCGACTATCGGTTTCCTTGACAACAGCTCTGAAGATATGCCATATTAGCTATCAATGCGCTGGCAGGGCTCGTTAAGATTGAATATATCTTTAGTGCTGGTGGGGGTTCTCCTCCTGTCATCCTGCACTCTTCTCAGCAATCAAAGTTATGTCCGGCAGTATCCCGAGTATCGAGGCATTAGACGCGTAGCCGTCTTTGTGCAACGCTGGCCGGCTTATCTGCAATTGCCCAACCAAAATGACCCCGGAGCTGATTTCATTAAGAAGTCGACGCTTTTTACCGGCCCGTGGCAGCCAACCGGGTTAATTAACTCCAGGGCGGTGGATATCCAGGACATCAATGATGACGTGGCCGCATCTCTTCTCATCCAGGTCCTCACCGAAAAAGGGTATCAACCGTTCTTGGCGGGGGTCTTGCCTCTCCAGCCCGGACCCATGCCGGTTCAAGAGATAATGGCAATGTGTGAGGCGGTAAATCGCGGGGTCGATGCGTTTTTGTTCTGTTTTTATTCCCCCACCGTTTTTTGTGCTGATGCGAAAACTACTCCGAAAGATCACCAAAAGCGGTCTTATGGCTTGCAAGAGATTATCGAGATACTCAACCCTGGCGGTAATTATGTTACTTGGGCGGGCCCCAGGGCTTCCCAGGCTCCTCCCAACTCCATCAGTCATGCCTTCATCTATGTCTCGCTGACCATGTTTAAGGCCCTGGATTGGCGGCCGCTTTGGGATGTAGCCGACTCCCAGATTGGCGGCCGCATGCCGGTCAAGTTGGCCCAATGTCCTCCTGCCTTAACGGACCAGAATTATCCGGCCGATGCGGGCATCATTCAACGGCTGATGTGCATTAATCTGACTTGCCGGTTGCAGCACCTGATTCCTGATGCCTTTTAAGATGTTTTCCGCAGCCCCCAGCCACATGATAAAGTCCTTGTCACCTGCCGCACTTTATTTTATCATTGTTCCAAGATCACCTTAACAATAGAGGGTGTCACCATGACAGATAGCGACGGGCTGGTATTATGTTAGCCAGAAAAATAATCAGCGCCTTTTTAGCATTCCTGATCTTTCTGCCCCCAACCCAGGGATGGAGTCAGCCGCTGGAAGATCAAGCGCAATTCTACCTTCAGCAAATCGGCCCGGCCCAGACTCCTGCAAGACCGGGAACTCCCCTAACCGCTCAACCGCCAATCAGCCCGGAATTGCCGAAGCAGATCGCCCCATCTCCTAAAACCACCCAGGTATTGACCACTGCTCCCCGGCAGCCTGAAGATATTTCAACCATTGAACGGCGCGCCTGGGCTCAGAGGATGTACATTAAGCAATTCGGCTATAGTTTCTTTTACCAACCGCCAGCCTCTTTCTTGCCGATGGAGGGCGTCCCGGTGGGCCCGGATTATGTCATCGGCCCCGGTGACCGAATCAAGGTTATCATTTGGGGAAGTGTGCAGGGAGAATATAACCTCACGGTAGACCGCAACGGCCAAATCAACATCCCCAAAGTGGGTGCCGTGCACGTCAGTAGTCTTACTTACCGGCAACTTCGGGAGGTCTTGGACCGGGAATTCTCGCGGCAGTACACCAATTTTCAAATGAACGTTACCCTGGATAACCTGCGGACCATCCAGATTTACGTCGTGGGTCAGGCAAGATTTCCAGGAAGCTACGCGGTGTCCTCCCTGTCCACCTTGGTGAGCGCTTTATTTGCCGCGGGCGGTCCCAGTAAGTCCGGCTCCCTGCGCAACATTCAGGTCAGGCGGGGAAACAAGGTGGTGGGGAACTTTGACATGTATGACTTCCTCTTGCGGGGGGATAAGAGCAAAGATATTCGGCTGCAGCCTGAAGATGTCATTTTTATCCCGCCCATCGGCCCAATGGTCGCCATCGGCAGCCCGAAGACCTTGAAAGAACTGGAAGAGGCCTTGAGGACCCTGGCTCGGCTGCAACTGGAAGGAGATCCCTCTCAGCCGGCTCCGGAAATGAGCTGGCGGAGAGGGGAAGACCTGAAAATAATGTCGCAAAAAGAGCCGGTTCTAACCATAAAGGAAAAAGCGTCGGTTCTCCCGGAGGCGGATATAGGACGAATTTTCGGCATGAGCCTGCAAGAGGCCGGGCAAAAACTGGCCATGAGCAAGGGAATGGATTTTGGCGGTGCGGTGAAGGTTCCAGCGATTTACGAACTAAAGAACGAGAAGACCCTGGATGATCTGCTGCGCCTGGCCGGGGGACTGGGGGACACCGCGTTTAAAGGCCGGGTGCAGGTTCTCCGGGTCAAAGGCCACCATGAAATGGTGATGTTTGATGAAGACCTGGGAAAAATCTTAGTTAAATACCATGGCCTGTCATTGATAGACGGGGATTTTGTCATGATTTTTCCAGTCTCTTCCCTGGTGGAAAAAAAGGTTACCATTGCCGGCGCCGTGAAGAACCCGGGGGAGTTTGGTTTCCGCGACAGTATGCGGGTAAGCGACCTGATCAATTACGCCGGCGGGCTCTTGATGCAGGCCAACAAGGAAGAAGCGGAGATCACCCGGGTCCGGATCACCCAGCAAGGCCCCGAGACTTCTCGCATTTATGTCAGATTATACCAAGCCCTCAGTGGCGCGCCGGGCCAAAACGTGGTCCTGCAACCTAATGATTATCTATTCATCCGCGCGGTACCGGATTGGGGCACCTATAAAACCATTCAAGTCGCCGGAGAAGTCAATTTTCCCGGCACTTATACTATTAAGAAGGGAGAGACGTTAAGTTCCCTTTTAACCCGAGCGGGAGGGTTCACGAGCAAGGCGTATCTCTTGGGAGGGGTCCTTACCAGACGGTCCACCCAGCGGATTCAAAAACAGCAACTGGACGCGGCCCTTAATCGCTTGGAAGCGGAGTCAATGGCTCTGGCCGGTTCCAAAGCCGCCGGGGGAATAGATCCAGAAGAAGCGAAGCGCGCCGAGGTTTATGCCAGGCAACAGATGGCCCTGCTGGCCAGCCTCAGGAAGGTTGAGCCGTTGGGAAGGGTGGTCATCCGCCTGGATGATCCGGAACGGCTGCGGGGAACTCCAGAAGATATTGGACTCGAGGAAGGAGATTCCCTGTTGGTGCCCGAAACCCTCCAGACGGTGAATATCGTGGGAGCAGTCTTCAATCCCACGGCGATTGTGTACACTCCTTACCGGACGGTGGCGGAATACGTTACCATGGCCGGCGGGTCCACGAAAAATGCTGATGACAAGGAAATTTACGTCATAAAAGCCAACGGCGCCGCCGTTAGCCGAAAAGGGTTCAAGTTGCTGGGGGAAAGCTGGGATGGCACGAAATATGCTTATCATCCTGGCGGGTTAAGCTCCTTAACCTTAGACCCGGGAGATACCATTGTCGTCCCGGAACAGTTGGAAAGGATCGCCTGGCTTAAACAGATCAAAGATATCGCCACCATCATCGGTCAAATTGCCCTAACGGCCGGGGTGGTTTTGGTGGGCCTAAGAAGGTAAGACGGTAGAGGGCGCAGTTAAATATCCCCGTAATTATGCGATCATGAAAGATGACCGGTGTGGTTTACGGCGTCCTCAAATGAACTGCGAAGGCAGCAAAATGCGCCTGATGGCGATATTTTTGACAAGTATAACTTTCCTTGGCGTTTGGGGGGCGGGAGAGCCGGCTTTGGCTGGCGTGTTCGGAAATACTAGCAGTGAACAAATCTTTAGGATTGCTGCGTTTACCTATATACCTGTTAGCGCCGCGATCATTGCTTACTACATGTATAAAAATAGCCCGGCGCAAAGGGCCAAAGGTTATCCGGAGGAATTGGGGCCGGGCGAGTGGTACCTCGCCGCCTACACCGGCCTCTCCTATCTACCTTCGGCGGACTGGAAGTTTGCCAGCAATTTCCCTGCCCCTTTATCAACGGATACCGGACTCCCCTTAGGAGGTGCGGCTCAGTATGCGGGAAGGACGGCAAAAAATATCGAATATCAACCAGGCATTCTGGGTGGCATCAAATTCGGACGGTTTTTGGATTCTTACCCCTGGTTGGGTTGGGAAACGGAGACCCATTTCTCCCGCAATAGGATCCGTATGGACCAGGGGCGCATATCGCCTCCCCTGCCAGCAGGGCCAACTAATCTGATAACCGGGTCCGATTGGTTTATGATCTGGGGTTTGCAAACCAATCTGTTAGCTCGCTACGGCTTGCTTAAAGATAAGGAAGTCACTTTTGGGCGGTTGCAACCATATGTGGGGATTGGCCCAGGTTTTGAAATAATCTATGGCAGAACCGACTCTGCTAAAAACTTTGCCATCGAAACTATGGCTGGTGTCCGTTACATGTTCACCCCAAAGGTCGCGGTCTTTTGTGAATACAAGTTCAGTTATCAGTTTGCGGTGCAATATGAGGATGTTTTAGCTGCTAAATATGGCTTTGGCGGGACAATGACCTTCGATGTCCCGCATCACCGTTTTGTTCTCGGGGTTTCCTATCATTTCAAAAATCTTTATGGGAATTAAGGGCGGCGTTGCTGCCGAAAACTACCGCGGGAGGATTGGGGCATTCCCCTGTGCGTCCGGGACGCCAGGCTACTTCAGGAGCGGCGGACTGCCGGATTTTTCAGGATATTGTTCACCGCTATACTTTAAAAAATTCTCGCACACATTCCGGACGAAATTCTGGGTTTCTCTAATGGGGGGGACATCTTGATGCTGGTCCACCCGCTTGGGGCCGGCGTTATACGCGGCCAGGGCCAGGGGCAAACGATAATTGAATTTTTCCAATAGCATCTTCAGATAGCGCGTGCCTCCCCAAACATTTTCTTGCGCATCATAGGGGTTAACAACCTGCAAATCTCCAGCCGTTCCCGGCATTAATTGCATCAGTCCCTGAGCGCCCTTGGGAGAAGTGGCTTCGGGATTGAAGTTGGATTCCACCCGAATGACCGCTTTGACCAATGACGGCGGGAGATTTTGTTGCCGGGCCACTTCGTGAATCAGGGGTTCCAATTGGCCTGGCGAGGGTCTAGGGCGGGGTAGCGAGCCTATCTGGTGGTTGCGGCGGGAAAGCCGAGTAACTGATGGTTGGTTGCTCGGGCGATTGGCAAAATAATAGTGAATTACCCCGTCTTTGCAGACCCGCACGAAGGGTTCCGCCTGGGCTGGCAGAATGAAGCCCAGCCAGAGGAACGGCAGGAGGATCAATGCCCGCATCAAGCCCAACTGCCTATCGGGGTGGGAATAGGTCCTACTAAACCGGAGCCTTGCCGAATTAATCATGCCTTGCAGCGAAGTTAGAAGTATTTTATATAGTTATGATTAGCAAATAAGATCGGTCCCGTCAAGGCAAATATCAGGTTGTCATGGTTGAGGTTGATCTCCCAAGAACTGGTTTACATAATATGCCGGGAGTGCTGGACCGCTGGAGATGCTCCCTGGTACACGCCCAAGGGGGCCTTGAATAAGACGGTTCCGGCCTCTTAGGTTTTGCTGGACGAAGAGGCTGAGGCCGTGACCCGAAAAGTAGTAAATTTTGCCGGAAATGACAACCCCGTGGCGCTGCGCCTCTGCCTGGACCGTCCCTTACCCTTCGGAAGGATCGCCCTATTAGCTTTGCCTTGCCCAAGATTAAGGGGGCGGTTCAAAAATAGGCACTTATGCCTATACATGAACTTATCTTCCATGGTATCATGTTAACCATGGACCCTATCCGGCCTTGACGATAACCGGCTTCGGGATCGGATTTGTCGTCGGAAGTTTCCTGGTCCAGGGTGGTCTAGAGTTTAGTGGGCATCCGCACGGCGCGTAAACCCGGGAGGCTTTGGAGGCCAAATTGCTGAGGGCCCGGGATCATTAGGGGCAATAATTTGCATTTCCATAAAATTATGCCATAATATTGTCTATAAGAAATATTGGCCACAGGTAAATCTGCTGTTCGGGGTTATGCCCCAGCCGAGAGGGTCCCAAACCTTTTCTCGAGCGTTTTGGTCGTGCCGCAAGTGGTTACTTATAGATAAATGATAGGATAATGAATATGGAAGAGAAGAGCAAAATTCTCGCTTATGAGACTGAGGGTCTTGGCGAGAGCCAATGCCTCTCTCATCAGAGATACCTGAGCCTGCTGATCTATCTAATCGGTTTTTCCTTTCTGCTGGTGACTCTCCAGAGGGTTTGCGCCGTTTTCTCCCTGGGTTTGATAAAAAGCCTGTTTTGGCAAAACCTGATCCTTTTCGCGGCGTTTTTCGCGTTGACCTTCCTGATTCAGAGGCTCCTATTATATTGCGGCTGGGGAGTGAGGCGCGCCTGGAGGTATCGCCTGGCGTTTTTGGCCGGCGCCGGGTTGGGTATTTGCCTGTGGTTTTTTCCGCAAATGAGCGCCGCAACGTGGAACCATCCAACTATCCTGGCATCAACCATTGGTGGAGCCTTGGCCGGTGCATGGATGGTTACCGCCGTGGACCTGGGATTGGCGGAAGTAAATCTGCCGCCTTCCCGGGAAGTCAAAGAAAAGGTCAGAGAGCAGCATCAGGAGTTGATCGGGGGGGCTCTTCCTGATCCCCGGGTCATCAAATATTCCTTCGACGTTTTCCTGGCCTTCCTGGTGTTAATCGCCTCCGCGCCTATCTGGCTGGTTATCGCTTTCCTCATCTGGTGGGAGGACCCGGGTCCCATCTTCTTCGTCAAAAATTCTGTGGGTCGGCGCGGTGCCAACTTTCTGCAGCTGAAGTTCCGTACCATGGTCTGGAACGCGGAAAAGGAAACCGGACCGGTCTTGGCCGCCAAAGATGACAAACGTCTGCTGTTTATTGGGAGGTTCTTGCGTAAAACGGCGTTGGATGAATTACCCCAGGTCATCAACATCCTGCGGGGCGAGATGAGTTTTGTCGGCCCACGGCCGCAACGCACCATCTTGGTTAACGAATATATTAAAGACATCCCCAAATACGCCTTGAGGCATAGGGTACGTCCGGGCTTGGCCGGTCTGGCCCAGGTGGCGGGAAACTATTATGTCACCCCTTTGCAAAAGTTGCGGTACGATAGAATCTATGTTAGCCATATGAGCCTGTGGTTTGATTTGAAGATTTTACTCTGCGCCTGCCTCATCGTTTTCTGGTTGCGTTGGCAAAAGGATTGGAACGGTTGCCCGCCGCCCTGGCTTTTAGAAAGATAAAAAATACTTGGCGATTCTCCCCAAACCCTCGGCATTTCTTTATACCCGCGTTAAGCTCAACCATGCTCAGGCGACACCGGGATCTTGTGATCAGGCTGACCACCGGATCGATAGCACCCAAGCGCCACTCAAATTTTGTGCCGGACAACGCTGATCCTTTATGATATAATTTCTCTAACCTGGCGTTCCCCCTGATTTTTTTTGGTTTTCCCATAACCTCGGAGCACCTTCATGACCGAACCGGAAAAAAAATCTGCTTCCGCAAGTGATGAAATTTATCTGTTGGACTATGTGATCATCCTGGCCAAGCACAGCCGCCTGATAATCTTTACCTCGCTGGCGGTCATGGTATTGACCTATCTGATCTTGTTTCTCCTGCCGAACCAATACACGGCCACGGCGCGCATGCTGCCCCCCCAGCAAAATCTGAGCATGGTCGCTCAGGTGCTGGATAGTCTGGGAGGCGGCATGGGCACCACCAAGCCCGGGGGCGCTGCCGGCCTGGGGGGAGTGGCTGGCAGCCTGCTCGGGCTGAAATCTCCTGCCGACCTGTACGTCGGCATGCTGACCGGCAATACCATTTCCGACCGGATCAGCGAACGCTTCAAGTTGCGAGAGCATTATGACAAAAAATACCTCGAGGACGTGCGGAAGAATCTGAATAAAAGGGCGCAAATAAGCGCCGGCAGAGATGGCCTGATCACCATTACGGTTACGGATGAAAGCCCCCAGCGAGCCCAAGAGATGGCGAACGCCTATATTGACGAGCTTGACAGTCTCCTGCGCAGTATGGCGGTCCGGGAAGCCACCGACCGGTTAGTTTACCTGGAAAAGAAAAGAACTGAAACCGTGCAGAACCTTTCCAAGGCGGAAGAGAGCCTGCGGAATTTCAGCGAAGTCAGCAGCGTCTTGCAAGTTGATGCTCAGACCAGGGGCATGCTGGAATACATCGCTACCCTTAGAGCCACCATTGATTCCAAAGAGGTGCAGATCAAGGTGTTGCGAGAGCAGGCGACGCCGTTTAACTACGACCTGATTAAACTGGAGACCGAACTCAAGGGTTTTAAAGAGAAGCTTCGCGACGCGGAAGTCCAGGAATCGCAACATCTCAAGACTGGCGATGCGATGATCGCCACTTCTAAGATGCCGGCCTTGGGATTGGAGTACCTGCGGTTGTATCGGGAGACCAAGTTTCAAGAGCAACTATACCAGCTTTACATCAAACTGGTGGAGTTGGCCCGCCTGGATGAAGTGAAGGGTGCGACCGTGGTCCATGTGGTGGATCGGGCCCCGCCGCCGGAGAAAAGGAGCAATCAGCGGCTGATACCGGCAACCACCGCCGGGCTGGGCACTTTTCTCTTCATGATCTTCCTGGTATTTGTTTTGGAATATTGGCAGGCTTCCCGACTGCGGGGAGAGACCGCCAACCGCTTGAAAATGATGCATGAATACCTGAAACCCTGGCATCGGCCCTTCTTATTTTGGAAGAAGCACGGGCATAATTAACCGGCCATTATAAAATGGAGAATTATTAATGGTGGATTGAGATTCCAAGATAATAGATTAATCCTTCCTGGGAACCTGAAGTGCCGGATTTATTGGCTTTCATCCGAGCTATTCCTATGACCATCATTTGGTAGCCTTTAAGACCAAATTTTATTGTGGCTGCCCGCAAGGTTTTCCGAGGACCTTCACCCATAAATATCTGTCAGACTTAATCAAAAAATTTGGCGATATTTGTTTTATCACCCGATGGCATAATAGGGGTGATAATGCTGACCGATTTAAATTAAAAATGCTTTAGAGAGGTTGGAAGATGCATTTGCGTCTTTTGGATTTTTTGGCTTGCCCGGATTGTAGATCGGAAAAATTAGATTTGCTGGTTGAGAAAAACGACGATACCGGAATGGAAATCGAGCAAGGGTCTATTACCTGCTGTAGTTGTAATCGAATATTTTCTATTATTTCTGGAATTCCCCGAATGTTGCCCAAAAGTTTAACTTCTTTGGCGCCGCAAAAAGATGAATTTCCTGGCGCAGGCGTCTTGCAAACCATGCGTGGCTACGATTTTCATCATCAACGTCAAGGCCGTTATCAATCTCAGAGGGAATTGGCTCCAGATAATCATGATGCCGATTTGGCTCTAACCCGTCGATATTTTCGCAAATATCTGAACCTAAGCAATTTGCAGTTAGAAGAATTGAAAACTAGAATAGTCCTTGACGCCGGCTGCGGTCCGGGGCGTTACATGGCTATGGCGCATGAATACGGGGCAGCTGAAATCATTGGTCTAGACTTGAGTTCGGGTGTTCTCTTGACCGCCAAGTCATTGTTAAGAAATGCCGATAATTGTCATTTGGTCCAAGGCGATATTACCTGTCCCCCATTCCGTGAAGGGATTTTTGATATAATATACAGCATCGGGGTCCTGCATCATTTGCAATTTCCGGAAAATGGGTTTTGTTCTTTAAAACTGTTGTTATCAAAGCACGGCCAATTATGGATATGGGTTTATGGGTTAGAAGGAATGTCTCTGGTTTATCAACTGTCTCATCTTGTCTGGCTTCGTCGACGCACTAAAGAATGGACACTTGAAGACAAGTTCCACCTTTGTAAAATAATGGCCATGGTTTTATATGTTTTATATTTATATCCTTTGTTTTGGATCAAGAAGCTGGCTTCAGCAAAGTTTATTAGCTGTTTTCCTTACTATGAATGGACTTCATTGAGTTATGAGGATATCATTTATACCTTTTTTGATAGGTTACAGCCACAATATACTCATTACCTTGCTAAGGATCAAATTATGCAATATCTCTCTGGTCTAAAGCAAATCTCTATAAGCAATGCTGGGAAAAATGGCTGGATAGCAAAAGCTAGAAAATAATAACAAACCTGACCAGGCAGTAAGATTACTTTTTGCAGTTATTGCCTTATGGCCTAGTCGCAAACATTCCCCTTCTAAGACCCTTTCATGATCCCGGTTACAGGGCCTTTTAATTGGGGTAATAGGTGGTGGCCCCTTATTCCTTAAGGCCTCGCCCCAAACAATTCATCTATGTGCGGTATAAGCGGCAAGTTTATTTTTAACGGCGCCATTCCGGACCCTGCTTTGATTACTAGGATGTCCCGCACCCTGGCGCATCGAGGTCCGGATGACGAAGGGGTTTATACGGCCCCGTACATCGGTTTGGGCCAGAGGCGGCTGGCCATCATTGATCTGACCCCCGAAGCCTGCGCTCCCCTAACCAATGAAGATGAAACCGTCTGGATTGTGTTCAACGGGGAGATCTATAACTTTCAAGACCTCAGGGCGAACTTGCAGGCTCAGGGACACCGGTTTAGGACCGGCACGGATACCGAAGTCATTCTACATCTGTACGAAGAATACGGCACGGACTGTCTGCGTCATTTGCGGGGAATGTTTGCCTTCGCTTTGTGGGACGCCCGCCGGAAAATCTTGTTTGCGGCCCGGGACCGTCTGGGCAAGAAACCCTTCTATTATACCGCCACCGGCTCGGCCTTGGTTTTCGGCTCCGAGATCAAGGCCATTACGGCCAATCCGGAAGTGAGCGCGGCGCCCAACTATCAAGCCATAGACCGCTATCTCACTTACCAGTATGTGCCCAGCCCCCTAACCGCTTTCAAGAATATCTATAAGCTGCCGCCGGGCCATTTTCTCCTTTGTAATGATCAAGGTGAGGTGATCACCCCACGATACTGGCAACCCCCGCAGGTGGAGCCGCTTCAGGCCTCGGCCGCGGAGATTCAGGCCGAGATCCTGCGACGCCTCCGGGAAGCCGTCAGATTGCGGCTCATCGCCGATGTGCCCCTGGGAGCCTTTCTGAGCGGCGGCATCGATTCGTCCACCGTGGTGGCCCTCATGGCCCAGGAAAGCGGCCGGCCGGTGAAGACCTTTTCCATCGGATTTGAGGAAGAGGCGTACAATGAACTGCCGCAGGCCCGCCTGCTGGCCCAGCGCTACGGCGCAGAGCATCATGAATTGGTGGTCAAACCGGAAGCCGCGGCCGTGTTACCCCTCCTGGTGCGGCATTACAACGAGCCCTTTGCGGATTCCTCCGCCATTCCTTCCTATTATGTGGCCAAAATGACCCGGGAGTATGTCACGGTGGCCTTATCCGGCGACGGCGGGGATGAGAGCTTCTCGGGCTACGAGAGCTATGCCAAAATCCTGCGTTGGCAGCAGGCTGATTTCCTTCCGGGGCCAATCCGGCGGCGGGCCTGCCGCTGGGCTGAGTCATTTATGGAGGTGCTGCCGTACTCCAACCGTGGGGCGCGCCTCGCCCGGGGATTGCACATGCTGGGGGGCGGGTTGCCCGAGCGCTTCCTGCTGGAAATGACCATATTAAAGCCCCAGGAAAGGCGGATGGCTTACAGCCAGCGCTTTCTGTCCCTGCTGGCCGCAGCAGAGCCGGCCCCTGATCCCCCCGCCGCCCAGCCCTGGGATGAGTCCATGGATACGCTGGACTGGATGATGCGGCATGACCAGCATTTTTATCTGCCCGACTGCCTCAATGTCAAGATGGATATCGCTTCCATGGCCAACAGCCTGGAGGTCAGGTGCCCTTTCCAGGATCATGAATTCGTGGAATTTGCCGCCGGCATTCCCAGCCATCTGAAACGCCACGGCCGGGAGGGCAAACTGATCCTGAAAGAGGCCGTGAAGCCCTTGCTGCCGGAGGAGATTATTCACAAAAAGAAGACCGGCTTCGGCGTTCCGGTGGGACACTGGTTCCGGGGCGAACTGAATGACCTGCTGCGCGGCATGCTCCTGGACCGCACCGCCGCCCGGCGGGGATTGTTCGAGTCCGCTTTTATTGCTAAAATGATAGAAGACCACACCCTGGGCCGCCGGGATTGGACCAGCCGGTTGTGGGCTTTATTGTTTCTGGAGATGTGGTTTAGGGAGTTTATTGATTGACGGTCAATCAGACAGAAAGGATTTCAAATAGCAGTTCTTCCCTAATAAGTCGCTTGTCTGTGGGGGTAACCTGGAATTTAATCGGCGCATTATTTAACCAGGGAAGCGCCTTTGCCATTAACATAATAATTGCCCGCTTGCTGGGAAGAACCCTGTTTGGCGAATATTCCATCATTCTGAGTACGCTGATGACAATTTCTCTCATAGCCCAGGTTTCCACCGGCATAACGGCAACCCGCTATCTAGCGGAGTTCAGAGTGCGCGATCCGGACAGAGCAGGGCGCATTTTGGGCTTGTGCACCATCGTCTCCGCAGCAACGGGGGCGCTGGCGGTTATCATATTATGCAGTTTGGCTCCCTGGTTGTCCGACCATATTCTTAAAGCCCCACACCTATCATTAAGCTTGCAGATTGGCGGAGGTTTTCTCTTCTTTGCGGTAATTAACGGTTATCAAATTGGGGCCTTATCCGGCCTGGAAAATTTCAAGAACCTGGCAAAGGCAGGATTATGTAATAGTTGTTTAATGGTGCCCCTTTGTAGTCTTGGGGCTTGGAACTGGGGGATCAACGGGGCGCTCACCGGGTTAGCAATCAGTGGCATGGTCAACTGGCTTATTCATCAACACTTTTTAAAAGAGGCGAGTCGCGCCCAAGGGATTTTCCCGAGTTACCATGAGTTGGGGAGAGAACGCCGGGCCTTAACGAATTTTGTCCTGCCGGCGGCATTAAGCGGCCTTATATCAATGCCGGCGTTATGGCTGGCGAATGTTTTTTTGGTGCGTTCCCCTAACGGATATAATGAAATGGCAATGTATAGCGCGGCGATGAATATAAGAACACTTATTTTATTATTACCTAGAAATATCAACAATGTGTCTTGTTCTATCCTAAATTATCAGAAAGGGTTAGTCAATGAAAATGAATACCGTCGAACTTATTGGATTAATTTAATTATAACCAGCGTATTAGTTTTAGCTGGTGGGATAGTCGTTTATTTTGCAGGTCAAAGAATATTAGGATTATTCGGTAAAAGTTTTGAAGAGGCATCTCCAGTGCTGCTGATTCTGCTTTTATCAGGTTTTATCGAAATTGTGGCGATTTCGCTTTATCAAGTGATGCAAACCAAGAAAATGATGTGGTTAACCCTGTTTGGGGTGGCGATTCCAAACCATGTTACTCTGGTTATTTTGGCCTATTTGATTGCCCCACATTTAGGGGCCATGGGCCTGGCATGGGCCTACACGGCCGGTTGGGCAATCGCCCTATTAAGCATAAGTGTGGTGGTAAGAAGGACCGGGGTGACATTGTAATGGCTATAGGCGTAGATTTAACTCGGGCAGTGAAAAGGGAAATTGCTGCATGATTAACATATTAGTAAAATTAGGATCATATATTTATTATGCCACTCCGGTGTCGTGGCTCAAGCGGTTCTATACGAAAGTATTTTACCGTCTGGTCAGAGGCAAAATAATCTGCACCAGTATTGAAGGAATAGCTTATGAATTGGACTTGGGTGAGATCATAGATGTGTCCATATATTTGCAGAATTTTGAGCGTGATGTGGCCAGCGCCATAGAAAAATACTGCTGTCCGGGCTGGAAGGTCTTGGATATCGGCGCCAATATTGGGGCGCATACGTTTAGGTTAGCTAAAAAAGTGGGGCCTGAGGGCAGGGTTTTCGCTTTTGAGCCCACCGATTTTGCCTTCGCCAAGCTGACCAGAAACATCTCTCTCAACGATTTTAATAATATTTTCCCATTTAAAATTGCCCTCTCTGATATTAACCTTAAAAATCAGCAGGTCCATTTTAGAGCTAGCTGGCTTACTAATGGAGGGCGGGCTGACGGCTTGAGCGTGGTCGATTTCGAACGCCTGGATGACTGGAGTATAGGAAACCATATTATAAATATTAACTTTATTAAGATAGATGTGGATGGTAATGAGTTTTCAATTCTGCAAGGCGGTATTAAAATAATAGAAAAGTGTAAGCCGGTGCTTCTCATGGAAGTAGTATGGCCGCACTTTGATAATGAAGATCGGAATCCTTTTAAAATACTAAAGGACCTTGGTTACAGTTTTTGGGACACCAGATCGGGAGAGGAATATGTTAGCCTCGAGGCCATGAAAATTCTGCTTCCTGCCAATGATATGGAGATGACGCAAGGATTCAATGTCATCGCGGCCGTGGATTTACCGGGGCTATGAAGAGCAGGATAACTATCAGAGGAGCAATCGTTGAATAAATTTAGTGCAACAATCTATAAATACAATAGAAAACTGAAGCGACATATACAAAAGGCGGCGGCATTATTAGGTTATGAGTTTATCAAAGCTGACGGTAAAATCGTTATCAAGAAGAGGCAATATATTGGAGGTGATTACCTGACAGACATTAGATTTATTTTAAAAAAATGTACCGGCAGGAATGACCTCAAATGTTGCATTGATGGCGGCGCCCATCGGGGCGAAACCTCGTTAGCCCTAGTTGACGCCTTTCCCCAGGCCATTATTTACAGCTTTGAACCGGAGCCGGAAAATTTTAAGGTATTATGTCAAAATACAGAAAGTTATGCCGGTATAAGACCGCTGAATCTGGCCCTGGGGGAGGCCAACCAGTTTGTGACCTTTTATAAGAATTACGATTCCCAAACCGGCTCTTTATTAGCTGGGGCGGATAGTTGCACTAAATATGCGGAAAAAGCTGAACAGATGCAATTATTGGAAAATATCGATGTAGAAATGACCACACTCGATGATTGGGCGGAAACTCATAACATATCATCTATCGACCTGATAAAATTGGATTTACAGGGCTATGAACTGAATGCCTTGATCGGCGCTAAAAATCTGCTCAAAAATAAAAGAGTAACATTTCTATTGATAGAAGTTATTTTTGTCCCGGCTTATAAAAATCAATCTCAATTAGCTGAATTATACGAGTTCGTTACCCAAATGGGATATAGATTGGTGTCATTATATCCGAGTGAATTTAATGCCAGGAGTTTCCATTATAGATGTGGAGGTGACATGTTGCTTGTACTAGAAGATATAAGATAATTAACTGGTACTTTTCTAAAAAAACTAATGCGATTAGGATATAATAATGAAACAAGCTGAAATTCCTTTGCCGGATGTAATGAAATTTGATAGGCAGGAATGGGCTAAGCAGTTACATTTATCTAACTTTGTTAATACCTATTATCAATATCGTGACTTGTTATTATGTAAAAATATCAAGAGGGTGCTGATTATCGGTCCAGGTCAAGGGCTTTCGACGGTATTATTAAGATGGCGTGACTATGATGTAATAACCTTGGATATTGATGAGACCTTCAAGCCGGATCATATAGGCAGCGTGCATGATATGTCTATGTTTGAAGACGGTCAATTTGATGCGGTTGTATGCTCGCATGTCTTGGAGCATTTGGCCGAACCGTATTTGAACACTTCATTAAAGGAAATTGCCCGCATCGGACGTTATGCCCTGATTTACCTGCCCATCGCCGGGCGACATTTTCAGGCGCGAATTAAAGGGGATGCCAAAGGAATCGATATTCCCCTTACTATCGATATTTTTAATTATTTCCATAAACCTGATGGCATCACCTCGAGATATGCTCAGGGGCAACACTTTTGGGAAGTGGGTAGGCGCGGCTTCCGGGTCCGCGACTTAATTGACCGCTTTTCTCAATGGTTTGAAGTTATTCATAATTATCGGAACCGCGACTGGTACTACAGTTGGAATTTTATAGTGAAGTCAAAAAAATGTCTTTAAACCTGGATTCTCAAAACCTCTTTTGGACCGTAGCGAAAAAAATTGCCGCATGCTCTCATCCCCAAAGTGCTATTCTTGTACAGAGAAAACCAAGGCTGCCACATAATCTCGGTTGAGGTATTAATATGCCCAAAAACTTCGGCAAAAAATGATATGCTATTGTCGGGTTATTCATCTTAACATTTTTTATTATAATTGCTGTTGCAACAGACAGGCTCTTACCAGCTATTACTAAAAATAAATACTCAAATAGCGAAAGGCATATACGATTAAGAGAGCATCATATACTTCAAGATAGTTATGTTGTGCCTTCAAAAGTAAATATGCAATTTGCCGAATTCTTGGCAAAAAAGAGATATAGATTCAGAACTGATGGAGATGGATTTATTATCCCATCTAAAATTCATTCTAAACCGGATGTAACAATAGTTTTTCTTGGTGGCTCAACAACCGAATGTTTATTTGTTAATGAAGACAAGAGATTTCCTTATCTGGCCGGACGACTAATAGAATCAAAAACCAATGTAAAAATTAATTCATATAATTCTGGTGTGGCTGGCAATAATACGCTGCACTTAATTGACATTCTGTTAAATAAAATAATCCCGATTAATCCAGATGTTGTAATTTTGATGGAGAATTTCAATGACTTAATTTCTTTACTATATGATCAATCGTACTGGAACAATAGCCCGACCCGTTCCCTTATTGTTGAAGCCCAGCCCTCTATCAAAGGCCTGGTAAGAGATGCCGTCAAGTTAGGATTGCCGAATTTAGGCCGTTTATGTCTGCAAATATATTTAGATTTTTTTCCCCCGGATGAGTGGAGGCATGTAAGGAAAAAGAAAATTAATATCAATAAATCTGAGTTAGTTTCTCAATATAAAATGAATTTAGAAACTTTTGTTAAGTTATGTGAGACCAGAAATATTACCCTGGTTTTCATGACTCAGGCAAATAGATTAAAAGAATCCCCTGATGAAATTGTTAGATACGAAGTGGACATCCATGTTGGAACTCGTGGCGTAGAGTATTATGAGTTTAAACAAATATATGATATGTTCAATCAAGTAATGCGAGAAGTTGCTTCTAACAAAGGTATAAAATTAATCGATTTGGCTAAGGAAGTCCCACAGGAAAAGGAATATATATGATTTAGTGCATTATAATGAAAGAGGTTGTGAATACGTATCCAACATAATATGCGACAGCTTAACAGGTTTCATCAAAAATCAGCCCAGTCGCTGACAGATTTACCATGGCCAGTGTTTAGAGGGGATTTTCGTTACAATGAATATAGTATACTCATTTAACAAAAAGGGCTACGAAGCTGATTTCTGGCAAAGAGAGATAGCCGCAGCCTCCAATGAGGAATTTCGCTTCATTCCCTTCAACCACGATCCCTATCTTCCGGATTATAGGTTGTATCTCCGGGCCCAGCTTTTAGACAATCTTTATTTTGACAGGCATCCCGGGCTAATGCACTTATATGAGGATTTCTCGGCTTTCATCAAAGACCAGCAGGCCGATGCCATCATCGTCGATAATTGTCCGCCGTATCATCCCGAATATCTGCGAAGGCTGCCGGTTTACAAAGTCCTGCGGATCGCAGATGGTCCCATATCGGCCTATGATCGGGATTTCGCCTATTTGCATGCTTATCAACAGGTGCTTTACCACAGTCCCGCTTACAGCCTGGATCTGGGCATGGCCGACAAATTGCGGTACTGCGGCATGCACAACGCCGACTGGTGGCCTTTGGGGTTTTTTGATATTTACTCTGACCATACCAAGACGGTGGAAACCATCCTGGCCGGCCAAAGAGATATCGACATCATTTTTGTGGGCAACTTCCATCGTAGTAAAATGTCCCTTTTGGCAAAAGTTAAAAAGGCGTTTGGACGCCGATTACGATTGCATGGCCCGTACAGCCTCAAAAAAAACCTTTATTTCAACCTGAAATACGGCTTCCCCGGCTGGGTAAGACCTATTCCCTATGAACAATTTGTGCCCCTTTATCAACGGACGAAGATCGGTTTCAATGTTCACAATCGGGGTGACTGCACGGTGGGGTCATATCGCCTGTTCGAATTGCCGGCCAACGGGGTCATGCAAATCTCGGATGGCGGGGAGTATCTCAATCAATTTTTCCGGGAAGGGGAGGAGATCGTCGGCTATAAAAACTCTGATGATCTCATCGACAAGATCAGGTATTACCTGGATCACGATGAAGAACGGCAGGCCATCGCTCTGCGGGGATACCAGCGAGTGCTGCGGGATTACCGCATCGGCAAGATACTGGTCCAGGCCGGTCGGTTGATCCAACAGGGCATGGCGCGGATCGACTGGAGGAAATAGGGTTGATGGCTCCCAGATGGAGATAGCTTATTGAGCCCTCAGGCAATCTTGAAAATGGAGCGTGACGGCAGCAAAACCAATTCGGCCTACTGGGATAAGGTTTGGCAAACTGGAACCGATCTTCGCCTGCCTCGCGGGCTTTTTGTGTCCAACCGTGATATCCAGCGTCTGCTAAAGGCCAGGATCAAACCGGGTATGCGAGTTTTGGAGATCGGCTTTGCACCGGGCAACATGCTGGCCTGGGTGGCCAAGGCGCTGGGGGCCCAGGTGGCCGGGGTCGATTTTTCCGAAACCGGGGTGAGGTCTGCCTGGAAGCTCTTCGAAGTTTTGCAGATTCCGGGGGATTTGCGCTGCGAGGATATCCGCGTCACGACCTTTCCCCCGGGGTCCTTCGACCTGGTTTACAGTCAGGGGTTTATTGAGCATTTTATTGATCCCACTGAAATGGTGCGTCGGCATGTCCTTCTTCTTAAACCCGGGGGACGTGCTCTAATAACTATTCCCAATTATGGCGGGATCTATGGCACGCTGCAACGGTTCTTTGATCCTGAGAATCTCGATATCCACAACCTGAATATCATGCGGCCCGGGCCCTTGGCGCGACTGGCCCCGTCCGATCTGGCATGCCAGACGGCAGCTTACCCCGCCGGTCGGATTTCTCCCTGGGTCCTCAGCCTGCATAAGCGCTGGCCCCTCCCGGCGGCCAGAATTATCAATCATCTGGTAAATCTGCTGGGCTTGCTGCAACCGTTCGACATCGGCGCATTGGCTCCCATGCTGGTTCTGGAGATGGGACGCGTCGAGGAGTGGACAAACCCCCGCAATTCCTGAAGGCCAGGGCAGCGTCAAGGGAGATTGCCAATGATCGGTTATGATCTGGATGTCAAGCAGGGAAAGCGGTTTGAATTTGGCAAAAATTGGCAAAAGTTTCTCTCTCGAATCAATGAAGAATCTATTCGGATTGCAGAGAATTCCCTTCAAGAAATGTTGGGAATCCATGACTTCTCCGGCAAGCGTTTTCTAGACATCGGTTCCGGGAGCGGATTATTTAGTCTGGCAGCCAGGCGGCTTGCGCCATGGTTCGTTCCTTTGATTATGATCCTCATTCAGTGGCTTGTACTTTAGAGTTAAAACGGCGTTATTTCCCTGATGACCCTGATTGGATCATCGGCCAGGGTTCGGTTCTTGATGTCGATTACATGAAATCGTTGGGGTCGCATGACCTGGTTTATGCCTGGGGAGTTTTGCACCACACCGGCCAGATGTGGCAGGCCTTGGCGAAGGCCCAAATGGCCGTCGCCCCTCAGGGGAAATTGTTCATTGCCATTTATAATGACCAAGGGATCAAATCCATTCTCTGGAAAAGGATTAAAGAAATATTTTGTTCAGGGCCATTGGGAAAGACCTTTATTATTCTGATGTTCTTCCCTTATTATATTATTAGAGGAGTCGCCGCCGATTTAGTGAGAATGAAAAATCCCCTAAGAAGATATCTTGATAGCTATGAGCGCGGCATGTCACTGGTGACCGACTGGTTGGATTGGCTCGGAGGATTGCCTTTCGAAGTTGCGAAGCCTGAAGAAATTTTTGTTTTCTACCGAGATAGAGGATTTAATTTAATCAATTTAAAGACCTGTGGGGGTGGTCATGGCAATAATCAGTTCGTATTTGAAATAGTTAAGAATGGCTGAGGCATTAAAAGCCTATCGTAATAGTAATGGAGAATATTTGAGTGAAGACAAATGATACATCAAAAATTTCCCTAATTCTTAGTCGAAAAGCAATTCCATTTTTGACCGCGGTCTACACTATCTTTGTTATCCTCTGGATAATGACCCCAGAGCAGAGAAGCGTTGCTTTACCGTCGATAATAATAGCCGCTATTGCTTTCGGCGCCCTGACCGTCCTGCGGCGGAGAGAAGGGGTCTTTCCATTATTCGAACTGGGGACCATGACCATTTTGGTCACGACAGCTTATGCCCTGATCCCGCCACTCGGTTATTTGTTGTCGGGCCTGACCTGGACCGTTTTGAGTGACAACCGGTTGTTAACCCTGAATTTGTCACCGGCGCAAGTGGGCCGTTTCGCCTGGTGGAATGTTGGTTATCTGTTGAGCTTTGCCGTGGTTTATCTCCACCAACGCGGCCGGTTTTCGGCTCAGGGAGTCTCCATGGATAAGACGGATCCCCCGACCTCCGTGAGCCTGGTGGTCTTGACCCTGGGTATCCTCATCTATTTAATCTTGTTGTATGTAGTCACCGGGGCTAACTTCTGGCATACGTATGAAGATTTGGCGGCAACCTACGCCGCCTTCAAAAATTTGCCCCTTATAGTGAACCAGGTATCGTCGCACCTCTTCGGCATCTACATCTTGCTTAAACTGGCGCTGGTAATACTTCTGATACAGCGCTGGCGACAGAAGCGGTGGCGTTACGTGCTTTTGTTGTGGCTGGGGGTGGAAATCGGCATAACCCTGACCCGGATGGGGGGCCGCACCGAATTCTTCCTCTTGCTCCTGGCTGCGGTCCTGACCTACCACAGGTTGATCAAACCCTTAAGGATTTCTACGCTGATTCTGTTGGGGGTGGTTATGCTCTCGGGAGCCCTGGTTTATGGGGGACTGCGGGTTTTCGTTCTCGCCAAAGGCGGGCTTCCCATGACTCTGACTTGGGATCAGAGCATGTTCGCCATGGTCAATGAATTTCAAATTCTGCTGGGAACCGCCGCAGATTTGCAGGATATGAAAGTGAAAGGCCTCATGGGGGAGATTCCCAAGGCCGCCTACTTTGCCGACTTTTTGGCTCTTATCCCGCAACAACTGCTCCCCTTTGCCAAGGTGGATCCGGCCCAGTGGTATTTGGAAAAGATCGGGCAAAAGGAATCGGGGGTGGGATTTATGTTCGGAGTGATGTCCCAGGGGGTCATCGGCTGGGGCTGGCTGGAGTTGATCCTGCGAGGCGCCGTCTTGGGTTATCTTTTTGCGGCGGTGCATCGCTGGTATGTCCGGCGCGCCGAAAGTTATTGGGTGACTTTCTTTTATCTGTGGCTATGCCTGTTCAGCTACTACACTTATCGGGCCTCAACTTTCTATTTTTTAACCATCATTGTTTATCAGTTGATCCCTGGTGTGCTTTTGGTAAAACTGGGCCAGATCCTCCTCTCCCCGGGGCGTAAAGCTTTAATGACGGAGAGTGGTTAGAGCCTTGCGTATCCTGCATTTGATTAACCACTTGTCTTACGGCGGCGCCGAGAGACAACTCTCTTATCTGGCCCCGGAGATGGCCAAGATGGGTCTTCAGGTGCATGCCGCCTTATTGGCAGGAGGCCCCTATCTTTCTCGTTTGGCAAATAATCAGGTGATTCTTCACCTGCTGCGCAGCCGAAATAATTACGATCTTAATATCCTGCGGCAATTGGTGCGGTTAATCAGGGAAGTCAAGCCGGATATCGTCCATAGCTGGTCGATGCAAATGGACATTCTGGGGGGAATTGTCGCAACCCTTACCCGCACGCCCTGGGTAATCAGGGAGCCCTCCAACGAACTGGCCTATCCCAATAACTGGAAATTTTTATTGCGCCGCTGGCTGATTGCCAATACCGATGCCATTGTTTCCAACTCACCCATGGGTGATCTTTACTGGCAGAAATATTATAAAAATAAACCGCGATATATTATTCCCAATGGACTGCCTCTTAAAGAGATCGAAACAGTTTCCGCAAGTTCGAAAGACGAACTTGGCCTGGCCCCATCCCAAAAGATCGTGCTCTTTGTCGGCCGCTTTGACCTGGAGAAATATAAGAATGGCGTAACCCATGTGAAGAACCTGGATAATTTGTTAATGGCGCTGAGTTATTTGAGGGACGATCCGGACATTGTCGGCGTTTTTTGCGGTGACGGCCCCCGCCTGCCGGCAATTCAGAAAATGGCCAGGGAACTGGGGATCGCCGATCGGGTGCTGCTGCCGGGATTCGTCGATCACGTCTGGCCCCTAATGAAGCTGGCGGAGGTATTTGTTTCCGTCAGTCACTTTGAAGGCTTCCCCAACACGGTGCTGGAAGCCATGGCCTGCGGCTGCCCTTTGGTGGTCTCCGACATTCCCGAGCATCGCCAGTTCCTGGATGAGAACCGCGCCTTGCTGGTGAATCGCTTTCAACCGGCAGAGATCGCCCGGGCCATAAAGCGGACCCTGGCGTATCCTGAAGAAGCGCAGCGACGGTCGCAAAGAGCCAGACGACTGGCGCAACAATGGACAATCACGGCCATGGCGGAACAATATGAAAGGGTTTACCAGGAAATTTTAGCGCGAAAGTCGCAAATATAACTCGAATGAAATAGTTATGTGCGGAATAGTCGGAATAGTCAGCCAGGGGAAGGTAGTTGACCAGGTCACCCTTGAAGTCATGCGGGACAGCATGCGCCACCGGGGGCCGGATGACGCCGGGCTGTGGCGGTCAGCGAATGGCCGGATTGGCCTGGCTCACCGGCGCCTGGCCGTCATCGACCTTTCTCCCGGCGGCCACCAACCCATGGTGGATGCCTCCGGACAGCTTTGTATTACCTTCAATGGGGAAATTTACAACTATCAAGAGTTGCGCCGGGAGCTGGAAGCAAAGGGCCATTCCTTTCAAAGCGCCAGTGATACCGAAGTGATTCTGGAGGCTTACCGCGCTTGGGGGACCGATTGCCTGCCGCGGTTTAACGGGATGTTCGCCTTTGGACTTTTCGACTCCAAAGAACAGCAATTATTTCTGGCCCGGGATCGGGCCGGCAAGAAGCCGTTATTCTATTATCAAACGGCCGGCCAGTTTCTGTTTGCCTCCGAGCTTAAGGCCCTGATGGCGCATAAGGAGTTTCCCCGCATCCTGGACTTGGAGGCTTTAAATTTTTATCTGGCTTACGGTTATGTGCCGGGAGAAAAGTGCATTCTGCAAGGGGTGCACAAGTTACCGCCGGCCCATGCCATGATTTACGATGTTCGCCATGGCGGGGCGCAGGTTTGGCGGTACTGGAGCTTGCCGGAGGCCCATCCCCGGGATCAGGCTTCGGTGGAGGAGTTGGTGGAGGAACTGGAAGCGCACCTTTTGGACTCCGTCCGCCTGCGGCTGATTGCCGACGTGCCGGTGGGCATTTCCCTGAGTGGCGGCCTCGATTCCAGCCTAGTGACGGCCATGGCGGCCCGTATATCAGCCAGACCGGTTAAGACCTTCAACATCTCATTTCCCGGGCATGGGCGCTATGACGAAGGGCCGCATGCCCGCCTGGTGGCTCGGCACTTCGGGACCGAACATACCGAGTTAGTGGCGGATCCGGCCACGGTGGAATTGCTGCCCAGGCTGGCCCGGCAATTCGATGAGCCCCTGGCGGACCACTCCATGGTGCCCACCTATCTGGTTTCCCAACTGCTTCGGCAGGAGGTTACGGTGGCCCTGGGCGGAGATGGTGGCGATGAACTCTTCGGCGGTTATCCGCATTATAATTTCCTCCTGAAACAGGAGCAGTACCGCCATTTGATCCCCGCCCGAATCAGGGCCTGGGCCGGCGCGGCCGCGGCGCATTTTCTGCCCCTCGGCCTACCGGGCCGGAATCATCTCATCGGCTTCAACCGAGAGCTGCCCTGGAGCATTGCCCATATAAATCTATATTTTGACGCTTACTCCAGGAAACGCCTGCTTTCGCCCCTCATACAGAATGGCGGGCGGGCGGATGCGGCCCCCGAGGCTTACCGCGCCGGCCTTTGTCAGGCCGGGGCTTCTCCTCTATATCAGGCGGCCGCCGCGGATTTTCAGACCACCCTGCCGGAGGATTACCTGGTGAAGGTGGATCGGGCCAGCATGCTCTGCTCCCTGGAGATGCGCTCCCCTTTTCTGGACCATCGCCTGGTGGAGTTTGCCTTCGGGCGTTTGCCGGACAGGCTGCGGGTGGCGGGCGACCAGAGGAAAATCCTGTTGAGCACCCTGGCCCAGCGCCTGCTGCCGAAGGAGTTGGATCTGGTCCGCAAACAAGGATTTGAGATACCCCTGGCCCATTGGCTGAAAGGGGAGTGGGGCAATTATGTGGAAACGGTGTTGCAAGAAGCCAACCCCCAGATCTTTGATCGACGGGTAGTGCAAGGCCTGATGACTGGCCAGCGTCAGGGTTACGCCAACGCCAACCGTCTGTTTCTGTTGACCATGTTTGAATTGTGGCGCCGAGAATATCGGATCACCGTGCCCGCGCAAGGGCCTGAGCTGAGATAAGGGAAGAAAATTTGCAGAGAATATTGCTTGAAATTCTAGCCTGCCCTGCATGTAAAGGCCCTCTGCAATTAACGTCAGAGATAGAAAACGCGGGAGAGGTTGAAAGCGGCTGCCTGGACTGTACCGGCTGTCATCAACAATATCCCATTATTAGATATGTGCCGCGCTTTGTACCGGCAGAAAATTACGCGGACAATTTTGGCTTCCAATGGAATAAGTTCCGTCAAACTCAACTCGATAGCCATTCGAAGTTGCCCTTGTCGAGGGAGCGTTTTTTCGTCTCTTCCGCGTTGACGCCGGAAGACCTCACCGGCAAAACCGTGCTGGACGTCGGCTGCGGCGCCGGTCGTTTTGCCGAGGTGGCGTTGCAATGCGGCGCCAAACTGGTGGCCTTGGATTACTCTTCCGCGGTTGACGCCTGCTGGCTGAATCTGGGACCGCATCCCGGATTGAATGTGGTGCAAGGGGATATTTATCAGTTGCCTTTTAAACCCGGAAGTTTTGAGGTCACTTATTGTCTGGGGGTGCTGCAGCACACTACCGACGTGAAAATGGCTTTTATGGCCTTGCCGGCCCAACTTAAACCCGGGGGGAGATTGGTCGTCGATATCTATCGCCAGGCCCTCTGGCATTACTTTTGGCCGAAATATTGGCTGCGGCCCCTAACCAAGTGCCTGGCGCAAGACCGCCTGTTTGCCCTGGTGCAGCTCATGGTGAAATACTTTTTGCCTATCAGCCTGGTAATCGGGAGAATTCCTCGTCTTGGTCACAAGCTGAGGTATCTGGTCCCTGTAGCGAACCATGAACCGGATTGGCCTCTGACACCTCAGCAAATAAGGGAGTGGGCTATTCTCGATACCTATGACATGTTGGCCCCGGTTTACGATCAGCCCCAGTCGGCAGCCACTTTATTGTCCTGGTTTATGGAAGCTGGATTAAGCAATGTGGAGATATTTCGCCATGGGGTTTTGATTGGCCGTGGGGTAAAAGGCCAATGAGAATTTTTCGACAAACTGCGCCTCCTGGAGAGCCTGATAATTCCACTGCGCCTCCTGTTGGGTTAGTTCAAGAGCAATTAATAAGTTAGGAGGCCGCGGTGCGAATTCTCTATACGGTGACCGGCTACAAACCCGCCTATCGTATGGGCGGTCCAGTTATTTCTGTTTCGGAAGTGGCTGAGAGGCTGGTGAGTAGAGGTCATGAAGTAATAGCTTTCACCAGCAATTCAGATATTGCTGAAGACCTGGACGTACCGGTCAATCAACCGATAATAGTGGAAGGGGTTGAGGTTTGGTATTTCAGTAATAAGAATTTTTTCAAACGCTGGCTCCCTTTCATTCCTTATCTGTCTAAATCGGTCGGGTTCATGTATAATCCCCTAATTTCCCGACAATTTGACCGCCTGATGCCGGAGATCGATCTAGTCAACACCCATAATCCCTTCGGGTATCCAAGCTGCGCCGCTGCCTGGGCCGCGCAACGATGGCACAAACCGCTTTTTGTTCATCAACGGGGCGTTTTTGATCCGGCCCGCTTAGAATTTCGCTCCTTCAAGAAAAAGCTCTTCATTGATCTGGTGGCGCGCCCCATCATGCGAAAAGCTACTACCCTCATTGCTTTGACCCAAGCTGAACTGGAGAGTTTTCGGGCCTTGGGGGTGGAGACGCCGTGTCGCATTGTCCCCAATGGCATTGAGGTGGGCACTTTCCGGCAACAGCCGGGCCCGACCCCGATGGACCTCTGGAAGATTCCTCCCCATGCGCAGGTCATTCTCTTTTTGGGAAGGTTGCATCCCGTTAAAGGGGTTGAACGCTTACTGGAAGCCTTTTTGCAGATTTGCGCTAGACTTCCCAAAGCGTTTCTGGTAATGGCTGGTCCGGATGACTGGGGCTACACCAAAGAATTTACTCGCAAGGTGCGCCAGGCCGGCGTGGGCGAACGGGTGATTTTTCCGGGGATGGTATCCGGCGAAGCCAAACTCGATCTATTGGCCCGGGCCAACCTCTTCTGCTTGCCTTCCGATGCCGAGGGGTTTTCCATGGCGGTGTTAGAGGCGTTGGCCAGCGCCACGCCGGTATTGCTTTCTCCAGGCTGTCATTTCCCTGAGGCGGAAAAGGCTGGGGCCGGACGGGTGGTGCCAACGACGCCCGCGGCCCTGGCAGAGGCCCTGCTAGATTTGTTGAGCCAGCCGGAAAGGTTGAAGATTATGGGGCAAAGGGGCTTTGAAGTCGTCAGGGATAATTATTCCTGGGATCACATCACCGATCAGCTCCTGGGGGTCTACCTGGAGGGCATAGAAAGGCATCAAGCTGAAATGAAGAAAAGGTAATTTTCGGTGAAAGGGATGGCAGAGAGAGGGCAAGACTTAACCTGGGAACTATGGCTATTGCTACCACGTGGGTGCCGAGAGAAAATTTTATGACGGATATTTCTATTTGTATTGTTACACTTAACTGTTGGAATGTCCTAAAAGATTGTCTCGATTCCTTGCAATTGAGCAAACCGTATGTTGATTTCGAAACCATCGTGGTGGATAATAATTCTAATGACAATACTCCAGCACTTATTAATAATTACTTTTCGGATGTATGTGT
This sequence comes from Deltaproteobacteria bacterium, assembly GCA_016875015.1. Taxonomy (GTDB): domain Bacteria; phylum Desulfobacterota; class Desulfobaccia; order Desulfobaccales; family 0-14-0-80-60-11; genus 0-14-0-80-60-11. The sequence continues at coordinate 33,861 of VGSJ01000003.1, read as the reverse complement.
AATAAGCAATAGCGTGAATGTCGGATTCACCAAAGCAACCAACCAAGCTATTGAAATGAGCAAAGGCAAATATATATTGTGGCTTAATCCTGATACTATAGTAAGGAAAGATAGCTTATCAAAGTTGATCGGTTTTTTAGAAATAACGCCCAAGGCAGGAATTGTCGGTCCAAAAGTTTTGAATGCGGATGGGACTTTTCAGCCCCAGTGCAAACGCGGTATCCCCACCCCGGTAGCCTATATTTCCTATGGATTGAAACTTGACCGCCTTTTTCCGAATAATCCGTATCTCGGGCAATATTTACTTACGTATCTGCCCGATGATAAAGCCGCGAAAGTTGGTTCGGTATCAGGATGCTGCCTAATGGCAAGGCGCGAAGTTTGGTCAGACATCGGACCCCTGGACGAAAGTATTTTTGCCTTTGGGGAAGATTTGGATTGGTGTATGCGGGCTCAAGAAAAGGGTTGGGAGGTGTGGTATTATCCCGAAAGTGAAATTATTCATCTAAAAGGTCAGGGAGGCGCTCATTTTAAACCTTATTATAAAATTAGATCAATGCACGAAAGTTTTTGGATTATTTATTGCAAGCATTTACGAAAAAATTATTCATGGGCAATAACATTATTGTTTAAAATTTGCATTGAGGGGAATCTTATATTGTCATTAATACGAACCAAATTGCAAAAATTAAGATATTATATACTTACAATGTCAAAAAGCGCCGTAAGTCAGTCAAAGAAAAGTTTTTAAGACGCTCTTGATAACCGACAATCTTTGCTATTCAATTACGTGCCAGACAACAGTGTCGACGTATGTTAATAAGACCTAAGCAATGAAGATGGCAAGCTATGTTATCCCAAAAGATTAAAGAATATCTTCCTTAAGAGATAATGACTCTATTGCGTATAATTATAGGCTTTGTTCCAGAACTATTCCCAAGACAACATCAAGAGAGAAATTGGGGCAGTCGGTATTATTATTCAGTGTGGTTAAGACATCTTATTATGGCGCATAAATATGGTTTCCAGTCAATTCCCCGTGTTATTGTGGAAATTGGTCCCGGTGGATCTTTGGGTGTGGGTCTGGCAGCGTTGTTGTCAGGAGTGGAGAGATATCAGGGGCTGGATGCAGTAAATTTGTTTAATGTCAAAGATAATCTGGTAATGTTACAACAGTTATACGAATTATTTGTTAATCGCACTACAATTTCTGATAAAAATGAACTTCCTAACCTGAGGCCCCACCTGGAATATTATGCCTTTCCTCATCATATTTTGACTGAGGATCACCTGAAATTAGCTCTGGATAGAAATAGAATAGCTATTATCAGAGAGGTCATATTAAATGTCGGCCAAGATGATAATCTAATCTCTTATAATGCTCCATACAACATTAGGGACCTTAAGAGTGAATCAGTTGATCTGATAATTTCCCAAGCGGCTCTGGAACATATTGATGATCTTGAGCAAACTTATGAGGCCATGTATTTCTGGCTGAAGAATGGTGGCTTTACTTCAAATAAAATTGACTATACATCACATGAAACTTCGCAAAAGTGGAATGGTCATTGGGGCTATTCGGATTTGGTGTGGAGATTAATAAGAGGTAGAAAGCCATACTTAATAAATAGATTTCCTCACTCTACCCATGTGGATCTTCTGAAAAAAGCCGGCTTTGAAATTGTCTGTGACCTCCGGGAACAGGCTGACAATCCTGGAATAGGCCGTGGCCATCTCTCCGCAAGGTTCGCGGGCATTTCCGAAGAGGATTTGCTTACCAGTGGGGCCTTTATACAAGCGGTTAAGAAATAATTTGGACTCGAACCACTAATCTTTGGTCTGTCCAGAGGTGATTTAACGAAGCCTCTGTAAACATATGAAATTGTTCTTCACCATCCTCAAAACCTAATAACATAAAAATGTGCGGCATTACCGGCATACTTAATTACCAGCAGGAATACCCGGTGGAACCGGAAATCCTCCGGGCCATGTGCCGGACCCTGACCCACCGCGGTCCGGACGATGAAGGCTACTACCTGAACGGTAATGTGGGACTGGCCATGCGCCGGCTCTCCATTATCGACCTGAATACCGGCCGACAGCCGATCCATAATGAAGACCGCACGGTATGGACCGCGTTCAACGGCGAGATCTACAATTTCCCCGAACTGCGGCGGGAGTTGCTGGCCAAGGGCCACACCTTTTACACCTCCACGGACACCGAGGTCATTGTTCATCTCTATGAGGAATACGGAGTCGATTTCCCGGCGCATTTGAGCGGCATGTTCGCCATTGCCCTTTGGGATGAAAAACCGCGCCGCCTGATGCTGGTGCGAGATCGCCTCGGCATCAAACCCCTCTATTACGCCCTGCTTCCCGACCGACTGCTGTGGGGTTCGGAAATCAAGGCCATCCTGGCCGAAGGACTCAAACCCACCCTGGATTTCCAGGCCCTGAGCCATTATCTTTCTCTGCTTTATATCCCCGCCCCCTACTCCATTTACCAGGAAATCAACAAGCTGGAACCCGGGCATGCCCTGGTCTGGCAAGACGGGCGGGCAGCCATCCGCTCTTACTGGGATCTGGCTCAGATAGATCCCCGGGATGCTAATCGGCTCAAATGGGAGGACATCAAGTCGGCGTTGCATAGCCTCCTCCTGGAAACAGTGCGCAGTCACTTGATCTCGGATGTACCCTTAGGGGTTTTCCTCAGCGGCGGGTTGGACTCCAGTACCGTGGTAGCCATGATGCGCCAGGTTCATCATGGCGCCATCAAAACCTTTTCCATCGGCTTTAATGAGCCTTCGTATGATGAGCGTTCCTACGCGCGGCTCGTGGCCAGGCAATTCGAAACCGAGCACACCGAATTGCAGGTGACGCCCGATGCTGCGGATTTGGTTCACCAACTGGTCCATTATTTCGATGAGCCTTTCGCTGATTCTTCAGCGATCCCCACCTTTTACCTTTCCCAACTGACCCGGCGGCATGTTACCGTGGCCCTGGGCGGCGACGGGGGCGACGAGATCTTTGCCGGTTACGCCACCTATCAGGCGGACAAGCTCGCCCAAATCTACGGTTTGTTGCCGGGCTTCTTGAGCGAGGGCTTGATTCCGCGATTAGTCCAGAGTCTGCCGGTTTCAGACCGCAAGGTGAGCTTCGACTTCAAAGCCCGGCGCTTTGTGGAATCTGCCTGTCTGGAGCCCCAACGCCGTCATTATGCCTGGAAGGCCTTTTTTAACGAAGATCTAAAACGGAGCTTATTGAATGACGACATCATCTCGTCCCTGAACGGCAGCCTGGATAGTTTTCCCGTTTATTCCCGGCACAGTGAGGCGGTGCGGCATTGGGACGACTTGAATCGCTTTCAATACGCCGACTTGAAGGTATATTTGCCGGATGACATCCTGGTCAAAGTGGACCGGATGAGCATGGCCCATTCGCTGGAAGTCAGGGTGCCGCTGCTGGACCATCGGCTGGTGGAATTCATGTTTCAACTCCCGGGGCCGATGAAAATGCCGGGCTTGCGACTAAAACATCTTTTGAAAGAAACGATGCGGGGCATATTGCCGAAGGAAATCCTGAAAAAACCCAAGGGCGGATTCAATGTGCCCATGTCTCGCTGGCTCAAGACCTCGCTGCGGCCTTTGCTGGAGGAATATCTCTCCCCAGGTATGATCAAGCGGCAGGGTTGCTTTAACCCCGGATCAGTCCGCCGACTGCTGGCCGACCACCTGGCGGGCCGCGCCGATTACAGTCGCAATCTCTGGGCTCTTCTCAACTTCAGCATTTGGGCGTCAGACTTTCGCTAACCTCGCCGGCAAGTTACATTGAACTCTGCCTGCTCGCCAGTCCATTTATCCCGGATAAAGACGATGGACTACGGCTCCAAGCGGGGTGACCAAGATACGGCCGCGGTGAAGTTTGTCGGAGGGCGGCGCTGCGAGTGCCTGGCGGGAGTCAGGACCAGTTATGGCTGGGGTCAGCTGCGGGGAAAACGCAAGTCTCCCTATCTTCAACCCAGCGGGGTCGGAGAACGGGGAATCACAAAACCCTGGCGGCGTTGGCCGGCCGCCGCCAGGGAATTTTGTTAAAGTGTGCTTCTAGTTGGATACAGTGACCGCGGGACTGGTGAAAAATTCGGTGACGGCATCCAGCCAGATCTGAATTTTTCCGGCATTGGCCCAGGCAGTCAGGGACGAGGCCAGCATGGACTTGGCATTGCCGGCGCTGTTATCCAGGAAAAAGTACCGGGCTCCGGTCCAAGCCGGGGTCTGCGCCGTATCAGTGATCTGAACAAAGAAAACCGCGCCGCTGGTGCCGGCCTGGTTGACGGTGCACGTGTACCATTGACCGGCCTGGGCGCTCCCGACGGCCAAGGCGCCCAGCATCAGCACACACAAAACCACCATTAATCCCTTCCGCTTCATTTTTCCACCCTCCATATTTTGATTGGTTTTTAGGAAGATCCTCTTCCTGACTAAATTAAGAGCGCTGTTTATGTTTAGGGGGACGAATTATTTGCCCCCAGAAGGCGGGAACATTTCCCGATGCTCCGGGATCCGTGACCTGGTAGAAGCATCCACTTGCTCCTTGGTTAATCCGGGGAACATCTCCTGCACCGCGGTGGGTTCACGCCTTTGTCCTTGGGCCGCCATTCTTTCCAGTTCCTGCTGGGTTATTCCTGGAAAAATTTCCCCGCCTCCTTTTAATTCAAGCCTTTTCCGGGATTCCTCCGCCTTGGCCTCCAATTCCTCCTGGGTCATGCCGCCAATTACCGGACCACGGGATTTCTGAGCCTTTTTCATCGCTGCCGTTGATTCCTCCGCCTTGGCCTCCAGCTCCTCCTGGGTCATGCCGCGGAGAACCTCAATGCGCCGGGTATTGGGCTCCTTTTTGGCCTGGCCCCTTTTTCCGGCTTCTCCCGGGGCGATTTCTTCCTCCATCACCAGCGGGACCGGCATTTGTTTCCCCGTCTTGGCGCTGGCGGCGTCTTTCTCCTTTTTCCCACCCGCGGCTCCTCCAGGCTTGCTATCCGAACCGCAACCGCTAAGGAGAAAGAGAATTATTAAAATCATCCCTCCGAAGAGGATTAAGGTCATTAACCGGATATGCTTTCGGTGAGGCATCCGACTTTCATCCTTTCAGATATATAGACAATATAGTCTTTTGATACATACGTTAAAATTTTTTCCCGGTGTTGTCCATAGGCCAAATTACCTAATTTTTCTTTTTCTTTTTATTTCTGCACCGGTTCACCTTGGGTTCGACCTCAACCGCGCCATCCCGGCCAAAATCTTCTTTACCATCGAGCCTCTTGCAAAATGACCCGGGGATGTCCGGGAAAATTAGCCGATAACCGCTAATATGGCTATTCCAGTAAATTATGCGGTGAATTTCTGGAAGATTGCTTGCAACGGATATTCCATTTTAAGGTGATAATTAAGCATGCTATCACATATTGAAATACAAATATATATTAATTGTCCGACAGTTTTTCTGGTGGCTGCATGGGTTTTCCTCAGGGGCAGGGTATCCGGCGATTTTACTTGGGCGGCGGCCAACAATTCCTGGTTGAGGCCGGTGGGCTGGGGGACTTTCTGGCATTTGACGTTGGCGATGGCCGGTTCTATCCCCCGCACCGAACCCAGTTCATCCAAGGCCTCGCGGACGGTGAGGTCGAGATGCCGCCAATAATGGGCCAACTCCCGCTCCAGCAGGTAGGCCAACATCACCACGAAGACGTGCCGCACCGCTTTCTGCCACTACCACCCGGTTGCGGCCTTGGGCCTTGGCCCGGTACATGGCGTCGTCGGCGGCCCGGAGCACGTCTCGGCCGGTGGCGCCGTGCTCCGGGAACATGGCCACTCCCAGGGACACCGTGACGCTCTCCAGTATCCGGCCCCGATACACTACCGGGAGCTTCGGGAATTCCCGCCTGATGTCCTCGGCCCGTTGTCGGACTATCTCCTGAGAGGCTTCCGCCAGGATCAGGACAAATTCTTCTCCCCCATAGCGGCAGGCCACGTCTTCCCGGCGCACTCGCTCGGACAGGAATTTTCCCAGGGTGCGCAGCAGGTTGTCCCCCGCTTCGTGGCCATAGGTATCATTGAAATGCTTGAAGTAGTCCAGGTCCAGCATAATGAGGCCCAGGGAGGCGCTCTTGCGCCGGCCCCGGTAAATCTCCCGCTCCAGGGTCTCTTCCAGGTAGCGCCGGTTAAACAGGCCGGTGAGGGCGTCGTGGACCACCTGGTGGCGCAGCGTTTCCCTGAGTCGGATGTTGGCCAGGGCCAGGGAGATGTGGTCGCTGATGGTCACCGCCAGGGTTTTAAGCGGCTCAGCCCGCTCCTGGGTTATGTCGCTGAGGTCCTGGATATGCAACAGTCCCATGGTCTCGCGGTGGACCAGCAAAGGTAGACACAAATAATTGCCCGGCCGGCGGGGGGGCACGTGCCGGCAACGCATCTCCCGGTGAAGGCCACCCCCCAGGTTTTCCCGGCCGCGCCGGAGGGCCCAGCAATCAGTGGGGGGAAAGGCCAGTTCCTCAACCGGGGCATCCCCCCAGGTCAAAACCGCTTCCAAAAGATTATTGGCGGGGTTCTGGATGAACAAGGCCCCTGACCTGGCCGGGAATAAGGCCTGGACATGCTGGGCAATAAGAGGATAAGCTTCGTCAAGGGAGAGGCACGATTGCAGTTTTTCCGCCATGGAGTTGATCAGGGTGAGCTCCCGGTTGCGCTTCTCGGCTTCCTCCACCAGCCCCTGGAGTTTGGCATTAACGAGACTCAACTCTGCCATGGACTTTCTGGTTTCGCTCAGGTCCCGGGCCACGCACACGCTCCCAATGCTTTTCCCGCCCTCATCCCCGAACAACCCGATGGACAGGCTGAAGGGGACGATGGTTCCGTCCTTTTTCTGCATGTCGATTTCATAGCCCCGGACAAAACCATCCCGGCGCAATTGGCCCAGCATCTTCTCCATGGCGTTCTTATCCGCGTAGAAATCAAAGGCCGTCTGGCCGGCCAGACCCTCAGCCCCACAGCCATAGGCCTCGGCCGCCGCTTGGTTCCATTTGGTAAAACGGCCGTGTTCGTCCACGATGACGATGGGGTCGACCGAGGAGGCAATGATATTTTCCAGAAAGGCGATGGTGGTGTTGATTTCCTCCTCGGCCTGCTTGCGGGCGGTGGTGTCCTCGAGAAGACCATGAGTCCTGAGGAACTTCCCTTGTTCGTCCAGGATGACCCTGCCGGTAAAAGAGGCGACGATGGTGGCGCCGTCCTGGCGCACCATCTCCCACTCGACGCCGCTGACCTCCCGGCCGGCCTTGAAGCAGGTAAGACATTCCTTCAAGAGGTCCCTAGCGCCCGGCCGCAGAAAGGCGCCGAACCAGCGGCCCAGCACTTCCTCCCGGGAATAACCCAAAAGGTCCAGCCAGGTCTGATTCACTTCGAGGATGTGCCCCGCCTCATCCAGGGACTGGTATCCCAGAGGAGCCTGATCAAAGAGCCGATGAAATTTTTCCTCACTGCGGCGCAGGTCTCCTTCGGCTCGCTGGCGGGCCGTGCAGTCGCTGACGGCAGAGCGGCATTGGGCGGGACCGATGCCCGGACCCTCGACCACAATGCTCTCCAGCGCCACGTGCAGCGCCGCGCCCTCTGGGGCGGCTAACCGCAGGGTGCAGAATTGTCTGGCTTGGGTGGCAAAAACCTGACCCAGGTGAGCAGTGAACTCGGGCCGGAATGCCGGGGCGACATAAGACCCGAACGGGGTGTGCAGAAGGGAGCCCCGTTCCAGCCCCAATAACCGGGCGCCGGCAAGATTGGTCTCCAGAATTGCCCCCTGCGGGTCGAAGATGAAATAGCCGATGGGGGCGAAGTCATAGAGGTCGGCATATTTGGCGCAAGCTGCCTCGGTTTCCTCCCGAGCCCGGCGCAGTTCCTCGTTCTGCATGTCCAGCGCGACCTGGTGTATCTGCAACTCGTGCAGCAGCTTCTGAATCTCGGTCGTGGGGATGTCGCCCGGGGCCGGGCCGGTTTTGGTCAGAAATTTTTTGGCCCGGGACTGCAGGACCTCATCCGGTTTGGTTCGTGGGTTCTTCTGGGGCACGAAGTATCTCCTTTAAGATGACCGTAATGCTGAAGCGCCGCTCAGATGGTCATGGAGATAGATGATAAGGAGGTGGCAACTTCCTTATCGCCATCGTTAATTTTATTTATCGGTATCTGTAGATTTTTTGTTAAATAGGGGGGAGAACCTGGGGGCGGGGAAACTGATAACGCCAAGCCGGAAGCGGGGCAACGCGCCGGGCAGAGGTGCAGATGGAACCCGAACTGCGGCGCTGCCGGATGGCCCAGGAGCAGGCGCCCCCTGATCGAGGTCTCCCGGCTGGTTCCCCGGGGATGAAGGGGAAAAGGTATCGGGCGAGATTGGTATTTTGCTATTCCATAGCGAAATTGACCTGTTGTGGGGGGATTTTCAGAATCCTTTGGGGTCCGATGTTATTATGCCGTGATGGAGAGGTTGTCTGGCCAAGTCTTGGCCATTACGCTTTAGGCATTCCCAGAAACCCGCGACTTAAGTTTTCCTTGCGCCATTCTCCCTATCCTCTAAAATATCACCATGAAAAAATTCCGCATTGCGCTTCTCAGTATTCTCCTGCTGGTCATCCTGGCGCCCTGGGGTCATGCGAACCAGGTCGCCCTGAAAATCCTCTATGTCAATGATTTTCATGGCTTTGCCGAGCCCTATAAACCCACCGGCAGCGACGCGCCCCTGGGGGGGATCGCCTATCTGGCGGGAGCCGTGGACCGGGCTCGGGGAAAATCACCGTCTTTATTGCTGGCCGCCGGGGATATGATCCAGGGGAACGCCTGGGCCAATCTTTTTCGGGGCAAATCCACCATCGAGGTGATGAATGCCATGAAATTCGACGCCATGGTGGTGGGCAACCATGAGTTTGATTTCGGCCCCAGGGTCTTAAAAGAAAGGATGGCCCAAGCCCGCTTCCCCATGCTGGGAGCCAACGTTAAAGGTCTCCCGGCCCTCAAGCCCTATGTCATCAAAAATCTCCAGGGGGTCAGAATCGCCATCATCGGCGTAGTTACCCCGGACACCCCCGTCACCACCCATCCCCGGAATGTAGCGGGCCTGTCCTTCAGCACCCCGGAGAGTGCGGTTAAGAAGTATCTCCCCCAACTTAAGGGCCGGGCCGATGTTGTTGTCGTCCTGTCTCACTGCGGCTTTCAGGCGGACAAAGAACTGGCTGCCCGGGTCCCGGGGATTGATGTCATCGTCGGCGGGCACTCCCACACGAAGATGCTCCAACCGGAGCGGGTGGGCCGGACCATCATCGTCCAGGCCTGGGAACATGCCAAGGCCCTGGGGGTTTTGAACCTTAAGGTAAAAAACGGGAAGGTCGTGGGGTTCGACGGGGCTCTTGAGGAGATCAGCCCAGCCACCGGCGCCGCAAATTGCCAGGTCCAGGATATTGTGGCCCGTTATGAGCGCCAGACCGGCCCCCTCTTGCATCGGGCCATCGGCGAGACCCAGGTGGCCCTGGACGGGGAACACGTCAGGACCGGGGAAACCAACCTGGGGAATTTCGTCGCGGACGTCATGCGCCAGGCTGCCGGGGCTGAGGTCGCCATCATCAACGGCGGCGGCATCAGAACCGGCGTCGCGCCGGGCAAGATCGCCGTGAAGGACATCTATGCCGCGCTCCCCTTTGACAACTACCTAGTGGCCATCAGCCTGACCGGGGCGCAGCTCAAGGCTGCCCTGGAACACGGCGTCTCCCGCCTGGAAGAGCCGGTGGGCGGCTTCCCCCAAGTCTCGGGGCTCACCTTTACCTACAGCCGCAGCGCCCCGGCGGGCTCCCGGGTTAAGGACGTCATCGTCGGAGGCCGGCCTCTGGACCCCCAGAAAGAGTACGTGGTGGCTACCGTCGATTTTCTGGCCGCCGGGGGGGACGGTTATACGGTCTTTGGCGAGGCCCTGAAAAGCACCGGCGATTATGCCAACCTGGGGGGCACGCTCACCAGCAGCAAACTGGCCTACAATGATCCCGGCACCTGGCTGCGGGACCTTCTGATTGCCGCAATCCAGGCCCGGAAAACCATCGCCCCCCAAGTGGAGGGCCGCATCAAAGCAGAGGACTGAAATGCGGGTATATGTTAATCAGAAACCCGTGGATCTGGTTCCGGGGATGCAGGTAAGGCACGCCTTGATTGGCGCCGGACAGATGGCGAAAATCGCTGGGGGGCTTAAGGCCTATGATGCCTGGGGCCATGAGCTGGGCCTCGACGGGGCCCTCACCGACGGCATGAAAATTTTTGTGAAATAACATCCCGAAAGAAAACCGATATGGCCGAAGTTGAACTCCCCAAGCCCGAAGAGCTGGAAGAGGTCATGAGTCACAAATTTACCCGGCGGGTGGCCCTCACCACCGCTATTTTTGCGGTCATTCTGGCCTTCAGCTCCCTGGGCGGCAGTAATGCCATGAAAGAAATGATCCTGGCCCAGCAGCAGGCGTCAGACCAGTGGGCCTTTTACCAGGCCAAGGCGGGCCGGGAGCATTTCTATCGCGGCCAGAAAATGCGCCTGGAGCTAGACCTTCTGGAAAAAGAGGCCTTGAAGCCGGAGATCAGGCAGCGCTACGAAACCTTGCTCAAGCAGATGGCCACCCAGGAGGAACGTTACGGCAAGGAGCGGAAAGACATCGAAAATGACGCCCGCAAGCTGGAACACGAACGGGATACCGCCCGCCGCCAAGACCCGTATTTTGACTTCTCCGAGGTCCTGCTGCAGATTGCCATCGTGATGGCCACCGTGGCCATCCTGTCCCAATCCCGGGCCATTTTTGGGGTGGCCCTCACCGCCGCCGTTCTCGGCGCCCTGTTATGCCTGAACGGGTTTTTCCTGTTTTTTCACCTGCCGTTTTTGTCGCATTGAAGTGAGTAAGATTTTTCTTAAGAAAGGGTAGGACGGGGCACTTAGGGAACATACGGAAAATACGGCAAAGCCCCTGGCCTAAGCGGTAATGACCAAGAGTTGCACTGACAATCATCAAACCGAGACCGGATTAGACCTGACACTTTGGACTAAAACTTTAAATGTCGCCAGGGTATGAGATAGAGCTAAGATATCCATATCAACCCGCGGTAATGGATTTTATAAGGGTGGAGTCGAGTAGCGTGGGGGAATCTCACCCCCACGCCCTCCCAGAACCGGACATGAATCTCTCGACTCATCCGGCTCCCATCGATCAACCGCAATAACACGGCCTTGCCTTACCCAATGGCTCCTCCCATTGCTGGTTGACCATCCAATAAAGCCGATCGATACAACCCCTTCGCTCCATCCCTGTTACGGGACTTCCTCGCTACTACGGGTTGTTCCGCCCCTGTGCCCCGCCTCGGTACTCTCACTCTCATGGGTCCTCCACTTGAGCTTCTCCCTTCACATCGGGACGACAGGTTCCCACGTTCCGCTCGAGAGCCTGGTTCAGGTTCACGCCACCTTTATGCCGGACGCCACCCAGGCAGTAAGCAGGTTCCCTCTGGGTTTGTCCTGGAGTCAAGCTAGCCTCCAGTTTTGACGTCGTCTTTAGTGTTTCGACACCTCATCAGTGGTTCGCGGCTGCTCGTCTCCCTGAACCTCACCTGCCACGGTCTTTAGCCATGACTTGTCCTTAACGCTCACCACCCTGGCTCTTAACCAGCGCAGCTTAAGGTGGTTTGGAGCCTGCTCCTGCAAGCCGGCTCCGGGGGGCCCGCCCCCATCTCTCGTGCAGTTGCGCACGCTTATTACTCCAAGCGCCCTCGTGGCGCACCAGCTTGCCACTATCTTCACATTCCAACATGTTGCGATATAATGACAATATTTGAAGTGAGATTAGAAAGTTAAAAGAGCCTTGCCCGCTGATTTAATCCTCTTCATCTTGTGGTCGCTAATCCAACAATCTTACTTCCCATCCATGATCGTTACGGCTTCCCAGTCGTCGGTGGGGGGGATTTCGTGGTGCTTCTGGGCCAGGGTGAGGTAGCGATGGCAGGTCTCGTCGCCGGGGCGCACTTTTAGGGTCTCGGTGAAGGCGGACACGCTCTCGGCGAAGCGCTTCTCCCGGTAGAGGGCCAGGGCCCGGTGGTATAAGTCGAGGAACCGGGCCAGGTCCGGGCCCGGCTCGCCTTCTCCCAGCAACTCATGGATGCGGACCCCCTGGGCCTTGCCCTTGACCCTTGCCAGGTCCACATCCCGGAGGATGAAGCCGTTTTTTAGGGCTTGCGCGGTGGCGTCACTGATGAGGATGCTGGTGCCGTAGTATTTGTTGAGCCCCTCCAGACGGGAGGCCAGATTCACGTTGTCGCCGATGGCGGTGTAGTCGAACAGCCGGTCGGAGCCCATGTTGCCCACGGCCACCGGGCCGGTGTTGACCCCGACCCCGACCTTCAGGGGCGGGCGGCCCTGCTCGGCCCAGGTCCGGTTCAGGGCCTCCAGGGTGGCCACCATCTCCAGGGCGGCCCGGCAAGCCAGGCGGGGATGGTCCATCTGGATGAGCGGGGCCCCGAAGAGGGCCATGATGGCGTCGCCCATGTACTTGTCGATGGTCCCCCCCTGGTTGATGATAATGTTGCTCATGGGATTGAGGAAGTCGTGGAGGAGTTTTACCAAAGCCTCGGGGGCCAGGTTTTCCGACATGGTGGTGAAGCCCCGGATGTCGGTGAACAGGACGGTGATCTCCCGGCGCTCCCCTCCCAGGCGCAGCTGCTCGGGGTGCTTCAGCATCTCCTGGACGACGGCGGGGGCCACGTAGGATTCAAAGGTCTTGCGGATGCGCTCCCGCTCCCGTTCCTCCGCCAGGAATCGCTGCATGGTGACCCCCAGGTAGACCAGGACAATGAGGCCCAGGGGATAGAACAGTTCCAGTTGCAGGCCCTGACTGGTGAACAGGACATAGTTGAGGGCCACGTAGCTTTCTATGACGATGAGGGTGAAGATTAAGGCCCAGGCGGCGGAGAACCGGGGCAGCGTCAGGCCCAGCATGACTGCCAGAGCCACCAGGACCAGCAGCATGATGATCAGGCCGAAGGGTGGGGTGCGGATGAAATTGCCGCGGAGCAGGTTGTCCATGATGGTGGCCTGCACCTCCACCCCGGGGAAGTTCCCGGAGAAAGGCGTCACCCGGAGGTCATAGATGCCCACCGCGGTGGCCCCGACGATGACGACCTTGTCCTTCAGGGCCTCGGCCGGCAGGGTGCCGTCCAGGAGGGCGGCGGCGGAATAGGTGGGTATGACGGTCTCGGGGCCCAGGAAATTGATGAGCATGCGGCCATAGCGGTCCACGGGCACCGACTGCCGCCCGAGGCGAATCTCCTTCACCCCCCACTGGGACAGGGTGATGGCCATGGGGGCCTTCGCCTGGGCGTGGGACAGGGTCACCAGGGACATGGGGGCAAAGAACTGCCCGCCATACATGACGGCCATGGGAGACCAGCGCACGGTGCCGTCGGGATCGGGAATCATGTTGAAATAGCCGTCGCCGGCCGCGGTCTCGGTGATTTCCGGAAGATTGCGTTCGATTCCGGCGGCGCCGACCAGGTGGACCTGGGAAGGTTTGGTGTCCAGGAGCCGCACCACGTTATAGGTGGAGGCCTGGAGGAAAGAAGCCCCCATGAGCTTTTCCGCCTCAACCCCGCCGGACTTGCCGCCCAAGTTCCGGAAAAAGAACCCCAGGATGACGGGGGGACCCTGCCCGAGGACCTCGGCCAGTTGACGGTCCACGTCGGCCCGCTTTTTCTCCACCTCCAGAAGTTTGAGGATCTCCGGCGAGACCCCCCGCCGGGCCAAGGCCTCGCTCAGCTTCCGGAGGGCATGGTAAGATACCGTTTGTTCCTTTTCGGCAAAGATGATGTCCAGGGCGATGACCCGGGGACCGGCCTGTTTCAGCCGGGTGAGCATTCGGGCCATGTCCTCCCGGGACCAGGGCCAGCGGCCCACGGCCTTCAGGCTGTCGTCGTCAATGGCCAGGATGACTACCTGTCGGCTGGCCGGGAGGGTGCCCCGGAACCGGAACTTGAGATCGTAGAGCTTGAGTTCGAAAAACTCGCAGAAGGTGGGGCGCCAGATGAGCAGGGCGCTCATCAGCAGGGTGACGCCGACGATCCAGCGGGCGATGGGCGACTTAACGAAAGCGGCCAGGCGACGTATCATAGATAGAACCTGGGTGCATTGAGGTCATGGGCCGCCCCTCAGAGCAACTCGATAATTCAGGGGGCCAGCGGCGTTGCGACGACGGTGCCCGTCTGTCTGGCCGGCACCCGGTTCACTCCGGGATTGGCTCGGTTTCTCCCGACCACGTTGGCATTCAGGGTGTTATTGAGGGTATTGATGCTCACCGGGCCCATATAGGTGGACACCGGCGACCCCAGGGCTTGATGCGTGGTCATGGTCATGTTGCCGCTTTGGATCGTCTGTCCCGGAGTCACCACCCCCTCCATGTTGATAAAGGCAGGCACGGTGCCGGCTGGGGGCAAGGCGCCGGACACGCTGGTAAAGCTGGTGATGACGGTGCCGGAGAGCGTCAGGGGGCCGGTCACCCCGGTCAGGGTCATCTCCGCAGAGAACGTGCTGGTTTGGGTAAAAGGCGCGGTAGTTGACGGGGCTGAGAGGATCACCGAGCCGGGGGGGGTGGGATTGGTGGTCTGGGTAAATTGGGCGCCGGGAGCCGTGGTTTGAACCCCCGAGGTCAAGGTCCCCCGGTTATCAGGGGAGACCCAGGCGCCGTTAAAGTTATGGGTCAGGTTATTATTTACGTCGATGTTGACCGTCCCGGTGGTGGAGACGACGCTGTCGCCACTGACAATGCCTACTCCTTGGGCCGGGCCGCTGTGAATGCCCCCACTCGGCAAGACCACCGCGGCCACCGTTTGGTTGAGGAGTTCGGGGTTGGAGCCGAGGGTGTCGCCGCTGGTGACGTTTAGCGCCGCCGCCAGCGAATTGACGGTAGGGGAGAGAACTGAGGAGGCACCTGAGCCGGAGCCGATGTGCTCCTTGCGGTATCCCCAACCAGTGCCGTCCAGAGTGCCGGTGGTGTTGGGAGGCGAGGACGTGACCGTAAAACCGCCCTCGTGGGTCTGGGTAATAATATGGGCCGCGGGGTCCGGGGTCTGGGCCCACACGCCCACGGAGGTGGCGGCAGGGATGGAGGGGACACTGCCGATCATTGTGGTGAACGTCGCCGCCGGAGTCAATGAGGTCGCGGGGACATCGCGCACCGGCCCGCCGATTTTCTCAGTGCTGTTGGGAGAGGTGAGGGTCATGACCCCGGTGCGCCCCCCGGCGGTATCCGGTGCCCCCAACACCCCCTCGGAAAAGAGGGTGAAGCTGCCGGATCCGGAAGACGGAAAGGTGCCAGCGTTGGGAGCGGTATAGGTGTTCGAGAAACCGGCCTTGAAGCTGGTGGTTATCCCAGCCTCGACGCGGGCGCCGGTCGAAGCGACAGAATTGGTGACGGTGAACTGGTTGCCCGCCAGGTTGGCGGTGCCCGTCGAAGTGCCGGTGGCGGTCTGACTGAAATAGGTCCCCGGGGTCTGGGTAGAGGTGCCGGAGCCGGTGGCCGTGCCGCCGGCTCCGGTCGCGGTGTCGGTCCACACATAGGTCAGTGCGCCAGAGGGGAGAATGGTTACGGTGCCGGTGCGGTTAATGGTGCTGTTGGAGGAGCTGGTCCCGGTATAGTTCATGGTGCCGGTCAGGGTCTGTCCCAGGAAACCGGTGACCGTGCCCGTGGCGGTGCCCGTCGAGGTGCCCGTGGCTAATGATGGAAAGAAGCCGGCCACTCCCGAGGGCGAAGTGCGGGTGGCGTCGGTAGTGGCATAAAAGTAGCCGTCATAGACGCCGGTGCGCTGACCCCAACTATAGCCGAGCAGGGTTGACTGACTATAGGGGGCGGCGGCGAGGGTCATCCAGGCGCCAGAATACTGCTGGGTAAAGCTGAAGGTGGACGGCGTCGGGGTCGGCGTCGGCGTGACTCCGCCCCCCGTGGCGATCTGGAGCACCGTGGGCGGCACGGTGACGATGTTCAGGAGGGTCACGGAGGGGTCTCCGGCCCCGGTGGTCAGCCCCGCAGGGGCTATGGCCGGGATCGATGAAGCGCCGGAGGGGGAACTGGCGGAGGACGCGACCAGGCCAGCGCCCTGGCCCTGTTTCCGGCCCAGCAAGCCGGTGGCCATCTGGTTCATGAACATCCGCCGGTCTTCGCTGGTGATGGTAAAGGGCAACGTGGGGGGCAAACCCCGGGTCACGGTGGTGCCCTGCATATTGTTCAAGATTACCCACTGCCCGCCGCCCCCGCCCCAGGCAAAGGCGATCTTGGCAGCCCGGCGGAACAGTTGGCTCACCTCCGGAAAGATGTTGCCCACCTGGAGGCGGCCTTCAAAATTCAAAATTTCCGAACCGTTAGGCTGGAGGCGAACCCCGAAGTCGGTGCCCCTCACCCCCATGATGGCGGTTTGGGTCTTGACGACAAAATCCGGTTCCTCGGCCTTCAAGACCTTGTTGACCAACACGTGGGCCAGGCCAGAGAAGAGTTGGATCACCGCATTGCGCTTATTCTGGGCGGAGTCGAACATGTAGGCTTCGATGGCCACCCGGCTCTCCGGGGAGATCGTCAGGGTGGAATTATCTATAAAGGTGATCTGGGCTTTGGACAGAGACTTGGTCCGGAGCACATCGCCCGTCTGCACCCCATCAGCGACCTTAACCGGGGTGGCCGGGAGTTGCCCGCCTTTCAGAAGGTCAACCCGACCTTCCACCTGGGTCAGACGGCCCACGACCTCGGCGCCGGCAAGGGATGAGCATATCAGCATCAGAGCGAGGGCGACCCATGCAGACATCAGAACTTGACGTTGCTTCATAGTTTTTTCCCCAGGCGACCCGGCTGCGGGTCGGGTTTGAGTAAGGAGCGAGCCGAAGTTACGGCGAACTCAAGACCTTTTGCACCGTCATCGGCAGGTTAATAAAATGCTTGATTTTTGACCGATCGCTCTGGTTCACCTGATCGACCGCTACCTGACGGAGGCGGCCTTAAAGTCAACAACATCGGCCCTGCGATCCAGTGTCCGCAAGGCCGATTCGTACCGGGAAAGGCGAATTTCCCCTGGGGAAGTCCTCACCGGGTTATCTGCCCGGCACTTAAACTCACGGCTTGGAAGTAACCGTCACCGTCCCGGTCTGGGTGGCCGGAACCACAACGGGGATAGCCGGATTGACCCTTTGGGGGCACGGGTTCGCCTGGCCGCCGGGAGTGTGGTTCACGGTACCGGATAAGACCTGGGGGTTTAAGGCTGCGGTGGGGTACCCTTTGGGCGGGTGCCCCCCTGCGCTGTCCCGGCGTGGCGGCTGCCCGGGTTACCGGCCGCCCCCCCCAACATGGACCCCTTTCTGGACCCCTTTCCCGGAATATTTTGGGAGAGGGGCGACGAGAACTTAGTGATGGGGCTGGTCAGGGCAAAGTTAGTGATAGTCGGTCCTGGCCCCACGCCCTGGAGATGGCCGGTCATGGGCCTATTGCCGGTGAGGGTGGCCAGGTTTTTCCGGGTTTCCAAGGTGACGCCGCCCGCTGGCGCGAATTTGGCCCCCAAGGCTTTGTGCCTGAATGAGTCGCTCTGGAGGCCGGAGCGGCGGTGCGCCTCTGCGGTTCCCGCGACCCCAGGGATGCCGGTGGTGGCCGCTAATTGGTTGTTATTTGCCAGGGGAGCGGCGGTGGCGCTTTCGGCCGCAAACATCATAGGTTCTGCGGCGCCCACAGTTGAGGCTTCAGAGATTAGGTTTTTTAAGGGGGCGGCCGTGCCGTTTCCCGAAGAGGTGCCGGAGATGGCAGAGGAATTAACAACCCCGTCAAAGCTCCCGCCAATGAAACTATAGGTTATCTGGCCGGAAGAGTTGATGGTCACCTGAATGGTGGCGCTGTTCGACAGTTTGTATCTAAGTGAGGTATAGGAACTGTTAAGGGTCGCACTGCCAGCCAAGACGCTTCCCAAGTCTCCGCTGACGGTCCCAACTATGTTCGTGGTGTAAACGCCGAGTTTTCGGTTCGGGAACGTGCCGATGCTGGGGGTAAAAGAACTGGAGTCGGTAGCCGCATACAGGCGCGGCAAAGCGTCTCCCCAGTCCCCCTGAAGGACGCCGAAGCCGGCGGAGGTTATCGAAACCGGCAAGGGGGCGGCACTCTGAAGAAATCCGCCATAGGTGGCTAGGGTAAAATTATAGGTCGGCGGAATAACAGGGTTGTTGGGGTTCGAGGCAGGCGTCCCAATCGGCGGCCGATCGGGCGGGGGCGTATAGATCGTGAAATTGCTAAAGGCCGTCTGGAAGAAAGAGGCAAATAATGAACCCAGGGGTCCGCCAGGCGTATCCGACCCTTGCTGCCCGGTGGACCCTGCATAGTCCGTGATGGCCCCCCCCACGGTGTCGCCCCCGCCCTTGCGGCTGATGAGGTCGGCGACCATCTGGCGCATGAAAGCCTTCCGGTCTTCCGGGCTGAGGGTAAAGGGCAGGGTGGGGGGCAGACCCCGGCCCACCGAGGTGCCCTGCATACCCTTCAAGAACACCCACCTGCCGCCCTCGCCCCCGGAGCCAAAGGAGTAGGCGACCTTGAAGGCCTTCCGGAACAATTGGCTCACCTCCGGAAAGATGTTGCCCACCTGGAGGACGCCCTCAAAATTTAAAATTTCCGAACTGTTGGGCTGGAGGCGAACCCCGAAGTCGGTGCCCCGCACCCCCATGATGGCGGTCTGGGTCTTGACGACAAAATCCGGCTCGGCCGACTTGAAGACCTTGCTGACCACCACGTGGGCCAGGCCAGAGAAGAGTTGGATCACCGCATTGCGCTTATTCTGGGCGGAGTCGAACATGTAGGCTTCGATGGCCACCCGGCTCTCCGGGGAGATCGTCAGGGTGGAATTATCTATAAAGGTGATCTGGGCTTTGGACAGAGACTTGGTCCGAAGCACATCGCCCGTCTCCACCCCATCAGCGACCTTAACCGGGGTGGCCGGGAGTTGCCCGCCTCTCAGAATGTCGACCCGACCTTCCACCTGGGTCAGACGGCCCACGACGTTCGCCTGGGCGTTGGTAAGCGGCCCCACCTGGAATGCCAGGATCATGCATATCGTCCACAGGAAGGCAAACTTTCTCATAATTCGGGCTCCTTAGAACGGTGGGGGGATTGTGGCCGATCAACCGGATGCTACGAATTCCGAGTCTTTTCCTCAAGGCGCCCCCCGTTAGTACCGGTACGCGATCTGGCCGCCGGCGATGTGACGGCTATAATTATACAAATTAATGTTGGAGTTGTCACGGATAAAGTACCAATGGACGTTGGCTTCCAGGCCTTTGAAGAGTTCATAGGTGGCCGCCACCCCAAACATGGCAATCTGGTCCCGCCGTTTGGGTTGGGGGATCAGGGGCGCCCCAAGAACGTTGCCGACGGTCGCACCGTTGTAAAAGGTGTTTTCAAACGGCTGCTGCGTGAGGTCCAGGAACATATTAAATTTTAATTTTTCCGTAATGGGCCAGAGGAGCGACAGGAGCAGATTGTAGCTGGAGCTATCCCAGTTGTTGCCGGTGGTGTTGTTGTGCAAATAGCCGAGGCGGGCCTGGACAAACCCCTTTTGCTTTTTGAAAAAGTAGTACAGCCCGACATTGCCCCCCCAGGCGTTGCCGCTGCGGTCATCCTGGGTAAGAAACACGGGGGTCCAATAATATTGGCGATTATACTTGGCCCCCACTTCCAGGCCGAGGTTTTCGGTGAGCAGGTGGAGATAGGTGGGGGTCACCAGGAAGCCGGTGTAATATTTGTCTGACTGCAAGTCCATGTAAGTAAAATTCATGGGGAGCCAGAAGCGGCCATTCTTAAAGCTATAGGTGGGGGTTATGCCCATGAAGTGGCTCATGATGTCGTAACCCTGCACCGCGGGATGAAAATTCTGAAAATAGGAATATTGCGTCAAAACGCTGAAGGGACCGGCCGGTAAAACCGTGTATTCCAGCAGGGCGGTCTGGGAAAACACGGCGCTGCCCTTTCCGGAAACCGCGGTGACTGCGCCTCCCCCGCTGGGGGAGACGGTTACGTTGGAGTCGTAATCGAAGCCTGACGAGACGGTGATGCGGAAGGGACGCAGTTCGTCCACCCGCTGGGCCAGGACCCCCAGGTAGCGCTGGGCGAAATCCGCGGTCTGGCTCTGGGGGTTAAGCACGATGCTCTCCTCCATGGCCTTTTTGGCTTCTTTGACCCGGTTGAGGGCGGCCAGGGCCAGGCTCGCCTGGAACTTGGCCTCCTGGGCTACCTTGGGCTCCGCCTCGGCCTGGCGGAAATAATCCAGGGCTTCGCTGTACTGGCCCTCTTTGGTGGCCGCGACGCCCATCAAAAAGGCGGTCTGCCCCGGTTCGTAGCCGGCGGCCAGCAGATTCTGCAAGATCGGCCTGGCTTCTTTGGGCTGGTCCATGGCCAGGAACGTGTCGGCCAGCATCAATTGGGCCGGACGAAAATCCGGCTTCAGCCGCAAGGCTTCCTGCAAATATTCTTTGGCCTTGGGGTAGTTGAGCATAAGCCGGTAAACCTGCCCGAACAGAAAAGCCTTTTCCGGGGTATGCGCGCCTTTGCCCCAGGCCTCGGTCAATTGCGCCAACGCCTCGTCGTAATTCTCCTGTTCCAGGTTTTTAGCGGCCTGCTTCACCAGCACGTCGTCATAAGGCGTAATCGCCAGGCTCGCCGGCGTTCCGAGGGCAAGCCATAAAACCGTCCATCCCAGGATAAAAAGTGTGCGCCAAGCCATCATCCCCCACCCCCGCTGGTCAGAAGCTCCAACCCCCCAAAGATTTTTTGCAGACACACAATAGCATAATAGTATAGTATGTAAAGAGATTTGTGTGATTTAGATAAATAATTCAACGGTGATGCATTATTCGCCAGTAAGTCCGGCGACCGTAAACAGTCAAAATCTTGAGATAAAGGTGATTTGGCGGCGGGTTCTTAGAGGTTCGACGGTTGGGGAAATCCTTGGCCCTGGAAGGGTTCGTGAGGTGAGATCATGGCAATGGAACTGACAGAAAAGTCCCTGGTCAAGGCTAAATTTTTCCGGGATCTGGCCACGGTAAAGGACAACCTGATGGAGTTGGCGCACCTTTCGGCCGCCGCCATAGAGCAAAGCGTCAGGGCCGTGCTGACGCGGGACGGGGACCTGGCCCGCCGGGTGATGGACGGGGACGCGGCAATCAACAGCCTGGAGGAGTCCATTGACCGGGAATGCGTGCGCCTGATCGCCCTGTTCCAGCCGGTGGCCGGGGATTTGCGCCAACTCATGGCCATTGACCATATCATTACCGAGCTGGAGCGGATCGGCGACTCCGCCACCAACATCGCCGAAGAGGTGCTCACCCTGAGGCGCCTGCCGCCCCGGCCCATTCATCCCAGCCTGGCGTCCATGGCCCAAACCGTCCAGGAGATGGTGCGCCAGAGTCTGGAAGCCTTTTCCCGGAGCAATTCCCACCTGGCCCGGCAGGTATGCCTGGCGGACGACGACGTGGACGCCCTGGACCGGGCCATTATCCAGGACCTGCTCCAGGAAATGACCGGGGCCCCGGAGGCCATCCTGCCCGGCCAGAGCCAGATCAACATCGTGCGCAACCTGGAGCGGGTGGGAGACCACGCCACCAACATCGCCGAGCAAGTGGTCTATATGGTGGAAGGGCAGAGCGTCCGGCACCGGTGCCAGGGGTAGGCGACCCGCCAGGCGACCGGGGGGCCGGATGTATTTCCCCTAATGCAAAAATCCCTCATATCTCTTGACAAATCCCGTTGGTCTTATTACTTTCTAAGTTTGAATATGGAACAACCGAACGTCATGGAACTCCTGGGGGAGCGGGATACCTGGGTCCTTAAGACCGTGGTGGCCCAGTACATTGTTACCGGGGAACCGGTGGGGTCGCGTACTGTCGCCAAGACCTCGGGCCTGAACCTCTCGCCGGCCACCATCCGCAACCTCATGCTGGACCTGGAAGAGCGGGGTTTTCTCAGCCAGCCCCACACTTCGGCGGGACGGATCCCCACTCCCAAGGGCTTGCGGTATTACGTGGACCGGATCCTGCCCGTCCAGGCCTTGGGCCGGTCCATGCAGCAGCAGATCCAGGAGGGCTTCTCGCCGCCGGCCCATGAGCCGCAGGAGTTATTCCGCCAGGCCTCCCGGGTGCTCTCCCTGGTGAGCGGACATACCGCCCTGGTGCTGGGCCCCCGCCCCCAGGGCATGCGCCTCAAGCATATCCAGTTCATCAACCTGAGTGGGGATGGGGTGCTGACGGTCCTGGTGTCCCAGGATAATCAGGTTCAGAACCGATTCGTCCGTACCGAGAACCGTTTTCCCCAGGAGGTGTTGGACCGCTTCAGCCGGTATCTCAATGAACTCTGCCAGAACCTGACCCTGGGGGAGTCCCGGCAGCGGATCCTGGTCAAGATGTATGAGGAAAAGAGCCTGTTCGACAAGATGGTCTCCCAGGCCCTGAACCTCAGCCGGCAGGCCCTGCAAAATGACGAGGCCGAAGAGCTCTACATCGAGGGCGCCAGCCATATCCTGGATTACCCGGAATTCACCGGCGATGTGGACAAGATCCGGAGCATCTTCAGGGCGTTTGAAGAAAAGCACCATCTGGTCACCTTGCTGGATCAAACCATGGCGGCCCAGGGAGTACAGATTATTATCAGTCCGGATGAGCAATTTCCGGAGATGCAGTTGTCCCTGGTGGCCACCTCCTACGGTTCCCAGCCAACGCTCTTGGGGAGCCTGGGGGTCATCGGCCCCATGCGGATGGACTACGCCCGGCTGGTCCCCATTGTGCGGTACACGGCCTCTTTGGTCACGGACCTGCTCACCAGGCGCCAGACGTGAATTTCTCGCCCCGCACCGGTAATACACCGGTGCCACCCGGTCCCCAGGGGTTTAGGTTTTTCATTTTTTCATTTTTTCATAAAAGTTTTAGGTGGTTGGCGGTTATGACCAGGAGAAAAGGCCCCTTATGAAAAAATCCAAATCCGATTTCTTCACAAACGGATTGCCTGAATCGAAGTCCCGGGAGGAAAAGACCGCGCCCGAGGTCCTCCATAAGTCCCCGGAAAGTTCGGGGGACCTG
Source organism: Deltaproteobacteria bacterium (assembly GCA_016875015.1). Lineage (GTDB taxonomy): Bacteria > Desulfobacterota > Desulfobaccia > Desulfobaccales > 0-14-0-80-60-11 > 0-14-0-80-60-11. Next base: position 10,683 of record VGSJ01000003.1, on the reverse strand, counting down.
ACGGAATTGCGCCAGAAGCTGGCGGAAAAGGCCGAGGAAGCCGAAGAGAACTATACCCGCCTGCTCCGCCTGGCCGCGGATATGGAAAATTTGAAAAAGCGCCAGGAACGGGAACGCGTGGAGTTGGTCCAGTTCGCCAACGAGAACCTCATCAAAGAACTCCTGCCCGTGGTGGACAACCTGGAGAGGGCGTTGGACCACGGCCGGCAGCTTTCGGCCCCGAAGGCTTTGCTGGAAGGCATCGAGATGGTGCACCACGGTTTCCTCAAGGTCCTGGACCGATTCGGCGTCACTGGCCATGACAGCCTGGGCCAGCAATTCGACCCGGCTTTTCATAACGCCATGATGCAGGAAGAAGCCCCGGATGTCCCGGACGGCAGCGTTATCAAAGAATTACAGAAGGGCTATCTCATGAACCAGCGCCTGCTCCGGCCGGCCATGGTAGTGGTGGCCCGCACAACCCAAACCGAAACTACGTCAGGTCCAAACGACTCGACGGTTCAGGAGGAGAAATAAATGTCCAAAGTTATCGGCATCGATTTAGGCACCACCAATTCCTGTGTGGCCATTATGGAAGGTGGCGAGCCTAAGGTCATCCCGAATGTGGAAGGGACCCGCACCACCCCTTCCGTGGTGGCTTTTACCGAGAGCGGCGAACGGTTGGTGGGGCAGATCGCCAAGCGCCAGTCCATCACCAACCCTTTAAATACCGTGTTTTCCGTCAAACGGCTCATCGGCCGGAAATTCAATGACCCGGAAGTGCAGCGGGACCTGAAGATCCTCCCCTACAAGATCGTCCAGGCGGAGAACGGCGACGCCCACATCGACATCCGGGGCAAGGTCTATTCCCCCGCCGAGATCTCGTCCATGATCCTCACCAAGATGAAGCAGACCGCGGAAGAGTATCTGGGGGAAAAGGTGACCGAGGCCGTGATCACCACGCCGGCCTACTTCAGCGACGCCCAGCGCCAGGCGACCAAGGACGCCGGCCGCATCGCCGGGCTCGAGGTGCTCAGGATCATCAACGAGCCCACCGCCGCGTCCATGGCCTACGGCCTGGATAAAAAGAAGGACGAGCGCATCGCGGTGTTCGATCTCGGGGGCGGCACCTTTGACGTCTCCATCCTGGAGATCGGCGAAGGCGTCTTCGAGGTCAAATCCACCAACGGCGACACCCACCTGGGCGGCGACGACTTCGACCAGCGGGTCATCGACTTCCTGGCGGATGAATTCATGCGGGAACAGGGCATCAACCTGCGCAACGACAAGATGGCCCTGCAGCGCCTGAAAGAAGCGGCGGAAAAGGCCAAGATGGAGCTCTCAACCTCCATGGAGACCGAAGTCAACCTGCCCTTCGTCACCGCCGACGCCTCCGGTCCCAAGCACCTGCTCATCAAGCTCAGCCGGGCCAAGCTCGAGGGCCTGGTGGCGGAACTCATCGACAAGATGGCGGGGCCCTGTCTGCAAGCCTTGAAGGATGCCAAGGTCACGCCCAAGGAGATCGACGAAGTCATCCTGGTGGGGGGCATGACCCGCATGCCCAAGGTCCAGGAGAAGGTCAAGGAGATCTTCGGTCAGGAACCCCACAAGGGGGTAAACCCCGATGAAGTGGTGGCGGTGGGCGCCGCCATTCAGGCCGGGGTCCTCAAAGGGGAGGTGAAGGATGTCCTCCTGCTGGACGTCACCCCTCTGTCTCTGGGAATCGAGACCCTGGGAGGCGTCTTCACCCGGATCATCGAACGCAACACCACCATCCCCACCCGGAAGAACCAGGTCTTCTCCACCGCGGCGGACAATCAGACCGCGGTGACCATCCACGTGCTCCAGGGCGAACGGGATATGGCCGGGAATAACAAGACGCTGGGGCGCTTCGAACTGTTCGGCATTCCGCCGGCGCCCCGGGGCATCCCCCAGGTCGATGTCACCTTCGACATCGACGCCAACGGCATCGTCCAAGTCTCCGCCAAGGATATGGGCACCGGCAAGGAGCAATCCATCCGCATCACCGCCTCCAGCGGCCTGTCCGAGGAGGAAATCAAGAACCTCATCAAGGATGCCGAACTCCATGCCGCGGAAGACCACAAGAAACGGGAGCTGATCGAGGCCCGCAACCAGGCCGACACCTTGATCTACACCACCGAAAAGACCTTGACCGACCTGGGGGAGAAGGTGGACGCGGCCACCAAAAGCGACATCGAAAGCCACATCGCGGCCCTCAAGACCGCCATGGAAGGGACCGACCCGGAGGCTATCAAGCAGAAGAGTGAGGAGCTGATGAAGGCTTCTCACAAGCTGGCGGAGCAGATGTACGCCAAGACCGGCGCCGCGGGCGCGGACCCGGGCGCGGGCGCGGGGGCTGGGGCCGGGGCCGGGGCGAGCCATGGCCACGAACAGAAGGCCAAAAAGCCCGAAGAAGAAGTGGTGGAGGCTGAATTCGAGGAAGTGAAGTAGGACCGGAAAAGCTCATGACACCCGGGGGCGGGGCCGGGGGCCGGTAGCACAGGCGTCTCGCCTGTGGGTCCCCCAGCCCCCTCCCCCAGCCCCTTATATTTTTTTGTCGGGGCGTACTTGGGAGCTTGAGGGAAGGGCGGGGCAGGGGCGGTGAGGGTGCCGCCCCTTTATGCCCCGACGCCCCCCTCACCTTCCTGACTCTTAACCGAATGCTGCGAAAGCCCACGTTATGGTTCGAAAGCTCGCTGTCCTGATCCTGCTCATCGCGCTGCTGCCGGCCTGCGCCGTTATGCCGCCCCCCTTTCCCCCCGGGTCTCAGGACTCTCAGGTCCGTAGGTCCGACACCGCCCTCTTTCAAGCCGCGGAAGCCAGCTACCGCCGCCAGGCCTATCGTCAGGCTTATCAGCAATTTGGCGATTACCTGGAGCGCTATCCCCAGGGGTCCCAGGCCATGGATGCCCGACTCCGGGCCGCGGAGATTTCGGGTCTCCTGGGGGACTGGCAAGGGTCCCTCCGGCGCTACCAGGGTATGCTAGCCCGCCAGCCCCAACCGGAGATCGGACTCAAGGTCCGTTACGGCATCGGCCGGGCCTACTTCAAGCTGGGTGAGTACCAGCAAGCCACCCAGGTGTTGGACAACCTCACCGCGGCCTCCGACCTGCCCCGGTCCCTGTGGTTCTCCGCCCAGGCCCTGATGGTGGAGATCGCCTTGAAACAGGGCCAGGCGCCCCAGGCCTTTGCCCGCCTCCGCCTGGCGGCCCAGGATTTGACCTCCGGGGACCCGGAGTGGTTTGAGGACCTGAAGACCCGCCTACTGGAGCAGGCCACGGTGGCGGAACTGGAGCAGCTGGCGGCCCTTTACCGGGATAATCCCCTGAGCGCGGCCCTGCTCCTGCGCCTGGCCCGCCTGTCCCAGGACTCCGGCCAATCGGAGCAGGCCCGCCAATGGGTGGCCACCCTCAAAGAGCGTTTCCCCAACAGCCCGGAGGCCGCCGGGGCCGAGCGGCTGGTGACCGGGGGTAAAATGGCGGTGGGCTGCCTCCTGCCCTTGAGCGGCCAGTTGAGTAACATCGGTTTCCGGGTGCAGCGCGGCATGGAGCTGGCGGCCAAAGGGGCCGCGGTGAAGCTGGTCTTCCGGGATACCGGCTCGGACCCGGAGACCGCGGCCGCCATCACCCGGGAGCTGGCCCAGGATGAGAGCGTGCTGGCCATTTTGGGATTCTTGTCGTCAGCCGGGGCGCAGAGTGCGGCGGACGCGGCCCAGGCGGCGGGGGTGCCACTCATCGCTTTGTCTCAGAAGGATGGCCTCACCCAGACCGGCGCCTGGATATTTCAAGCCTTCCTGACGCCCCGGCAGCAGGTGCGGGCCCTGGTGCGCCAGGCCCTCAGCATGGGGATCAAGCGCTTCGCCATTCTCTACCCCGATTCCTCCTACGGGCGGACCTTTTCTGAGAATTTCCAGGAGGAGGTGGCGGCCGGGGGGGGTGAGCTGACCGCCCAGGTCTTTTACAGCCCCGGCTCCCAGGAGTTCGCGCCGACCCTGGCCACCCTGGCTGAGAGTCTCAAGCCCCAGGCGGAAGGCGCGCCGGCGGCCACCGCCTTGTTTATTCCCGACGACGCCGCGGCCGTGGCCGCCATCGCCGGGGGACTGGCCGGGACCTCTCTCAAGGGCGTCCAACTACTGGGCACCAATCTTCTCAACAGCGCCAAAGTCCCTGCTGCCCAGCTGACTGCCTTGCAAGGGATCATCTTTCCTGACGCCTTTTATGCCGGGGACCCCAACCCCGAGGTGCAGAAATTTATTGCCGACTACCGGCAGCAGTACGGCGAGGAACCGGACTACCTGGCGGTCCAGGGTTATACGGTGTTCCGGGTGATGGCCCGGGTGGCGGAGTCGCCCCAGGCCCTGAGCCGGATGGCGCTCCCCCAACAGTTGCTGACTCTCAAGGGCGTTCCGGGGCTCCCCTGGTTCCAGCGGTTCAACGCCCAGCGGGAGGAGGAGACCTTGCTGTATCTCCTCACCATCACGGGCGGGTCCGTCCAGATGGTCCCGCCGGCCTCCGGGGGCGAGGCGCGGCAATGATTACCCGGGTTCAGGGATTTTTAGTGGGCCATGCCAATGATTTTGAGGGTCTCACGGGCTGCACCGTGATCCTCTGCCCGCCGCAGACCATTGGGAGCGCCGATATTCGAGGGTCGGCCGCGGGGACCCGCCAGATGGACGCCCTGGTGGGCCTGCACATCGTGGATGAAATTCACGGCGTCTGCATCGCCGGAGGCAGCGCTTTTGGGCTGGACGCCGGCGGGGGCGCCTTGGAATACCTGGAAGAGCGGGGCCGGGGGTTCGATGTGACGGTTACCCGGGTGCCCATCGTGCCCACGGCGGTGATCTATGACCTGTCGGTGGGCGACTGCCGGCGGCGTCCGGACAAGGCCATGGGCTATGCCGCCTGCCAGGCCGCCCAAGGCCTGCCCCAGGGGGACGGCAGCGTCGGCGCCGGGGTGGGCGCCACCGTGGGCAAGCTGTTGGGGATCCAACAGGCCACCAAGGGCGGTCTGGGCACCAGTTTCCTGGAAGGCCCCCGGGGTCTGCACGTGGGAGCCCTGGCGGTGGTCAACGCCTTTGGCGACGTGGCGGACCCGGGGACCGGGACTATCCTGGCCGGGGCCCGCCGGGACCGGGACAGCCATGAGTTCGTCAACACCGTGATGATGCTTCGGCAGGGTATTGTGCGACCGCGGTTCGCCGAGCCTAATACCACCATCGGGGTGGTGGCCACCAACGCCAGGCTCACCCGGGAACAGGCCCAGAAGGTCGCCCAGATGGGCCACAACGCCCTGGCCCGCTGCATCCGCCCGGTCCACACCCTGTTTGACGGGGACACGGTTTTCGTTCTGGCTCACCCCGAGGTGGACGCTGATCTGCACGTTGTGGGGGTGCTGGCGGAAGCCGCCCTGGAGCAGGCCATCCTAAGGGCCGTAAAGAGCGCCCACGGCCTGGGGATTTTGCCCGCGTACCAGGATATCTATCCGGGCGGGGGCGTGGCCCGCAGCTAGTGGCCCGGTCCGGTAGTACCTTACAAATTACCGCCTCAATTGGGTCGGCCATTTGTCTGGGCGGTTGGCGCCCCGGCTCTTACGAAAATTACGAAAATTACGAAAACTCCCGCGGTTGCTCTCTGGCGGGGCTCCCTGACCCGCAATTCAAGCTAATTGGCTTAATTTAGTGAATCATATGACCCAAAAAATTGCGGTGGACCTCATCGTTTTTGATCTGGACGGCACCCTGGCCGACACCCTGCCGGATATCGCCGCGGCCGCCAACTTTGCCTGCCGCCGCCTGGGGCTGCCGGAACACCCCCCGGAGGCCATTCGGGGCATGATCGGCGGGGGGGAGCGGAAACTCATCGAGCGGTTGGTGGGCCCGGCGCATCAGGACCGGGTGGAGGAGTGCCTGCAGCTTTATCTGGAGCATTACACCCGCCACAACGGGGAGTTGACCCGCGTCTATCCCGGGGTGCCGGAGACCCTGGCGCTGGTGGCCGGGAAAAAGTTGGCGGTCCTGTCCAACAAACTCCAGCCCCTGACCCGGCAGACTCTGGAGGCCATCGACATCGCCCGGTTTTTCGCGGCCATCCGGGGGGGCGGCGCCAATCTCCCCCTGAAGCCCGCTCCCGACCAACTCCTGGCCCTGACCGCCGACCTGGGCGCGAGAACCACCCGCACCCTCATGGTGGGGGATAAGATTGCGGATATCCAGGCGGGACGGGCAGCCGGCGTCTTCGCCGCCGCGGTCGCCTATGGCTACGGGGACCTGGACTCCCTGACCGCGGCGTCCCCGGATTTTCTGCTGGCGCGGTTTGCCCAGTTGCCCGACATTCTGGCCGGGTGACCCATGCGGGGCCGTCAACTCCGCGTTATGCTCAGGCGCGAAAAATCCTGGATTTCCGTTGGGCCTGGCCGGGGATAGATCCGTCGGGCGCCAGGGGCCGGAGCCCGCAATTTTGTTTGACAGAACCGGCATTGCTGAATATATTCTCCTTAAGTAATGGCGGTGTAGCTCAGTCGGTTAGAGCATGCGGCTCATATCCGCAGTGTCCGGGGTTCAAGTCCCTGCACCGCCACCAGCAATTATTTTAAGTCCTAATTGAAGGAGATGGGGGAACATGAAAAAATTCATTACGTTGGCCAGTGCTGGAGTTTTCCTGCTGAGCCTCCAGGGGGCTTCTTTAGCCCAGGAAAAGACTCCGGCCACTCCGGCTGCTCCGCCGGCTGCGGCAGCTCCCTCGATGGCCCCGGCGGAAACGCCGGCGGTCCCTGAAACGAAAGCGGCCAAGAAGGCCAAAACCACCAAGAAGACTAAGAAGGCCAAAACCACCAAGAAGACTAAGAAGCCCCCGAAACCCAAAGTTGAGGAATAAAAATCAGTTGCAGGCGCACCGGTTCGGGGTTCGATCCACGCGGGATCGAATCCCGGGCCAGGGCTCATAGCCCAACGCGCCGGGGAGGGTTCCTAAAACCGCCATGAAAAAATTTATTACCCTGGCCAGCGCCGGGTTATTGCTTTTTAGCCTGCAGGGCGCCAGGGCTCAGCGAGAGGTGGCGCCGCCGGCAGTGCCCCCCATGCTGGAGAGCAATAAGCCGCTAGCGCAGCCGGAAACCCGGGAACCGGCCGCCCCGAAGCAAACCGAGGCTGGGAAGGCCAAACCCAAGGCCAAGGGCAAAACCAAGGCTAAGGCCGGCAAAACGGCCTCTAAAAAGGCTGCGGCCACAACCGAGATCTCCAAGAAACCGCCAAAAGCCGCCAAGAAAAAGGGCCAGAAGACCCAAAAGAAAAAACCGCCGGAAGCAGTTCCCAAGCAGCAGGCTGGCCCTGAAGAAGGTTAAGGATTGCCAGGCGCACATTTTCCTCAGTCAAGGAGGGTAAGCCCATGAAATTTCGGAGTATAGCATGTGTCTCAGCGCTGGTGATGCTCTGCGCTCTGGCCACGGCAGCCCTGGCCGCGGAGAAAGGGTTTTTGTGGGATGGCACTCACTGGAAAGACATGAGCCCGGACCTCAAGGTGGCCTATGTCAAAGGCATCGGCAACATGGCGGATTTCGAAACCGCCGCGGCGGGATCCGCCCCGCCCCCTTGCATCTCCAAGGGTTTTGTCGATGAGCTGAAGACGAAGACCATTGCCCAGGTGATAGCTGAGGTGGATAAATATTATAAGGAGAACCCCGGCAAGATGGATATGCCGGTGATCGCCGTGATTATGCAGCGCTGCACTAAGCTCTGCCCGGCTCCCCCGGCGGGGAAAAAATGATGAAAAGCGCGGTTATCCTGTTAGCGGCGGGGGTCATGGTTGGCGCCCTGGCCGCGACAGCCCCGGCGGTGGACACCAACCAGGCCTTTTTGTGGAACGGCGTCCATTGGCAGCAGGTAACCACGGATGGCAAAGCCGGATATATTTTCGGCATCGGCAACCTGGCCGACTACGAGGCCGCAGCATCCAAGAGCCGAAAGCTGGCTTGTGTCTCCCGGGTCATTGTGGATGAGATGAAGACCAAAACCGTCATGCAGATCATCCAGGAAGTGGACAAGTATTACCAGGACAATCCCGGCAGGGTGGGCACCCCGGTGATAGAGGTGGTCCTGGGGCAGTTGACCAAGGCCTCCCCGGCGGAGGCTCCGCCAGGGACGACGAAAAAATGAACCGGACAGATAGCGGGATCATGATTGCCGCGCTTTTGGTGGGCGGCGGCGCCGGCATGTCCACCACCCAACCGCGGCCGTTGAGCCGCGGCGCCCTCATCGGCTGGGCCGCGGGATGCCCGGCCGGCTGGGAGGGTATGCTTACGGCCGGCATGAGAAATCGCCGGGCCGGCCATGAGGGCATCTCCCTCATTCTCCGGGTAACGTCGTGCTGAACCGGTTTTTCACCCTGACCTTCTCCTTCCCCTCCCTAACGGGCGCGGGTCCCTTCTCTTCCGGCCCCCCGGGTCCAGGACCCCTCCAACCACAGGCGGCTACAGGTGGAATTGGTGGTAACCTGAGCTTGAGCATCTTAACAACCCAGGAGAGGACTAAATGAAAAAGGTGGTCATCCTGTTGGTGGTAGCAGCCCTGTTTTTGGGAGGCTGCTCCAGCATGTCTTCTACCCAACAGCGGGTGTTGAGCGGCGGCGCCATCGGTGCCAGCAGCGGCGCCCTCATCGGCTGGGCCGCGGGTTCGCCGGCGGCCGGCGCCGCCATTGGGGGCGGTGCGGGTATGTTGGGCGGGTTTCTCTACGATCAGTACGAGAAATATAGCGGCCGACCTTAATCCGGAGGGCACCCCGGTTTGTCTGCCAGCCGGGGGTGACTGCCGCCGGTTAAACTGACAGCTCCGCACTAGGCCTTTTCACCGGCAAACGGGAGGTGTTTCCGCCGATATCCGCAGCCGGCGGGCCGCAAAAGTCTGACGGGGCATCGCTCCGGGGTATGAGCCGCACCGGGAGAACCAGCCGGCCGGGCGGAGGCTGCCGGGGCATTAAGGCAGGAGTATAGTCCAGGCAGGAACCCATCCAGGAAGGAAGGCCACATGAGAAAAGGATTGATGCTGCTGCTGTTGCTGGCGGCCTTGCTCTTTCAAGCCTGCGCCGACACCAACAGCTATTCCGGTAACCGGCGTGGCTCACTGATCGATCTGTCGAACACCTGTGCGACCTGCGGCGCCAGCGTCTCGGATAATTATTTTGCCGGAAGCGCGTTTAAGGCCATCGGTCCCGGGAACTATTGAGCCGGGGGCGGCCTGGCCTCGGAAATGTTTCTCACCTGGCCGCCTGGCGTCCCATTCCCTTATTTTACCTGGCCGCAAATAAATATGAGCCGGCAGCCTCGGGCTTAAGGGCGCGCCTCGCGGCCGAGACGCCTGGGCGCCTCCAAAGGCTGTAGGTTTGCCTGGGACCGCCGGGCGAAAATCGGGTGACGAGGCCAGCCCCACCCGAGAAGCACCGGGAGAGGGGCGATAGGTCTTCCTCCGCCAACCGCAGCAATTGCCTGTAATTCTGGCAAGGTTACCATCTTCCCTCGGGCTTTTCCCCAGGGCGGTTGAGGTATTTGGGCGCCTTAATTCAGCACGTTTCCCTTGATATTCAAGTATTCCCCTTATTTCTTTCCCAACCCGGGTATCATAAAAAGGCTCAAGAAGAAAAGTTAAGTTATGAATTCCACGGAAGGGTTGGCGTCCGCCAGAGACAAGCTAACGGAACGGGACGATCATGTCGAGAACATTTCTGGTCATCATGGCGCTCATCGCGGGTCTGATATTTTTTGCGGGCTCAACCACCTCTTTTGCCACCGCCTCAGGGCCCTCTACGTATAAGAAGTCCAGTTCGAAAAAACCTCGGGTTAAAAAAAGTAAGGGGTGACGGGTGGTAAAAAAGACCGCCGGGTGGCGGAAACCAGGCACGAAGAAAAAAGCGCCGGGATCGAATACCTCATAGCAATGACGGGATTAACCACCAGATAGCAGAGAATGGCGAGAGGCACGCTTAAAATAGTTCTCACATTTTTCCGAACAACCTATCCATATAAAATTTTGGCAGACAACCATGGTGATTTCCTCTACGTGGCAGGAGACCAAAAATGCATCTAAAAGAGAGTCAGAGACTTCAAGTTAGTCGTTTCGAATCAGAGGCACGCGTAATCTGCTTAGGATATATGTTTATTTCAACGGTAATAACTGGATTTGCATTAATAATCACAACTTTTGCCTCAGTTGTATTGTTGTTTAAAAATCTTCTTAAATAATAACTAAAGATAAAATTATAACTGAATGAGAAAATTAATAAATTATGTTTGTTTTGTTGTTATTGCTATTTTTATACATATTTCTATATTACATACTGACGCATTTGATATATTTAAGGAGTATGAAAAAGTAATTTGGATTGACCAGATCAAGCAGGTTGGGATAGCCTATCAGGAAGGTAAAAAGCTTTTAGAATTTCCTATAATAACTGGCGATGATGAACATACAACTGACCCGGGAATTTATGTGGTAAAATTAAAAGATGCTAATTACTACTCTCGCAAATATGAAACACCAATGCCATACTCGATATTTTTCGATCTTAAGTCATTTCTGTCCGGCTAGGCCCAAGCCAAGGTTAACTGATTATTAACATTCATATTATCCGGAACCGGGCCTGGCGGATTAAAAAGTTCCTGCAAGGAGCAGGTACGAAACAGGTTGAGCTGCAAGAC
>VGSJ01000002.1 GCA_016875015.1 Deltaproteobacteria bacterium | reverse complement strand
AGAATTAATCACTTTCACCCTGTCGTTGATAAATGCGTTCCCGGATTTTTTGAAAGCTCGGGTGCTAAGTGAACAGCATTGGATTTAGGGGGATTATCAAGCGGTTATTTAATCCCCCCTTACCCCCCTTTAGAAAAGGGGGGAATTTTCCCCCATCTTTAATAGGCGTTAGATTAACGCAATCAATCACCAGGTCCCCCCCGACAAAAATTGTCCATTGAGAGCTAATCGGTATGAGATCCCCCAGCCGAGGCGTGTGGGGCGGGGCAAGTTTTGGGGGAGCCAACCCCCGGCAGCCTTGAGGGATTTCCCCCGGCAAACCCGTTAACCGGACCGCACGGAGGCGGATAGAGCCTTGAAAACCCTCCGGCCCCGGTTTTTTGAAACTACCTACTCACTTGAGGGAATGGTATAATCAAACATTGCCAGGAAAAAAGGGGATGGATGCGGGCGGCCCAACGTCACCTCCCCTACCATGCTGACCTGCCATGAGGAAGATACGTCCATGGGCATCAACTATGCAATGAAGATCGCCGTTCCCGGCCACGTTCTGGTCCGGGTCTTTGAAAACGAATCCGTCATCTTGAACCTGAACACCGAATCTTACCACGGGTTGGATGACGTGGGCACCAGGATGTGGACGGCCCTTACCAGCTCCGCCAGTATTCAGGAGGCCTTTGAGGCCTTACTCTCCGAATACCAGGTAGAACCGGCGCAGCTGCGGCAAGACCTGGACGATTTTCTGGAAACATTGGGTCAGCGGGGGATGGTGGAACTTGTGGCCGGCTAACTGGCAGAAATTTATGGGGCTGCCCAGGTGGGAGCAGTGGTGGCTGGTTCAGGCTTTCCTGGTGCTGCCCCTCATGGGCTTGGGGTTACGGCTGCTGGGGTTGAGGCGCTTGCAAGCCCTGCTGTCTCATTGGCCGTTAAAGAAACCGGGCGGCGCCTTGGAAGAAAAGATTTTTCCGGTCGCCCAAAGCCAGGCCCGCTGCGTAGAGGCCGCAGCCCGGCACGGCCTGTACCGCGCCACCTGTCTTCCCCGGTCACTGGCGCTCTGGTGGCTCCTGAGATGTCATGGGATGGAAGCCAACCTGCAAATTGGGGTAAAACTCGTCGATACAGGGCTTGCGGCCCATGCCTGGGTGGAACTTCAGGGGCAGCCCCTCAACGAGGTCCCGGATGTGCACCAGCACTTCAGCGCCTTTGGCCAGGCAATTGTCCCTTGAGGCACTTTTCCGGGAAGGTCTAACGGGACGTATATGAGCGGCATTGTCGGCATCCTGAACTTAGACGGCTCTCCGGTTGACCGCAGCTTACTGGCGCGGCTCACCGATTACCTGACTTTCCGGGGCCCGGAGGCCCAGGAAACCTGGAGTCAAGGACCGGTGGGCCTGGGGCGCGCCTGGCTGCGCACGGCGGAAGATACCCGGTCCGATACCCAGCCCTTATCCCTGGACGGCCAGGTGTGGATCGCCGCCGACGCCCGCATCGATGGCCGGGCCGAACTGCGCCAACAGTTAAGCAGCCGCGGCTGCCATGACCTGGAGGAGGCCCCGGACGCCGAGCTGATTCTCCACTCTTACCTGATATGGGGAGAAAAGTGCGTCAAGCATCTGCTGGGCGACTTTGCCTTCGCCATCTGGGACGGACGGCAGCAGCGGTTGTTCTGCGCCCGGGACCATTTTGGCATAAAACCCTTTTACTACGCTCAGGTAGGGAACCGGCTGGTTTTCAGCAACACCCTGGATTGCGTCCGGCTCCATCCCCAGGTGTCCGACAGACTGGACGATCTGGCCATAGGCGATTTCCTCCTCTTTGAATTCAACCAGGACCAGTCCACCACCACCTTTGCCGACATCCGGCGCCTGGCGCCGGCGCATTATCTCACCTGGCATCAGGGGACCCTGCGCCTGACGCGCTACTGGAGCCTCCCCCTGATTGACCGCCCCCTCCGATACTCCCGCCCCCAGGATTACGTGGAGCACTTCAAGGCCTTGCTGACCCAGGCGGTGGCAGACCGGCTGCGGACCCGCCGGGTGGGGGCGCCGATGAGCGGCGGCCTGGATTCCTCCACCGTGGCGGCTCTGGCCAGGAATCTGCTGAGCCGGCAAGCCGTCCCCTTCGACCTGCAGAGCTACACCATTGTTTTTGACCGGCTGATCCCCGATGAAGAGCGCCATTATTCCGGTCTGGTGGCCAGGGCTTTAAACATCCCGATTCACCACCTGCCAGGCGACGACTACCGGTTGTATGAGGGGTTTGAGTCAGGGGATTTCCTGCCGCCGCAACCGATGCACCACCCCTTGCTGGCCTGCTGGGCGGATTTATCCCGCGCCGCCGCCGGCCGGTGCCGCGTTATGCTCACCGGGGAAGCCGGAGACGCCATCTTGTTTCCCTCCCCAACCTACCTCCTGAAAATGGTCAAAGGCTTCCGCCTGGCACAGCTAACCACCGAATTGGGGCGCTGCCTCTGCCATTATGGGCGGGTCCCCCGGTTGGGATTACGGACCGGGTTGAGGCGCCGGCTCTCCCTGGACCGGGGTCGGTCTCTGTACCCCGTCTGGCTAAACCCCGCCTTTGAAGCCAAAGCCGGGTTGCGGGATCGGTGGGCGCGCCGGGCCGGCGAACTTGAGCCGCCCCGCCTCCTGCGTGAAGAAATCTACCAGAGGCTTCAGTCCCCTGCTTGGCAACATTCCTTTGAGAATTTCTATGATCCCGGGGCCACGCGCTTGCCCCTGGAATTTTGCCACCCCTGCTTCGACGTGCGGCTCATTAACTTTGCCCTGGCTTTGCCGCCCCTGCCCTGGTGCGTGGATAAGTTATTGCTGCGGGAAGCCGGCAAGGACTTGCTGCCGGAGCCGATTCGGCGGCGTCCCAAAACTCCCCTGGCGGGAGACCCCTGGCTGGAGTTGATCCGGCGCCCGGAAACCCGATGGTTAGACAGGTTTGTGCCGGTCCCCCGGCTGGACGAGTATGTGGACCGAAAGGCAATTCCGCTCTTGACTTGTGAGGTCGATCCTGATACGTTATCGGTGAATATTCGTCCAGTCAGCCTCAATTATTGGCTGGGGCAGGGGCATGATGGGAAATAGAGCCAGAATTACCCTGCCACCATTCCTGGAACAGGAGGGAGATGATGAATACACCTCAAAAGCCGGCGATGAAAAAAGCCTACCACCGCCCCGAGATAAAAGATTACGGCACGATCAGCAACCTTACCGAGGGGGCAGCTGTGGGCAGCCAGATGGACGGTATAGCTGCCCAAAAAACTTAAGAAGCGCTTTCAATTGAGAAATTATTGCGGCTGGAGGCCGAAAAGAGGCTATCTGGGCCTGTAGTCTGATGTACAATCTGCAAGAATATATGTCAACGCATGACCTGGTCTTATTACGTCTATGGCTTGGGTCTGGTGGCCGACCGGCCTATTCCCGGCCTGATCCCGGTTAATGGCCTGCGGGCCTTTGACGTTAAGGTCAGCCTGGAGGGAGGGTCCACCTGCTCTGGCCGTTGCCGTGAGCCTTCTGCAACTTTGTGGCATGTCAGTTCCAACCGGGATGCGCGGGGCGAACCTGTCCTCCAGGTCTGGCGGGTTGAGAACGATGGCTCTTTCCGTTTCCGATACAGCGATGGCGTTGAGTTTGGGGTGGATCGACGGGGCGCCCGGGTCTGGGCCAGCGGGTCCGCGGGGGCGACCCCGGAGGACCTGGACGTTTATCTCCTGGGCCCCGTCCTGGGGTTTGTGTTGCGCTTGCGGGGGATCACCTGCCTGCACGCCAGCGCGGTAATGGCGGATACCTGGGCCCTGGCCTTTCCGGGTCCCGCCGGGGCCGGCAAATCCACTCTCGCCGCGGCCTTCGCCCTTTCCGGCTGCCCGGTTTTAGCCGACGACGTCTTACCCCTACGAGAAGCGGATGGACATTTTCTGGCTGGGCCGGGCATTCCCCGCCTTTGCCTGTGGCCTGATGCCGTGGGTCACCTTTACGGTTCTCCCGAGGCCCTGCCCCGCCTGACTCCGGATTATGCCCTGGACCCCACCTGGGACAAACGCTGGCTGGACTTAGCCAAGGTCAATCCGCAATTTTTCCGGAAAGCGCCCCCCTTGGGCGTCATTTACTTTCTGGGGGAAAGGCAGGCAGCGGCCGATTTCAGGGTGGAGGCCATATCCCCTGGGGAGGGCTTGATGATGCTGGTGGCCAACTCCTACCGCACCGAGTTGCTGAACAAAGACCTGCGGGCCCGGGAGTTCGCAACCTTAGCGCGGCTGGCAGCCCAGGTCCCCTTGCGCCGGGTGACCCCTCCCGACGATCCGGCCCGTCTGTCCGGTCTCTGTGAGGCGATTCTGGAAGACTTTCGTGGTCTGAACACTCCTGCCTTCAGACAAAAAACCCCATTGGGATGATTTAATGTACAGCCTCTTTGACTACGGCGCCTTTATGGCCAATAAGGTGCGGATGAACGCCTACCGGCAGGCGTTGCAGGGGGCAGTCCAGCCCGATGCCGTGGTCCTGGACCTGGGCGCCGGCACCGGCATTTTTGCCCTGCTGGCCTGTCAAATGGGGGCGCGCCGGGTTTATGCCATCGAGCCCGGCGACGTCATCCAGGTGGCTCGGGACCTGGCCGCCGCCAATGGCTATGCCGACCGGATCGGGTTTTTCCAGGCCCTGTCCACCCAGGTCAACTTACCGGAGCGCGCCGATGTCATTATTAGCGACCTCCGGGGCAGCCTTCCCTTTTATAATCGGGCCTTACCGGCGATCATCGATGCCCGCCGGAGGTTTTTGTCCCCCGGCGGCAGGTTGATTCCCCGGTGTGACACTCTGTGGGTCGCCGTCGTGGCAGCCCCTAGCCTTTACCGTCGCCATCTGGGAGTCTGGGAGGGCAGGAAATTTGGCCTCAACCAGGCAGCCGCGCGAGACCTGGCCATTAACACCCGGCAGCGGTGCCACCTGGGGCCCGACAAGCTGCTGGGTCCCCCTCAATGCTGGGGAAGACTGGACTATGCCACGATGAAAAGCCCGAACCTGACAGGAAAAGTCACCTGGGAAATGGACCGTCCCGGGACGGCCCATGGCCTCCTCCTCTGGTTCGATGCGGAACTGGCGCCGGGCATCGGCTTTTCTAACGCCCCCGGGGCCCCGAAACTCATCTATGGTCAAACTTTTTTCCCCTGGCCGCAACCTGTCGCTCTGGCGCGGGGCGATCTGGTGGCGGCGTCTCTGGCTGCCCACCTGGTGGGAGAAGATTATATCGGGAATTGGAACACCCGCATCCTGGAACAGGGCAAGTCGGAGCGTCCCAAGGCAGATTTTCGTCAATCCACCTTCTTTGGGGTTCCACTGTCCCCGGCCATATTAGAGCAAAGGAGCCAAAGTCACCTTCCGGAGCTCAACGAGGCAGGCCAGATCGATCGCTTCATCCTGGAGCACATGGACGGCCAAAGTTCTTTAGGGGAGATCGCCCAGCAGGTGGCGGCCAGATTCCCCAGCCGGTTTGCCCAGGCGCCGGAGGCCCTAAGCCGGGTGCAAGAGCTCTCCAGGAAATACAGCCGGTAAAATTCCCTCCCCAAGGCCCCCGGGCCATCCCCAGGTCACCACCGGCGCCGGGGCAGGTGGACAGACGGCTGAGTCAGAGTCAACCCTCCGCCCTGCCTGCCGCCGGTTTCCGGCAAATGAGCCTCAATTTTCCCTGGGTTAACAATTTTTAGGGAGCAAACCGTAAGGCGGCGATCTTTCTGCAGGCCTCATCGATCACGGCATCTTCTTTGGCAAAGCAAAATCTCGCCAGATTTTCCCCCGCCTCATCATGGTAGAACGCCTCACCTGGGACGCAGGCAACCCCCGATTGCCTGAGCAGGTGCAGAGCTTTCTCCTTGCTGCTGTCTCCCGGAACCCGGGAGATATCGGCCAAAACATAGTAGGCCCCCTGGGGCGCGTAGGGCGCTAGGCCTGCTTGAAGGAGCGCGGCGCAGATTTTGTCCCGTTTGTTCAGGTATTCTCTGGCAAGTTTTTCGTAATAATCCGTCCCCAATTGCCGCAGCCCGCTTGCCACCCCCATTTGCAACGGCGCCGGGGCGCACACATAAACCAGATCATTGAAATAGCCTATCGTCCGAGCCCACCTGGCATCACTGATACAGTATCCCACCCGCCAGCCGGTAATGCTGAAGGTCTTGGAAAGTCCGGAGATGGTGATGGTGCGTTCTCTCATCCCCGGCATGGTCGCGGGCGGAATATGTTGATTGCCGTCGTACACAAAGTGTTCGTAGATCTCGTCGGTAAACACGAACAAGTCGTATCTTTTGGCGAAGGCGGCCAGGCGCGCCAATTCTTCGTAGGTGAAAACCTTGCCCGAAGGATTGGCTGGAGTATTGATCATAATCCCTCGGGTTTTCGGGCTCAGCGCTCTTGCCAGGTCTGGTTCGTCAAAGGTCCACTGAGGGGGAGCCATCCTCACATAAACCGGGACCGCTTGCGTCGCCACCAGGGTGCTGACATGATAGCCATAGTATGGTTCAAACAGGATGACCTCATCTCCCGGGTCGAGGAGCGCCAGGCAGGCGCAATAAAAGGCGCCGGTAGCTCCCGCACTGACGATTATTTCGGTTTCAGGATCCGCCTCCATGCCGGTGAAGAGTTTTTGTTTGTGGGCGATGGCCTGTCTCAGTTCAGCCAGGCCGTCATAGCGGGTATAGGTATTGACGCCCGCGTCCATTGCCTCTTTGGCGCCCTGTCGCACCGCGGCCGGAACCTCCAGATCGCACACTCCCTGGGACAGGTTGATCCCCTGTACGCGGTCGCATTCAATGGACATGTTCCGTATTTCAGACTGTGCCACCCATTCATGGCGCTGACTCAGTTTCAGAGTCATCGTTCTCTCCTTGGCTGAAAAAAAGCCCGCACTGGTCAACCCCTAACCTGAAAGGTCTGTAAAGTTGATCTCTGCGGGCTTAACTTTCAGAGATTTCTTGCCGTGGCAGGCTCGCAATGCACCTTATACCCGGCGCAGAATCGCCGCGATGCTCTCCTGCTGTGCCGCTTGCAGGTATGGGTGCATCGGCACACTGAAAATGCGGGTGGCGTAATCCTCACTTATGGGGAAATCCCCTTTCTGGTAGCCTAAGGCCGCAAACGCGGTCTGCAGATGTAACGGCTTGGGATAGTAGATCGCGGTTGGAATCCCCGCCTCTTTCAACTTCTGCTGCAAAGCGGTGCGGTGGGTTTCGCTTTCTGCAAGAAGCGAATACTGGGCCCAGACGCTCAAGTATCCTGCCGGTATGGAGGGAGTATGGATTCCAGAGCATGGGGCCAGCAGTTCAGAGTAGCGTTGCGCGACCTGTTGCCGAAGTTCCACTTCTTCCGGAAAGATCTCAAATTTGGCCAGCAGAATGGCCGCTTGCAAGGTGTCGAGCCGCCCGTTGATGCCGATTCTGACATGGTCATATTTGTGGTGGCCCTGGCCATGGACCCGAAGCGAACGGATCGTCTCGTTGAGGCTGTCATCCGCCGTAAAGCACATGCCGCCATCTCCATAACAACCCAATGGCTTGGCGGGAAAGAAGGAAGTGCACCCAATATGGCCCAGGGCACAGGCTTTGTTACCCTTGTATTCAGCCCCGAAAGATTGGGCCGCATCTTCAATGACAAAGAGATCATTTTCGGATGATATCGCGTTGAGGCGATCATAGTCGGCCGGGAGACCGAACAAGTCAACGGTAATTACCCCTCTCGGTCGGAGCGGCGGAAGCGCGCCGCGGCCGCCTGGGCGACAATAAGGGAGCGGGTAAACCGAAGGATCGTTGGATTGAACCGCCTGGACAGCCAGTTTAAGCTTTGTCGGGTCCAGGTTGAAAGTGGAGGATTCGATATCAACAAAGATTGGCGCCGCTCCCAGGAGGGAGATGACTTCGGCAGTAGCAATAAACGTAAAGGGTGTAGTGAAAATGGCATCACCCGACCCAACGCCGTATGACAGGAGAGCGAGCAGCAGGGCATCGGTGCCCGAGGCACACCCTATCGCATGCCTGGCGCCTACATAGCCGGCGAGCTGCTTTTCCAGCTCCAGCACCTCGGGGCCCATGACGTATTTTCCATGCGCCAGCACCCGTTGGATGTTGTCATCAAGTTTCTGTTTGAGGCGCGTTTGTTGGCTGGCCAGATCAATAAATTCCATTCTCTCTCAGGCTCCATGAAGTTTTAGATTGTTGTACAGGAATGGGAACTCGACAGCAAGGAGGCCCATAGATTGGTAGCGTTTAACCCTGGCATTACATTACAAGATTCCCCAGACCGCAATCCCGGCCTGGTCCGCCACCTTAAGCATTTCCGCACGGTCGAAGATCAGGGTCTTGCCGGCCTCGATGGCCAGCGCCGCGGCCTTAACCTCCCGCATGGTGGCGATGGTGTCCAGGCCCACGGCGGGCACGTCGAAGCGAAGGTCCTGGCCGGGCTTGCTCATCTTGACCACCACGGCGCCGGGACCGGCCAGGGCGCCGCCCCGGCGGATGGCCGCGTCGGTGCCTTCGATGGTCTCCAGGGCCACCACCACCTGGCGCCGCACCACCGCGCACTGGCCGAGGTCCAGACGGCCCAGCTCCCTGGCCGTTTGCACTCCCAGGTTGATGTCGGCCAGCTCGGTCGGGGTGGGAGGACGGCGGCTGAGGGGGCCCGGGGTGGCCAGGAGGTCATGGAGGAAGAGGGTGGAGGGGGCGATGGTAATGCCTTCGGCCTCCAACTCGTCGGCTACGGCCCGGAGGAGGCGGTCGTCCTGGCCGGCGCCGGCCCGGCGGATGACGCTCAAGGCCCGCCAGTCGGGGCGAAACTCCCGGAAAAGGCGGCCCCGGCTGATGCCGCCGGCCATTACCGCCTGCCGGACCCCGGCGGCCTTGAAAATGCGGATGATTTTGCCCAGCTGGCCTACGTGAATCCAGTGGAGTTCGGCCACGAAGGAGGCCAGGGCCGGGTCAGTCTCCCCCTGATGGGCCACCGCGACGACCGCGGCCCCCTGCTGCCGGGCGGCCTGGGCGAACAGGAGGGGGAACTGCCCCTTACCCGCGATTAAGCCGATGTTCTCGGACATCCGCCGGGAGTAGGCCCCGCTCCGAAGTCTCCAGAAACGTCAGGAGGTGGCCGACCTCGGGAGTCGGGGGCAATTCGTTTTTGATCCTGGTGATGGCCTCTTTCTGGTTCAACTCCGAGAGGAACAGGAGCTCGTAGGCCCGTTTCAAGGGCTGGAGGGAGGAGTCCGTAAAGCCGTGCCGTTTCAACCCCACCAGATTGAGCCCCACCAGCTTGGCCCGGTTGCCCACGGCCATGGCGTACGGGGGGACGTCCCGATGCACCGCCGAACACCCGCCCACAAAGGCGTGGCAGCCGATATGGCAAAACTGGTGGACCGCGGAGAGGCCTCCCAAAATGGCGTAGTCCTCCAGGGTGATGTGCCCGCCCAGGGTCGCGGCGTTGGACATGATGACGCCGTTGCCCACCTGACAGTCGTGGGCCACGTGGGTGTAGGCCATGAACAGGTTGCCGTGGCCGATGCGGGTGACGCCGCCGCCGCCGGCGGTGCCCCGGTGGAGGGTGGCAAACTCCCGGATGATGTTGCCGTCGCCGATGATCAGTTGGGTTTCCTCGCCCTGGAATTTCAAGTCCTGGGGAATTTCGCCGATGACCGCGAACTGGAAAATCTCGCACTTGTTGCCGATGGTAGTGAAGTCCTTAATCACCACGTGGGAGCCGATGTGGGTGTCGTGGCCGATCCGCACCCGGCCTTGGATAATGCTGTAAGGCCCAACGGTGACGCCCTCACCCAGTTCGACGGTTTTATCCACCAGAGCGGTGGGGTGGATTTGGACCATACTCATGCCTCCCCTTGACCCACCGCGGCCATGAGCTCCCCTTCGGCCACCAGGGTCTGGTTGACAAAGGCCTGGGCCTTCATTTTCCAGAATTTTTTGCCGCCGCGCAGGGATTCAACGATGATCCGCAGTTGATCTCCCGGGACCACCGGCTGGCGGAAGCGCATCTTGTCTATGCCCAGGAGGAAGAGGGAGGAGTTGCCCAGGTGCTCCGGGAGGGACAAGAGGGCCAGGATGCCCCCCACCTGGGCCATGGCCTCGGCGATGAGGACGCCGGGCATGATGGGGCGGCCAGGGAAATGCCCTTGAAAAAATGGCTCATTAATGGTGACATTTTTCAGACCCACCACGCGTTTGCCCTTCTCCAGACTGGTGATCCGGTCCACCAGGAGAAAAGGATAACGGTGGGGGAGGATTTTGAGAATTTCTTCCAGACTCAGGGTCTGCGGTAAGGTCATGGTTCAGGCTCCTGAGGTTCAAAGTTCAAGGTTCAAGGTTCAAGGTTTCCAGTTTTTAACTTTGAGATTTCCTTCTCCTGGTTCAGTCTGGCGGAGAGGGCGCGCACGTCTTGCTCCAGCCGTTTCAGCCTTTGGTAGAGGTCAGGGAGTTTGGGGAGATGGCTCATGGTCTGGAGCCATTCCCGGTGCGGGCGCGCCGGGGTGCCGGACACCGTTTCGCCGGGGGGGACGGAGCGGTGCACGCCGGACTGGGCGCCCACCTGGACGCCGTCGCCCAGTTCTATATGGCCGGTCAGCCCCACCTGCCCCGCCAGGGTCACCCTTTTGCCCAGTTTGGTGGAGCCGGACACCCCTACCTGGGCCACCAGGAGGGAATATTCCCCCACTTCCACATTGTGGGCCAGGTGCACCAGGTTGTCCATCTTAACGCCCCGGCCCACCCGGGTGGCTCCCAAGGCCCCGCGGTCGATGGTGCAATTGGCGCCGATCTCCACGTCGTCTTCAATGACCACCGTCCCCAGCTGGGGGATCTTCACGTGTCCAGCGTCTTGAGGGACGAACCCGAAGCCGTCGGAGCCGATCACCGTGCCGCTGTGGATAATGCACCGCTCTCCCACGGTGCAGCGCTCCCTGATGGTGACGTTGGGATAGATCAGGGTGTCGGCGCCGATTCGGACCGCATCATTGATGACGCAGCCGGGCATGATCGTGACCCGGTCGCCCAGGCGCACGCCGGAGCCGATAAAGACCAGGGGGGCAACAGAGACCTCCTGGCCCAGGGCCACTTCCGGGCCTAGATAGGCCAGCTCGCTGATACCGGGCCAGCGCCGCACCGGGGGGGCAAAGAGGGCCGCCACCCGGGCGTAGGCCAGATAGGGGTGGGGCACGATGATCAGGGGCCGCGCCAGCCGGGCGTATTCCGGGGACACGATAAAGGCTGCGGCGCGGCTCTGATCCGCCAGGCGGGCGAACCGCCTCTGGGTGATGAAGGTGATATCCCGGGGCGTGGCTTGGTCTATGGGGGCAAGGCCCTCAATGGAAAGATCGGCGGGCCCTTGGAGTTCTCCTCCCAGAAAGGCCGCCAGCTCGCCCAGGGTGTGTTTCATGCGGTTCTTATGATCAGAACTTGCTGCGCACCTTTTCGGTGATATCCAGCTTGGGGTCCATAAAGAGGAGCCCGGCATTGCGCTTGTCCAGAACCATATCCAGCTTGTTTTCCGTGGCCACGGTTTTGACGGCGCTTTCCAGTTTCTGGAATAACGGCGCCAGTTCTTTTTCCTGGAACTGCTGCAGTTGCTTTTCGGCGTCGCCGCCCTGCCTTTGAAAATCCTGCATCTTCTTTTCCAGCTCTTCCGCTTTGCGCTTGCGGGCCTCTTCTTTCATCACCGATGCCTGCTTCTGGAATTCCTCGACCTCCTTGGCCAGGTCGGCGCGTTTCTGGGCGAACGGCCGGCCCAGTTCCTCGGATTTGCGCTTGATGGAGTCCTGGACCCGTCTGCCGTCGCTGGATTTGGAAACCACGTCCATACCGTCCACGACGCCGACTTTGAAGTCAGCGGCCGCCCCCAACATTGGCGTCAGAACCAAAGCGGCGCTTAACAATAGACCCACACCTACCTTAGACATGCAAACCTCCTGAGTTGTTCGATATAAAAACTTACTTCCCCGGCGGGATAGCCATCGCCGGAAAAATCTTGTAATAGTCCCATCCAGGTTAGAATGACCCGCCCATGGTGAATTCCCAGGCACTGGATCGTTCATAGGTTTTCTTCGAAAGATTGTAACCCCATTCCACCCGGAGGGGGCCCATGGGGGAAAACCAGCGGAAGCCGGCGCCGACGCTGGTGCGCAAAAACGGCCCGATATAGTTGGGGCCGTAGACGTTACCGGCATCGAAAAAGACGGTCCCCGTGAGGCCCAGTTTCTTGTAAAGCGGGAACCTGATTTCATTGTTAAATTGCAGGAATCGGGTCCCACCGATGCGGTCATTGGAGACCGGGTCCCGGGGGCTGATTTCCGCGTATTTAAACCCCCGGATGGTGTCGATACCGCCCAGGTAGAACAGTTCGTAGGCCGGCATCTGCCCCCAAGACAACTTGTTCATCCCGCCGGCCCGGGCATGCAGCACCCCGACGATATTCCATTTAAAGGGGAAATACCAGCCGGTCTCCGCGAGATAGCGCACAAAGGCCGTATCACCCCCCAGGCCGGCCATTTCAAAGGAGAGGCTGTTGTCCGAACCCTTGGTGGCGGCAAACAGGGAGTCCCGGGAATCCCGCCGGATCACGAAGGAGGTGGCGCTGGTATTATGGATCTGGGAAGCCTGCACCAGCTGCGGGGGGGCGTTAGGGGCCAGGTTATTGAGGCTGACGTTCTCAAAGCGATACATCCAGAACAGGCGGGTGTACTTCCAGGCCAGGGGATGACTCAGGCGCAACATGCCGCCCTTGCTGACCCGGGTGTATTCGCTGTATTGCCTCTCCCAGTTAAAGGCGTCGATGCCGAGCCCCAGGGGCCGGTCGAAGAGGTAGGGCTCCGTAAAGGAAGCCCGGAGCCGGTGGGAAATGGAACCGATGATCCCCGAGATCTTGACTTGCTGGCCCCGCCCGAAGAGGTTGTTCTGGCTGACCTCCACCATCCCCACCAGGCGGTCCTGGGTGCTGTAACCCGCGCCGAGGCCGAAGGTGCCGGTGGGGCGCTCCTTGACGGTGATTTTCAGGTTCATGCGGTCGGGGGCGCTCCCCGGGGTGGTGGCGAAGTTCACATCTTCAAAATATTCCAGGCGCCTCAGGTTCTTGATGCTCTCTTTGAGGTTGGTGGCGGAGAAGAGATCCTGTTCGTAGACCCGGAGTTCCCGGCGGACCACCTTGTCCCGGGTTTTGACATTGCCGCCGATGTCGATGCGTTCGAAATAGATCTTCTGCCCTTTATGGATGTCAAAGGTGACATCCACTATCATCTTTTCGTTGTCCTCCTTGACAAGGGGCACAATATCGGCATTGGCATAGCCGTGGTCGGCGTAGAAATCGGCCAGGGTGGTGAGATCCTCCTGCAAGACCTCCCGGCTGTAGACCTCATCCTTGGGGGTCTTCAGCAATTTTATGAGCGTGTTCTTGTCTTCCAGTAGCTCTCCCGACATATCAATCTTGCCCACGCGATATTCGGGGCCTTCCTGCACGGGAATGGTGACATAAATCCAATTCCCCTTGATGTCGACCTTGGGGTCCCCGATCTTGGCCTTGATATAGCCGTGGTTGTAATAAAACGCCGCGACTTTTTCCAGGTCCCGTTCCAGGACGTCCCGGTTCAGCTTGCCCGCGCCGGTGATCCAGGCGACGGGGGCAAAAAAACCCCGCTCCTTGGTTTCCATCACCTTCCGGAGTTCTTTGGAGCTGAAGGCCTTGTTGCCCTCGAAGTCAATCGACTTGACGGCCAGTTTGCCGCCTTCATTGACGCGGAGCATCAGGTTGACTTCGTTTTCGCCCACCGGCGCCAGCTCATAGGAGATTTGGGCCTCGTAATAACCTTTTTCCCGATACGCCTGCTGGACTTTGTTGATATCTTCCTTGATGGCCCCTTCCGAGGCCACGGAGAAAGGTTTGAGGCTCATGGCCTCCAGGATTTTGTCCTTTTTCAAGTTACGGTTGCCTTCCACCATGATCTCGCGGATGGCGGGTTTTTCCTGCACCAGGACGGTCAGGATTCGCCCTTCCGGGGTGTCGCTGGACTCCAGCCGGACGTCAGTAAAATAGCCCATCTTATAGACGGCTTTCAAGTCCTCCCGCAGGCGGGCCGGCGCCAGGGTTTCCCCTTCCCGGGTCTGCATCGCTCCCAGGATGGCATCTTTCTCGATGCGGCGGTTGCCCTTGATCACGATACGGGCCACCCGTTCTTTGCCCATAATTTTGAGGCTCATTTCCTGGGCCATCTGGCGGCTGAGGCCGGATAAGGATTGAAGTCCCGTCCCCGTAAGTTTCAGGGTGGAGGCCGCTTTCCGTCCGCTGAGATCCAGGGCGTGGCCTTCCAGGGAGAGGAGGTCTCCCACCTTAAGCAAGGCGCCCCAGATGACCATATCGGCCCCCAGTTTCCGGCCGATTGCTTGAGCCTGGGCGTCATTCACGGGTTCCGTCAGATGGGAAAGCTCCTTGTGCAGGTCTTCCTGGGAAACCGGGGTGTAGCCGTCGGTTTTCAAGCGCTCCCGGATTTCCTGGCTGACCTTTTCCCCCAGATGCCCCAGGGGTTCTTTGCTGGTGACGGCAAATGGGAAGACGGCAACTTTCTTAAAGGCCAGGTCCTGCTCCTGGGCCAGGGCCGGCCCGCCTGCCGCCACCGCCAACCACACCAGGAGAAATAATGCTATGAGGCGTTGTGCCACCTTATTCTCCCTGTAAAATTACTGTCTTGCCATCCAGCAGGGTAATCTGCCGGTCAAGGCTGCGGGCCATCGCCAGGTTGTGGGTGACGATGACCGAGGTGAGGCCCCGTTCGCGGTTCAGTTCAAGGATAAGTTCCTGCACCCGGGCCCCGCTCTTGGGATCCAGGTTGCCGGTGGGTTCATCAGCCAGGAGCACTTCCGGTTCCAGCATCAAGGCCCGGGCCACCGCCACCCGCTGCTGCTCGCCGCCGGACAGGGTGGAGACGCGGTGGGTCAAGCGATCTTTAAGCCCCACCCGGACCAGAATCGCCTCGGCCTGCTCCCGCGCCACCGGTTGGGGGAGACGAGCGATGAGCCCCGGCATCATCACATTTTCCAGGGCATTGAATTCGGCCAGCAAATGGTGAAATTGAAACACAAACCCCACCTTGCGATTGCGAAAAGCCGCCAGGGACCGGTCATCCAGGGCGAAGACGTCTGCGCCCTCCCATTGCACCTTCCCGGCGCTGGGCCGCTCCAGGGTCCCCAAGATGTGAAGCAGGGTGGATTTTCCCACCCCCGAGGCCCCCACCACCGCCAGGGTCTCTCCCTGATGGATGTCCAGGTCCACCCCGGCGAGCACTTCCACCTGGATGCCGTTGTGCCTGAAGGTTTTGACCAGCCCTCTGATCTCGATCTTTACCGGAGTCTGAGAGGTTACATTTTCTTTCATTGCTTTCCTAACGGTAAGCCACCTTATCACTTTCCCCCGGGAGCGTCAAATGGGTTTTCGTTTTGATACGCCTTTATCACGGCGCTTCATCCTCTAAAGTTTTGGACAATTTCTGACTCAACCGGTTAATGTTCCCGGGGCCGCCGCTTCTGACCCGGCCCCAAAACCCAAAACCTTACTCATAGCGGATGGCCTCCACCGGGTCCAGACGGGACGCCTGCCAGGCCGGATAGAGGGTGGCGAAAAAGCTGATAGCCATGGCCGCGGCGATGATGGCCAGCACGTCCGGCAATTGGACCGTCACCGGCAGGGTGGAGATATAATAGACATCCCGGGGCAGCTTGATGAACTGGTACTTTTTCAGGATGGCGCAGAGCGCCAGGCCCAGCCCCAGGCCGCCAACCGTGCCCAGACCCCCGATGACCAGGCCGTTGATCATGAAAATCCGCATGATGCTCTGGCGGGTGGCCCCCATGGATTTGAGAATGGCGATGTCCCGGGTCTTTTTCATGACCATCATGAACAGAGTGGAGGCGATGCCGAAAGCCGCCACCAGGATGATCAGGGTGAGGATGATGAACATGGCGATCTTCTCAAGCTTCAGGGCGGCGAACAGGCTGCGGTTCATCTCCATCCAGTTCTTGGCATAAAAGGGCGGGCCGAGCTGTTTGACGATGACCTCCGCCAGATCCGCCGCGGCATAGATATCCTTGATTTCCGCCTCCAAGCCGGTGACCCGCTGGCCCAGACCCAGAAATTCCTGGAGGGACGGGATGCTGGTATAGACCAGAGAGTTGTCGAACTCGTACATGCCGGAGTGAAAAACGGCGGTGACCCGAAAGGCCTTCATCCGGGGCAACCTCCCCATGGGCGTCAGGGTGCCCAACGGGGAGACGATGTTCAGGTAGTCTCCCAACGTCAGGTTGAGGTTTTTGGCGAGCTCGTTGCCGATGGCGATCCGGGGGGGGTCCCCGGGGGCGCCCGCGGCCAGGTCGGCGAACTGCCCCTGGGTCACGGTCAGGGCGTGGGGGCCTCCCCGCCGGATGGTTTCCGGATCCAGGCCCCGGATGACTCCGCCGGAGACGCTCCCCGGGGCGGAGTACATCACTTGAGTGTAGATGAATGGCTCAACCGAGACTACCCCGGGGATTTTCCGGATTTTCTCGGCCACCTGCGGGGCGTCCGTGAGGCTGGCCCCGTGTTTGAGCACGATGACGTGGGCGTTGACGCTGAGGATTTTTTTCTTCAGATCCAGGTCGAAGCCGGTCATCACCCCGATGACCACGATGAGGGCCATGACCCCGACCATCACCCCGGACACGGAGATAAACGTGGAGAGCGACAGAAAACCTTTCTGGCGCTTGACGCCCCGGAGCAGCCGCAAGGCTACGAAAGACTCGAAGAAACGCAAGGAGGTTACCTTTCCGGCCTGAGAAGGGGAAATAAAATGACGTCCCGGATCGAGGGGGAATCGGTGAGAAGCATCACCAGCCGGTCGATACCGATGCCTTCACCTGCGGTGGGCGGCATGCCGTACGACAAGGCCGTGACGAAGTCCTCGTCCAGGGCGTGGGGCATCTCTTCATCGCCGGCGGCGTGGGCGGCCAGCTGTTGTTCGAAGCGCTGCCGCTGGTCCAGGGGATCGTTGAGCTCGGAGAAGGCGTTGGCCATCTCCCGCCCATTGATGAACAGTTCGAACCGGTCCACCACCTCCGGGTCGGCCTCGCTGCCCCGGGACAGGGGCGAGGTTTCCCGGGGGTAGCCCAGGATAAAGGTGGGCTGCTGGAGGCGGGCTTCTACCTTGAGGTCGAAGAGTTTCGTCAGGGCCCGGCCGTAGCCTTCGCCGGGACGCAGGACGACCCCCTCCGAAAGGGCCAGGGCCACCAGGGCCTCATGGTCCCGGACCACCGCCGCGGGGATGCCGCCGATGGACGTGAGGGACTCCCTCAGGTCCAAGCGGCGCCAGGGCGGGGTCAGGTCGATCTCGACGCCCTGGCAGGCGAACCGCAAAGTCCCCAGGACCTCACGGGCAACAAAGCTGATCAGTTCCTCGGTCAGGGGCATCAGGTCCTCATAGGTGGCGTAGGCCTGGTAGAACTCCAGCATGGTGAATTCGGGGTTGTGCTGGATGGAGAGCCCTTCGTTGCGGAAGTTCCGGTTGATCTCGAAGACCCGGTCGAAGCCGCCGATCACCAGGCGTTTCAGGTAGAGTTCCGGGGCGATCCGTAAATACAGGGTTATGTCCAGGGCCTGGTGGTAGGTGACGAAGGGCCGGGCCGTGGCGCCCCCGGGAATGGGCTGCATCATGGGGGTCTCCACCTCCAGGAAGCCCCGGGCCTCGAAAAACTGTCGCATCAGAGTTATGATGGCGGCCCGCCTGATGAAAACCTCCCGCACCTGGGGGTTGACCATGAGGTCCAGGTAGCGCTGGCGGTAGCGGGTCTCCAGGTCGGTGAGGCCGTGGTACTTTTCCGGCAGGGGGAGGAGCGACTTGGTGAGGAGGACGAAGTCGGTCACCGCCAGGGTGAGCTCCCCGGTTTTGGTGCGAAACAGCGTGCCGGTAAACCCCACGATGTCGCCCAGATCCAGGCGTTTGAACAACGCGAAGGCCTCCGGGCCGATAACCTGTTTCTGGACGTAGGCCTGGACGCGGCTGGTGCCGTCCTGGAAATGGCAGAAGGTGGCCTTGCCGAACTCCCGGAGGAGCATGAGGCGGCCGGCCAGGCGGAAGGTCTGGTCTAATGCCTCCAGCTCGGGACCGCCCAGGGTCCCGAACTCTCCCAGGATCTGGGCGATAGTGTGGGTGGGAACAAAACCGTTGGCAAAGGGCTCGACGCCCTGTTCCCTAAGCTCCGCCAGCTTCTGCAGGCGCTGGGTCTTGATGGTATCGGATTGTGCCATGGAGTGTCAGCCTGATTGCGGGCGCCGCTAAATTGGTCCGTAACTTACATTTTTTAGATTATTCCCGGCCCTTAGTCAAGGGTTAATACCGGCCCTGCCGGGCCTATCTCCTGAAGGCCGCGCCAACCGGGTTTTTTCTGAAGAGGTGGAAGCTGTCTTCTGGTTTCTAAGCAGGAGATTGGGAACGAGGTTAAAAACTTGTAGATCGCCCTGGATTTTGGTAGTATTGGCCTTCAATGATGTTTTGTTTAGAAACCTTTACCCTGGAGGTCAAGACCACGGCCGGGACTGACATCCTGGACCTTACGGCGGCGGTGGCGGTCCAGGTTGAGCAAACCGGGGTAACGGAGGGGCTGCTCACCCTGTTCATCTCCGGTTCCACCGCGGCTTTGACCACCATCGAGTTTGAGTCCGGTGTGGTCAACGATCTACGGGAGGCCATCGACCGCCTCTTCCCCCGAGACATTCCCTACGAACACGATCGCCGTTGGGGCGACGGCAACGGCTACTCCCACGTGCGCGCCGCGTTCATGAAGCCCTCCCTCAGCATCCCCATTGCCGGGGGACGCCTCCTGTTGGGCACCTGGCAGCAGATCGTCTTGCTGGACTTTGACAACCGGCCCCGGCCGCGCCACATCCAGGGGCAGGTGATGGGAACCAGGCCGACCAACGGATAAACCTCCCCCGGCGAAATCTCACCCCATGGCAAGCGCCCATCTCATTTTTGAGGACAATTCCCTGGCCCAGGCTCTCTACGGCGAGCACGGCAAGCACCTGGCCATTGTCAGCCGCAGCCTGGGGGTGAAGCACCACGTGCGGGGCCACCAGGTGACCCTGGAGGGGCCCGAGGCGGCGGTGCGCCTGGCCAATCGGGTGCTCCAGGAACTTTACGGGCTGCTGCAAACGGGCTATCCGGTCCTGGCCCAGGACGTGCAGTACACCATCAAGATTCTCCAGGACAATGAGAGCGTCTCGGTCAAGGATATCTTCCTGGACACGGTGTACATCTCCGCCATGAAGCGGCGCATCTCCCCCAAGAGCCTCAACCAGAAGCGCTACATCGAAGCCATCCGGGGCCACGACATCGTCTTCGGCATCGGCCCCGCGGGCACCGGCAAAACCTACCTGGCCATGGCCATGGCGGTGGCCGCCCTGGTAAACAACGACTGCATCCGCATCGTGCTGGCCCGGCCGGCGGTGGAAGCCGGGGAAAAGCTGGGCTTCCTGCCGGGGGACCTGGCCGAGAAGGTGAACCCCTATTTGCGGCCCCTCTATGATGCGCTCCATGATATGATGGACTTTGAGAAGGCTACCCGCCTGATGCAGCGGGGCACCATCGAGGTAGCCCCCCTGGCCTTTATGCGGGGCCGGACCCTGAACGACTCCTTGGTCATCCTGGACGAGGCCCAGAATACCACGTCCGAGCAGATGATGATGTTCCTGACCCGCCTGGGGTTCGGCTCCAAGGCGGTGATCACCGGGGATGTGACCCAGATCGACCTGGCCCCCGGGGCGCGGTCCGGGTTGGTGGAAGCCCGGGACCTGCTCACGGGAGTGGAGGGGATCGCCTTTGTCCACTTCACCGAGCGGGATGTGGTGCGGCATCCCCTGGTGCAGGACATCATCCGGGCGTACGAAGGCCGCCGGAATCGCCGAGCCGGTCATGAGGCGGAACCACCTCTGGCGTGAGCCTGAAAGAAGGGGAGGCCCGGGCGAGCCGCCCGGGACCACGGAGCACCCTTATGCCTGAAAAAGACGCGCCCAAAAGCATCAGCCGGATATCTGGCATGGGCCGCAGCCTGCGCTCCAGGTTGCCCAAGTCCTTGTCCCGGAAAGTCGTTCTGTCCCCCTGGCAGGACCGGGGCGCCAGGCTGGCGTTGCTCCTTGCCTTAAGCCTGCTGCTGGCCCTCATGTTGTCGCCCCGGATCTCGGAGCCGCCGCGCCACTACCTGGTGGGGGATGTGGCCCGGGAGAACGTCAAGGCCATCGGCGAATTCCTGGTGGAAGACGTGGAGACCTCGGGCAAGAAGCAGCAAGAACTGGTGACGCAGATGCCCCCGGTGTTTGATTTGCAGGAGCAGTTGGGGGAAGAGGTGCAACAGCGGCTCCACAAAGCCATGGACTACATGCGGCGCATCTCCCAGGAAGCGGCGGCGGCTCCCCCGGCGGGTCGGGCCGGGACCGCCGCCAAGGGTAAAGCCAAGTCCACGGCGCCCTATAAGGTTCTGCTGGACCACAAGCTCGAATTCGACCGCCTTCTGGGGGTCAACGTCCCCAAGCCCACCTTTCACCTCCTGGCCAAAGCCGAGTTTTCCCCCTACCTGGAAGCCATGGTCAGCCAGGTGGTGGGGCAATTTTTGCGGCAGGGGGTGATCAGCAGCCGCGCCCTTCTCAAGCCGGAGCCCCGGGAGATCCTGGTGCGGCGCCTGCCCTCCCGCGTGGAGGCGCTGGAGCGCCCGCCCTTCGCCTTTATTGAGATGGAAGAGGGGCGGAAATCCGCGGCGGGATATTGCCGGGACATGGCCCTGGAGGTGTCTCCCGCCGATCGGTGGCTGGTGTGCGATTTGACCCAGGTTTTGCTGGTGCCCAACGTCTCCCCCAACTGGGCCGAAACCCATGAGCGCCAGCAGGCCAGCCTGCAGGAATTAAAGCCCGTTTACTTCAAGGTAACGCGGGGCGAGATGCTGGTGCGGGAAGGCGAGCGCATTACGCCCCTGCACCTGGTAAAATTGCAGGCCCAGACCAAGATCTACCCTCGCAGCCGGGGGGTGCTCGTCTTCCTGGGGCTCTTCCTCTGCCTCGCCGTGCTCCTGGGGGTCTCTTATCAACTGGCCCGCATTACCCTGCGGCGCTTTTCCAACCGCTGGCGGGACCTGATTTTCGTGGCGGCCCTGCTCCTGGCCAGCACCCTGATGAACAAAGGGCTCCTGGCGCTGGGGGACAATGTTTCCCGGACCCTCCCCCTGGTGGGCCACAACCTGGTGTACATCCTGCCCCTGGGATTAGCCGCCATCTTAGCCGCCATGTTTCTCGGGCTGGAGATGGGGGTGGGGGTGGCCTGCCTCGGCGCCACCTTCGCGGCCCTGATGGTGGATAAACCCTTTCCCCTGTTCATCTACTTTATCATTGCGGGTCTGATGGGGGTCTGGGGCGTGGAAAGTTGCCGCCGCCGCAGCGCCTTGATTCAAACCGGCCTGATCATCAGCCTGGCCAACATGGTCCTGGTGGCCACCTTCAAATTGTTGGAGTTTCCTTTCACCGGCAGCGACCTGCTTATCGCGGAGGCTTTTGCCCTGGGAGGCGGCGTGCTCACCGGCATCCTGGCCCTGGGGCTGACCCCCATCATGGAGTCATTGTTCCGCTACTCCTCCAATATCCGCCTGCTGGAGCTCTTGAACCTGGATCAACCCGTGCTCAAACAACTGATGCTCATCGCCCCGGGGACCTATCATCACTCCATGGTGGTGGGCCAGATGGTGGAAGCCGCCGCGGAGACCATCGGGGCCAATCCCATGCTGGCCAAGGCCGCGGCCTTTTACCACGACATCGGCAAGATCAATAAGCCGGCCTATTTCGTGGAAAACCAGATGGGCGGGGACAACAAGCACGAGAAGCTGGCCCCGTCCATGAGCAGCCTGATCCTCATCTCCCATGTCAAGGACGGTGTGGACCTGGCCCTGAAACACCGGTTGGGGGAGAACATCGCCGATATCATCCGCCAGCACCACGGCACCAACCTCATCAACTATTTTTTCCACAAAGCCAAGACCCAGGCGGCCAAACCCAACCAGGTCAATATGGAGGATTACCGCTACCCGGGCCCCCGGCCCCAGACCAAGGAAGCCGGGCTGGTGCTCCTGGCGGACCAGGTGGAGGCGGCCTCCCGGACCCTGACGGACCCCACCCCGGCCCGCATCCAGGGCATGGTCCAGAAGATCATCAACAACGTGTTCGCCGACGGCCAACTGGATGAGTGTGAACTCACCCTAAAGGACCTGCACCACATTGCCAGAAGCTTCAACAAGATTTTGAGCGGCATCTTTCACCAACGCATCCAATACCCCCAGGCCATCGACAAGAAGAAGTCCCATGACGATCTGGATAAACAACCGCCAAAGGACAACGGTCTTAAGTCAGCAGAAGCTCAGGGAAAAAGCCGCGAAGATCTTAAACGCCTTGGGATTGTCTGACCGGGAACTGAGCCTTACCCTGGTGGGCGACCGGGCCATGGCGCGCCTGAACCGGGAAACCTTCGGGCGGCGCGGCCCCACCAACGTCATCGCCTTTCCCCTGGACGACCCGCCTACCCCCGGCGGCCCCCCGGCGCTTCTGGGCGAGGTGGTGATTTCGCTTCAGACTACCCGCCGCCAGGCCCAGGAATTTGGCTGGCCCTGGCAGGAACTCCTCGCCTTTTTTCTGATTCACGGTATATTACACCTGTTGGGCTACGACCACGGAGCGCCGGCGGCCGAAGCCCGCATGACCGCCAGAACCTGGGAGCTGATGGGGGTGCTCTACCCCGGGCGGTCGTGGGATTTGGAACCGGCTCCCCCCGAGCCGGAAAATCCCCCTGACCCCCCTTTTCCAAAGGGGGGAACTTAACGGAATTCCTTTGAAAGTCCCCCTTTGGCAAAGGGGGATTTAGGGGGATTTAAAAACCATCAATGGAAGGATTTTTGGCAAACGCGATATATTCATAGGAGAAACGGCGTGCCGCGACTGGAAGTAAACATTGATCATGTGGCCACCCTGCGCCAGGCCCGCCTCGCCAATGAGCCGGACCCGGTGACGGCCGCGGCCCTGGCGGAGCTGGCCGGGGCGGACGGCATCATCGTGCACCTGAGGGAAGACCGGCGCCACATCCAGGACCGGGACCTCGAACTGCTGCGCCAGACCGTTAAGACCCGCCTCAACCTGGAGATGGCCGCCACCCCGGAGATGCTCACCATCGCCCGGGAGGTGAAGCCCGACTTGGTGACCCTGGTGCCGGAAAAACGGCAGGAGCTCACCACCGAGGGGGGCCTGGATGTGGCGGGGAACAAGGCTTTTCTCACGAATTTCGTCCAGGACCTGAAAGAAGTGGGCCTGCGGGTCAGCCTGTTCGTGGACCCGGGGACCGCCCAGATCGACGCGGCCAGGGAAGTGGGGGCCGAGTGGGTGGAGCTTCACACCGGCACTTACGCCGACGCCCTTACCCGGGCCGAAGCCACCCGGCTCTTTCAGGAACTGCTCAACGCCGCCCGGCACGCCCGGAGCATCGGCTTGAAGGTCAAATGCGGCCACGGCCTGAACTACCGGAATATCAAGCCCTTTAAGGGCCGGGAGGAGTTCGCCGAGTTCTCCATCGGCCACAGCATCATGGCCCGGGCCATCCTGGTGGGGATCGAGCGGGCCGTCCGGGAGATGGTGGCGCTGATTAATTGATAAAATCGCGGTCAGCGATCAGCCAAGGCAATGGGCGCGCTGCGGCTAACCTGTAGGGCGGGCACTGCCCGCCATAATTCCTTCCTTCTCGTTACCAAGCTCCCGCTTGGGAACGCAACTTTGCGGGGAACCCCCTGCTTTGGCGCAAGATTAAGGTTAAAATGAAGCTCATCGACCTGCACGTACACTCCAGCGCCTCGGACGGTTCTTACCGTCCGGCGGAGGTGGTGCGCCTGGCAAAAGAAGGCGGCCTCATGGCCATGGCCCTGACCGACCACGACACCGTGGACGGCCTGCCCGAGGCCGTGGCCGCGGGGGACCGCCTCGGGGTGGAGATCATCCCCGGGGTGGAGATCAGCGCCCAGTTCCCCGGCGGCACCATGCACATCCTGGGGCTGTTCGTGGACTACCACAACGGCCGGCTGGATGAGCGCCTGGCGGTGCTCAAACAGGCCCGGATCGACCGCAACCCCCAGATCATCGCCAAACTCAACGCCCTGGGCGTCCCCATCACCATGGCCCGGGTGGAGGAAATCTCCGGCGGCGGGCAGGTGGGCCGGCCCCACATCGCCCGGGCCTTGATGGAGTCGGGCTGCGTCCAAGACCTGCAAGAGGCTTTCGACCGCTTCCTGGGCTGGCGCAAGCCCGCCTACGTCAGCAAGTTCCGCTTTCCCCCGGACCAGGCCCTGACCATGATCCGGGAGGCGAAGGGCATCCCGGTCCTGGCCCACCCGTTTACCCTGAACCAGGGCTCGGCCTACGCCCTGAAAAACCTGGTCATCGAGCTGAAAGACCAGGGGTTGGCGGGGCTGGAAGTTTTTTACTCCGAGCACACCCCGGAGCAGCAAGCCCTGTACCTGAAGCTGGCCCGGGAGCTTGACCTCCTGATCACCGGCGGGTCCGACTACCACGGCCTCAACAAGCCGGAAATCTCCCTGGGGAGCATGCCCTGCCAAGACAGGCTCACCTACAATCTGGTGGAAGCCCTGAAAGCCTGGCGCCGCCGGGAATATCAGCTTGGCGGGTAATCCTCCCCGGCCGCAGGCGTCACCGTGGCGCGGCAAAATTCTGGCGGCAAAATGGCGCGGCAAAATTCTTGACAAACCGCCTCATCCGGGGTAAAATAATCATAATCCGGGGATGAACTCCGGGAAGCCACTCGCAGCAGCACTTTAAGAAAGCCACGAAGGCACAGGCGTTTGAAGGCGCCGGGCAGTTCGCGGCTTTTTTTTGCGCCTTTTTCGCCCGAGGTCCCGGGGCAAGGTGCGGCGGGCCAACTGGCCAGGCCTCTCGGAAGCCGGGGGCAGATCCCCCGAACTACATCTTGATGGAGATATGCATATGCACATGGCGGATGCCTTGATTTCCCCCGCGGTGGGCGGTGCGATGTGGGCCGCCACCGCCGGGCTCACCGTGTACAGCGCCAGGAAGCTCAAGCAGGACATGGACGACCGCAAGCTCCCCCTCATGGGGGTCCTGGGGGCCTTCGTGTTTGCGGCCCAAATGATCAACTTCACCATCCCCGCCACCGGTTCCAGCGGCCACCTGGGCGGCGGCATGATTCTCGCCATCCTGCTGGGACCTTATGCCGCGTTCCTCACCATGGCCTCCGTCCTCACGGTGCAGGCCCTGTTCTTCGCCGACGGGGGGCTCTTGGCCCTGGGATGCAATATTTTCAATCTCGGCCTTTTCCCCTGTTTTATCGCGTATCCGTTTATTTATAAAAAGCTGGTGGGAGAGCGACCGACTCAGGGGCGCATTCTGCTGGGAGCCATGGCCGCCGCGATCCTGAGCCTGCAAATGGGCGCGTTTGGGGTGGTGGGGGAAACTTGGTTCTCGGGCATTTCGGAGTTGCCCTTCTTCACCTTCATGCTCTTGATGCAGCCGATCCACCTGGCCATCGGCGTCGTGGAAGGCCTCGTCACCGCTACGGTGGTGGCCTTCGTCTGGAAGGCCCGGCCGGAAATCCTGGAGATGGCGCCGCCTATGGCGTCGGGCGCGCCCCGCTCTTTCAAGCCGGTCATCCTCGGCCTGGTGGCGCTGGCCGTGTTCACCGGGGGGTTCCTCTCCTGGTTCGCCTCCACCCATCCGGACGGGCTGGAGTGGGCCATCAAGGGGGTCACGGGCAAGGAGGAGGTTCAGGCGCCCAAGACCGGGGCTCACGGGGTGCTGGCGGCGCTTCAGGAGAAGCTCGCCTTCCTGCCGGACTATGACTTCAGGAAGCCGGAAGGCGAGCCGGAGGCCAAAAAAGAAGAGAGCTGGCCCGACGTCAACCCCGGCAAATCCCTGGCGGGGGTGCTGGGGGCCGTCATCACCCTGCTCCTGGTCGGAGCCATCGGCTTCGGGCTGAAAAAGTATGCCGGCCACCACGGCTGATCCCGGGTTTTCCCGGGGCGGCACACCCGGGGCGGGGTTCGAAACCAGATCCCGCCCCCGGTCTTTCTGAGGCGCCGGCATGGGCACCATCGAAAATTCCCTTTATAATATCGGCTATCTGGAGACGCTGTCCTACCAGGCGACCCCCATCCACCGGCTGGACCCCCGGGTTAAACTGCTCACCACCATGGTATTCATCGTGGCCGTGGTCTCCTTCCCCAAGTACGCCGTCGGCAGCTTGATTCCCTTTATTCTCTACCCGGTGGCGCTCATCGCCCTGGGAAATGTGCCCGTGGGGTATCTGGGGAAGAAAATCTTGATCGCCGCCCCCTTCGCGGTTTTCATCGGCATCTTCAACCCCCTGCTGGACCGGCAGGTCATGGTCCACCTCGGTCCCCTGGCCATTTCCGGCGGTTGGGTCTCGTTTGCCTCCATCATGCTCAGGTTCGTCCTGACGGTGAGCGCCGCCCTGATTCTCATCGCCGTCACCGGCTTTCACCAGGTGTGCGCCGCGCTGGAGCGGCTGGGGATGCCCCGGGTCTTCGCTCTCCAACTGCTGTTCCTCTACCGCTATCTTTTCGTGCTGGGGGGCGAAGCCGCCCGGATGGTGCGGGCCCGGGCGTTGCGCTCGTTTGACGGCCGCGGCCTGGGCTTTGGGACCTACGGTTCCCTGCTGGGCCACTTGCTGTTGCGCACCCTGGACCGGGCCCAGCGCCTGCATCTGGCCATGCTCTCCCGGGGGTTTGACGGCGAAATCCGCCTGCTCCGGCCACTGCGCCTCCACGGCCGGGATGTGGGGTTTTTCCTGGGCTGGACCGGTCTGTTCGTGCTGCTCAGACTTTATAATATCTCCCAATGGTGGGGAACCTGGGTAATGGGGCTGGTCAAATGAGCCATCATATCATTGACATCGACGACCTCTACTATAGCTACCCGGACGGCAACCAGGTTTTGAAGGGGATCTCATTCAGGATTACCCATGGAGAGAAGGTGGCCCTGGTGGGCGCCAACGGCGCCGGCAAGTCCACCCTGCTCCTCCAGTTCAATGGTTGCCTGCTGCCGGAAGCCGGGCGGGTGCGCATCGGTGAAATGCCCGTGACCAAGAAAACCCTGAAGCACGTGCGGCGCACCGTGGGCCTGATCTTTCAGGACCCTGACGACCAGCTGTTTATGCCGATGGTTTATGATGACGTGGCCTTCGGTCCCTTAAATCTGGGCCTGACCCCGGAGGAGGTGGACCGGCAGGTGATGCAGGCCCTGGCCGCGGTGGGCGCGGTTCACCTGAAGGACCGCCCGCCTTACCATCTGTCCGGCGGGGAAAAGCGCGCCGTGGCCATCGCCGCAGTCCTGTCGCTGGCCCCGGCCATCCTGGTCATGGATGAGCCGAGCTCCAATCTCGACCCCAAGACCCGCCGGCAGCTTATCGATCTCTTGAAGACTTTTGAGCATTCCCTGATTATCGCCACCCACGACCTGGACCTGGTCCTGGATCTCTGCCCCCGCACCCTGGTGCTCAAGGAGGGGCGCATCGCCGCGGACGGCCCCACCCGAATGATCATGCAGGACGAGGAACTTTTGGCCTCCTGCAACCTGGAGAAACCCCTCCGGCTGCAGGGCTGCCCCGTGTGCCACCCGGTTTGACCCCGGGCCACCCGGGCCCATGGGCTGAGGGGCAGGGGCATGGAACGTTATCCCAGATTAAAGCCGGGGGCGGACTGGTTCTCGTCGCCGGTCGAGGCGGAGCTCCCTTGACTGCAACCGGACTAATGTTTATATTTATTTGAAAAAGTATAGGGAAAAGGAGGTGAATTCCAGATGTGCTGCCACAACAAAGACAAGCATGAGCACGAGCATAGCCACGAAGCATTTACCCACAGCCATGACGGGCACGACCACCAGCATGAGGCCGGCGCGCACGTCCACGAGCACACCCACGAAGACGGGCACCATCAGCACGAACACAAGTGCTGCCATTAACGGAAAGTCACGGGGCCGCGAGTAATTAAGCCACGAAGGCCGTATCCGGTGTGAACGCCGGAGAGCATGTGCGTGTAGTACAGTTTCATCCAGTTTCATGCCATACCATAATAGCTAACAAAAATAGTCAGATAGCTTAAATCCGCGGCCCATTTTTTAGGCAATTGTTAACGTTTTGACTAACATCTGCGCTTTGGCCGTCAAGCCACTCGGCATAACGGTTTATTCTGATAGAGAAACCCGGCGCGGCCAAAGGCCGCAACCAAACAACAAAATGAACTAAATCCTTAGCTAAGTTAAATGGGTTTAAGGAAAAATCTTGTCAAAAAAACAAGAAACTGGAGATTAGCAGCACAGGCCGCGCGGCCCACGCCAGAACTTTTTCAAGCTCGCGCTCCGGCTGCCCGAAAAACGCCAAGTAATCCAAAATCTATGTCCATGATGACCGACATGGTTTCATTGCCTGGCGTGCTGCTGCTTGTGGACTTGAGCCTAAGCCCCGCCGTCAGTTGTGGCCTGGAGCGCCGTCAGCAAACGCATCCGGCCAGCCGCCGTGGGCGTCAATGGCGGCGTCGATCTCGGCCATGAGGCGGATGGTGTCGGCCAGGGCCCCCACCACCTTCTGTTAATGGTGCAGGTCGGCAAAGGCGAGGGTGCGGCCTTTGCGGTCTTTCAGCCATTTGTGGAGCACCTGATAGCCCCCCACCTGAAAGGCCCGGACTTCCGGGGCACGCCTTCAAAATACTGTAGGTCATTGATATAAACCCGCCCTCTTTCTCCCCCCTTTTCTAAAGGGGGGCCGGGGGGATTACATAACGCACCTTCTCCACCAGGTTAGAACCGGGCACAGCGAAGGAGGTGATGAGCTTTTCCAGGGCGAGGGCCTCCAGGAGGCGCCCCCCATCTCCATTTCAGCCAAGGCTTGATACTTGCCCTCCCGCAGCCCCCACAGGCCGGCGTGATAAATCCGGGCTTCGCCGGAGCAGGGGTTTCTTGACAGGAGAGCTGCAAGATAATAATATGAAACATTTAGTTAAAAACCGTCAGGGGGCTGGTCGGCGCGGTTACCCCCAGCTATCCAGGAGGCCACGACATGAGGCAAGCACGCGTGATTCGGTATCTGGTGGCGGCAGCTCTCCTGCTGCTCCTTGCGGCCTGTGCCAACTTCCCCAGCATGCGCTCGTCCATGCCGCCTCCTCCGGCCGAGACCGCACCCGGTTCGGCGGCGGCCCCGGCCCCGGCTCCCGCCCCGGACCTGGCCCAGCAGGAGCAAAACCTGGAGGCCCGGGTGCAGCAATTGGAGAGCCGCGTGGCTGACCTGGAAGGCCGCAAGGGAGCCCCGGCGCCTGCCAAGGAGCGTGCCGTCCCGGCCCCCTCCACCCCCGGTTCCCCCAAGCCTGCGGTCTTAAGCGCCGCGGCAGAGAAACATTATACCGAGGGCATGCGTCTCTATCACGCCAAGAAATACGGCGAGGCCCGGCAACAGCTGCACCAGTACCTGAAGAATCAGCCCCTGGGCCTCAAGGCCCCGGAAGCCCGCTACTACCTGGCGGACAGCTTCTACCAGGAGGGCAAGTACCAGGAAGCCGGGGTGGAGTTCAACAAGCTCCGGCTCCAGTTTCCCAAGAGCATCCTGGCCCCCGCCGGCCTCCTGCGCCAGGCCCTGTGCTATAAAAACCAGCAGCAAATGAGCGCCTACCGGAACACGTTACAAAAATTGGTGAAGGCCTACCCCAACAGCCCCGAAGCCAAGGAAGCCCAGAAAGTGTTGAAGGAAAGCCCTAAGGACGCCACCCGGTAACTGCCCCTGCCCCGGCGGAGCATCCTCGGGGGAGACGGGCCGGCTGGCGACAGAAAAGTCGAGGTAACCCAAACTCATGTTAAAGTGGCTGCGCAGATCGACGCGATCCTGGTTCATTTACCTGGCCATCGGGGCCATCGTGCTGGTGTTCATTTTCTTCGGCGTGGGCTCTTATAAAGCGTCGCGGGACCAGGAGGCGGCCGAAGTCAACGGCGCCATCATCCCTATGACCGAATTCAACAGGCAATACAACGAGTTGGTGAAGCGCTACCAGGAACGGACCGGGGGCGAGGTGACGCCCGAGATGATCAAGTCCCTGCGGCTCAAGGAGATGGCCCTGAGCCAACTCGTTGAAGAGGCCCTGCTCCTCCAGGCCGGGCGCCGCCTGGGTCTGGAGGTAACCGATGCCGAGTTGCGGCGCCGGATTGAGAGCTACCCCTTCTTCCAGCAAGACGGCAAGTTCGACAAAAAGCGGTATGACGGGCTGCTATCCCGGCACCACCTGAGCCCCCAGAGTTTCGAGGCCCAGGAACGCCAACAGCTCCTCCTGCGCAAGGTCATTGAGGAAGTGACCTCATTTGCCAAGGTCTCGGACGCAGAACTCCAGGAGTTCTTCCGGATGGCCAAGGAGGAGGTAAACGTCGACTACCTGGCGGTGTCCCCGGAAAAGTTCCTGGCTCGGGAAAACCCCCCGGACGATGCGGTGGCCCGCTATTACCAGGAGAACGAGGCGGAATTTCGCCTGCCGGACCGGGCCCGGGTGAACTACCTGGTCTTCCGGACCAAGGATTACCTCAACCGGGACACTCTCACCCCGACGGCCGTGGAAGATTACCTCAAGGAGCACCAGGACGAGTTCACCCGGCCCCGGGTGATTCGGGCGCAACAGATCCTGATCACCCTGCCCCCCAAGGCCACGGAAGCCGACCACCGGCAGGCGGCCCAAAAGGCCCAGGAATTGCTGGGCAAGGCCAGGGCGGGGGAGGATTTCGCCGGTCTGGCCCGGGCTCACTCCCAGGACGCCGCCAGCCGGGATAAGGGCGGGGACCTGGGCCTCGTTCCCCGGGGCCAGAATCCCCCGGAATGGGATAAGGTCGCGTTTGGCCTCAAACCGGGGACCATGGGTTTGGCCGCCACCAGCAAGGGGATTTACCTGATCAGGCTGGAGGAAACCAAGGAAACAGAGCGCCTCCCCGACGCCGCCAAGCTGGTGGAGTCGCGCCTCAAGGAGGAAAAAGCCCGGCAACTGGCCAAAGACGCGGC
Organism: Deltaproteobacteria bacterium; assembly: GCA_016875015.1. GTDB lineage: Bacteria > Desulfobacterota > Desulfobaccia > Desulfobaccales > 0-14-0-80-60-11 > 0-14-0-80-60-11. Next base: position 52,096 of record VGSJ01000002.1, on the reverse strand, counting down.
CCAGCAGGCCCGGGAAGAGCTGTCCCGGGGCGCCCTGGCCCAGGTGGCGCAGAAAGTGGGGGTAACCCCCCAGGAAACCCCACTCATCGCCCTGTCAGGGACCGTCCCGGGGTTGGGGCTGCAACCCGCCTTCAACCAGGCCGCCCTGAACCTCAAGCCCCAGGAGATCAGCAAGGTGGTGGAACTGCCCGAAGGGTTTGCCGTCCTTAAGGGCCTGGAACATCAGGCGGCGCACCTGCCTCCTCTGGCCCAGATCAAGGACCAGGTAAAGGCGGCGTTGAAGAAAAGTCTGGCCCGGAAGCAGGCGGAACAGGAAGCCTCCCGGCTGCTGGGGGAACTCCGGCAAGGGAAGCCCTGGGCCCAGGTGGCGGCGGCCGCCGGCTTGGCCGTCAAGGACAGCGGCTTTTTTACCCGGTTCCAGGGTTTTCTGGGGCAGCAACAGGCCGATTCCCTGACCGGCGCCGCGTTTCAACTTTCCCGGCAGCACCCCTATCCCGAGAAGCCCCTGTGGTGGCAGAACCAGTATTACCTGCTGGCCTTTAAGGCCCGGCGGGAGCCTGGTCCCCAGGAATTTCAAAAAGAGCAAGGCCAGATGCGAGCCCAGTTTCTCAACCAGAAGCAGCAGATCCTCTTCGCCTCCTGGTTGGACGGGGAGCGCCGGCGCGCCAAAATCCAGATTTTTGTCCAGCCTTGAGATGAGCCGGCTCCCCGAAACGGGCCCGGGACCCGGGCAATAGCGGCCTGAGGCGCTCTTTTCCGGCGGGCGGGCCGGCGTCAGGTCGCGGGGGGAAATTTGTCTCGGATTCAGCGGGTAAAATGTGATAAAATAAACACCGGATATAGAGTAACTGCCGGCACTTGAGGGTTCTAAGACGTGTTTGCCAATATATCCGAATAGTTTTCTTACCGGCACTGGCCATCGAGAGGAGATAAAATGTTCCAATCTGTGATTGGCTTCTTGAGCAGCGCCTACGTGGAAATAGTCATTCTGGCTTTACTGCTGGTCTGTTTTTTCAAACAGCGCCGAGAGCCGCGCCTGATGGCGTCCGGCATCCGCTTGGTGCGCGCCATTATGATTGTCATAATTTTTGCTTATTTTACGTTCATCTGGGCCAGCACCGTCGAGCCGTCTTTGCGCAACCTCAGCGTCTTCGGCATGTTCCTGGTGAATTTATTTTTTCTCTACCATTTAATCCTGGGCCGCTTGGAAAGGCCCTATCGGGACGCCCTGGCCGGCCTCACCCAGGAGCCCAAAAAGCCGGATATCCTGCGGGAAGTGTGGCAGACCGGCAAACGGTTTTACTATCTCCGCTACTCTATGGGGTCTCTGTTCAGCGGCGTCAACCCCTTCCACTTTCTCAGTGAGATTGCCAACGATCGGGTGCGGGACGATATCAAGTATGCCTTGCGCCAATTGGGAGTGGAAAAGAAGCTGATCTCTCTTTCGCTGATGGTAGGGTTCATGAAGAGCCGCCTGGCCGCTGATGGAAGCCTGCCCGCCGATTTTAAAGAGGTGATGGGAAAAACCCTGGATGATCTGGAGAAACATCCCTGGCTGGAGGAACAGGTCAACGAATTTCTCCGCATTGCCACCGAATCCCCCGAAGACTTGCATTTTCCGGAATGGATGGCAGCCCTTGAAAAAAGCGTCACCGGTAATAAGTAGCCCCGGCTTACCTTCCCAAGGCGTTGGACATTACTACTCACCCTGAACCCCACCGTGCCGCAGTCTCCTTAGGCAGGTCCCCAGCGATCCGGCCCGCGGCGCACCGCGCCCTGGCCGCCCGGGACCTGCTGCTTTCCGACTACCCCCTCTGGGAAGCCTGGCGCGGTCAGGCCCGGGCCAGCAAAACCGAGGCCGTGGCCCGGCTGGATGAACTCCTGGGAGAACTGGAGCAGGCCGTGACCGCCTGGGGTGGCCGGGTGCTTCGGGCCCGGGACGCCGCCCAGGCCCGCCAGCTTATCCTCAACGTGGCCCGGGAACACGGGGTCGAGACGGTGGTCAAATCCAAGTCCATGACCACTGAGGAAATCGGCCTCAATCCGGCCCTGGCCGCGGCGGGCCTCCAGGTCATGGAGACGGACCTGGGGGAGTTCATTGTCCAACTGGCCGGCCACCCCCCGGCGCATCTCACCGCCCCGGCCCTCCACCTGAATCGTCACCAGATCGCCGACCTATTTGCGGCCCACCTGGGACGAAGGTCCCCGGCGGAGCCCGAGGCCCTGGCCCGGCAGGCGACAGCCTATCTCAAGCCGCATTTCTTCAAGGCCCAGATGGGCATCACCGGGGTCAACTTCGCGACCCCGGAGGGCGCCCTGGTCCTCCTGGAAAATGAAAGCAACCTGCGCTTCACCGCGACTCTCCCCAAAGTTCACCTGGCCTTGATGGGCCTGGAAAAAGTCATTCCCCGGCTGGCCGACGTGGAGCCCATGCTGCGGCTGTTGCCCGCCAGCGCCACCGGCCAGCGCCTCACGGCCCTGGTCCACTTTATCCAGGGGCTCAAGGTCCAGCCCCAGGGGAACCAAATCTTTTACCTGGTGATCCTGGACAATGGCCGGCGCCGCCTGGCTGCGGACCCGGAGTTGGCCGAGGCCCTGTACTGCCTCCGCTGCGGGGCCTGCCTCAATGTCTGCCCGATTTTTCAGGTGGGCGCCGCCCACCTGTACGGCCGGGTCTATCCCGGGGCCATCGGCATCCTGCTGGCCCCGTGCCTGGCCCCGGTGGGGGATATCTGCGATCTCTGCACCCAATGCGGGGCCTGCCAGGAAATTTGCCCGGTGGGCATCCGGCTGGCGGATAACATCCGCCGGCTGCGCCGGGGCAGCCGCCGCTTTCGGCAGCTCCGGGGCTTGACCGCCGCGGCCGGGATGGTGCTCAGTCATCCCCGCGGGTACCGGCGCCTGGAGCCGGCCGCGCGGGGGCTGGCCTGGCTCGCCGCCCGCCAGGGTTGGGGCCTTCCAGGCCTTTCGGCCCTATCCCCGGAGAGCTTCCATCGGCGGCTGCGTGGCCTCGGGCGGGCAACCCTCATGGGTGGCGAGGATCAGGGAAGGTCCCTGCCGCCGCCTTGCCAGGCGCCCCGGCGCCCCGCGCCTGACGGAGGTGATGCCGGGCAGTTGGCAGGGAAAGAAGACCTGGACCACGACTCTCCCTACTCACGGTTGGCGAAACGGCTTCGGGAAGCCGGCAGTTCACTTACGGAGGTTAAGGGCCCGGCCGATCTGGCCCGGCGGCTGGCGGCGGCGCCAGCACCCTTATGGCTGGAGGATCATCCCTGGCTGCGGCAAGTGGCCGGGGAGCTCAAGAAGCTGGGAGTCAAGCACGGTATAGCCCAGGCCGAATGGGCCCCTGAGGCCGGCACCGCGGTAACCGTGGGCCTGGGGGCCATTCCGGAAACCGGGAGCGTCCTGGTGGATTCCGGCGCCGGGCCCGGGGCCGTCCTGGCCTTTCGGGCCGGGAAACAGATCGTCCTGCTTCCCCGGCAGAGTTCCCGCCTGAGCCTGGCCCAGGCCCTGGAATATGTCCGGCGCCGGGGACCGGGCCTGGTGAGCTGGCTCACCGGCCCCAGCCGGACCGCGGACATCGAAAAAGTGCTGGTGCTGGGCGCCCAGGGGCCTCTAAATCTTGAGATTTTCCTGTACCAGGAGGAGGCCTGATGGAGCCGGTCCCGGCCGCCGAGATCTTCTTTCGAGTCGAGGCCCTGCAAAAAGCGCTGGCGGCGGCCGGCATCGGCCTGGCCCTGATCCGCCAACCCGCCGACCTGTTCTATTATGCCGGGACTCTGGTGGATGGGTTCCTGGCGGTGACCCCCGGGGGTCAGCCATCGCTGTTGGTGCGCCGACCCCGCCACCGGGGCCACTTGACTCCGGGCCCCTGGCCCCGGGTCCTGTACCGGGATTTGAAAGAACTCCCCCAAACCCTGGGTCAAGCGGGACTGGATCCCCGGGGCGCGGTGGCTCTGGAGCTGGACGTCATTCCTGCCGCCTTGTTCAGGCGCATACAGGAGCAGATCTTTCCCGGCCACCCCATCGTCGACCTCTCGTCTTTCATCCGAATCCAGCGCATGGTCAAGAGCGCTTACGAGTTGACCCAACTGGACCGGGCCGCGGCCATCCTGGACCAGGTCCATGAGCAGGCGCCGGCGCTTCTGAAGCCGGGCATCTCCGAACTGGAGGTGTCGGCCGCCCTGGAATACCGCCTGCGTCTCCTGGGCCACCAGGGGTTGGTGCGGGTGCGCAACTGGGACCTGGAGGTCTTCTATGGCCACGTCCTTTCCGGCGTCTCGGGATTGCTGGCGGCCTATACCGACACCCCCAGCGGCGGCGCCGGGTTCAGCGCCGCCTTCCCCCAGGGGGCGTCCTTGAAAAAACTGGCCCCTAACGAACCCATCAGCATCGACCTGGCCGCTTGCGTCAACGGCTACGCGGTGGACATGACCCGGATGTACGCCCTGGGGTCCCTGCCCTCCCGGGCCTGGGAGGCCTGGGACGCGGTGGAGGAACTCTACCGGCTCTTTACCTCGGCGGCCAAACCTGGAACCAGTCCAGGGGAAATTTTCCACCTCCTCTGGGACGCTGTCCGGCCCCGGGGCCTGGCGGACTTCTTCATGGGGCTGGGGACCGACCGGGTCAGTTTCCTGGCCCACGGGGTGGGGCTGGAACTGGATGAATACCCCCTCATCACCGCCCGGTTCCCCTTCCCCCTGGAGACCGGCATGGTGCTGGCTTTTGAACCCAAGTTCTTCCTGCCGGAGATCGGCATGATCGGCCAGGAGGATACCGGCCGCATCACCCCCGCAGGGGTGGAATGGCTGACCCGCAGCCCCCGGGGGATAACCATCGTCTGAACTTGGGAGGGATTAAATTTGATGGATATTTAATCCAGCCCGAGTATGATATTTTATGATCAGAACAACCGGTTAGACGGAGTGGACCCATGAATATCCCAGAATTGGTTCGTCATATGGCGCAAGAAGCCAAAGGCGCGGCCCGGCGCCTGGGCACGCTGTCCCGGGAAGTCAAAGACCGGGTTATCCTCCGGGTGGCGGAACTTCTCAAGGAGCGCCAGACCCAGATTCAGGCGGCCAACCGCCTGGATGTGGAAGCGGCCCAGGCCCAGGGCCACGCCGCGGCCTTCCTTGACCGGCTGACGCTCTCCGATAAGGTAATCGCCTCCATGATCAAGGGGCTCAAGGAAGTCGCGGCCCTGCCTGATCCGGTGGGGGCCGTCACCGGCATGTGGGTGCGGCCTAACGGCCTGAAAGTGGGGAGACAGCGCATTCCGTTGGGGGTGATCGGCTTTATTTATGAGTCCCGTCCCAACGTCACGGTGGACGCCGCCGCCCTTTGCCTAAAAAGTGGGAACGCCGTGATCCTCAAGGGAGGTAAGGAGGCCCTTAACTCCAACCTGGCCCTGGGCCAGCTCATGCAGGACGCCCTGGCCGAGGCCGGGGCTCCCCAGGCCGCGGTGCAGGTCATCCCCAGCGTGGCCCGGGAAGCCACCCTGGAACTGCTGAAGCAGGACGAGCTGGTGGACCTGATTATCCCCCGGGGCGGCGAAGGGCTGATCCGGTTTGTGGCGGAGCATTCCCGCATCCCGGTGTTGAAGCATTACAAGGGAGTGTGCCATATCTTCGTGGATGAGTCCGCCGACCTGGACATGGCCGAAGAGGTTTGCTTCAATGCCAAGGTGCAGCGGCCGGGGGTGTGCAACGCCATGGAGACCCTGCTGGTCCATGCCGCGGCGGCGCCGGGGTTTTTGCCCCGGATGGCCGCCCGCTTCCGCCAGGCCCGGGTGGAATTACGGGGCTGCCCCCGCACCCGGGAGATCGATCCCCAGGCGATCCCGGCCCAGGCGGCAGATTGGGGAGCGGAATTTCTGGACCTGATTTTGGCGGTGAAGGTGGTGCCCGATCTCAATGCGGCCCTGTCGCACATCGCCCGGTACAGTTCCAACCACACCGAGGCCATCATCACCCGGGATTATGCCCGGGCCCAGAGGTTTTTAACGGAGGTGGACTCATCCGTGGTCCTGGTCAACGCCTCCACCCGCTTCAATGACGGGGGTGAACTCGGATTAGGCGCGGAAATCGGCATCAACACTTCCAAACTGCACGCCTTCGGGCCCATGGGGCTGGAAGAGCTGACCACCACCAAGTTTATCGTCTATGGCGACGGGCAAATCAGAACCTGAGCCTCCCCTGCGTCTGGGGCTGTTCGGAGGCACCTTCAACCCCATGCACTACGGCCACCTCCGGTCGGCGGAAGAGGTGTGCGCCGCCCTGGCTCTGACTCGCCTCTGGTTTATTCCGGCGGGTCATCCGCCCCACAAGACTGCCCAGGGAATCACCCCCTTCGCGGCGCGTCTGGAGATGAGCCGGTTGGCGGTGGGAGACCACCCGGTGATGTCGGTATCCGACCTGGAAGGGCGGCGCCCCGGAAGATCTTACTCCATCGAAACCCTGCGGCAGATCCGCCAGGAAGTGGGGCCTGCGTGGGAACTGTATTTTATCCTGGGGCTGGATGCCATCCTGGAAATCGCCACCTGGAAGGATTATAAAGACTTGTTCAACGTGAGCCACTTCGTGGTGTTGGATCGGCCCGGGTACGACCGCCAGCGGCTGGGAGAAGTGCTCCTCGGGGAAGTCCATCCCCTGGTTCGGCCCCTCCGGGTGGAGCGAGGCTTTCAGCATCCATCCGGGCATAAAGTGTTCTTGCAGGAAACTACCCTGATGGACATCTCGGGCACCGGCATCAGGGAAATGGTGCGCCACGGCCGTTCGATCCGCTACCTCTTGCCGGAGGCCGTGCGAGAATATATAATTAATCATAAACTTTATCTGTAAGGAGGAACGCGCGGCGGCGACTTCACCCCTTCTCACCACGGCAGCACTGGTAGATCTGGCCTTCGGGACCATCGTGGCCAACAAGGGCATAGACCCGGTGCTCCTGGAAGTGACCAAATTTTGTTCGTTTGCGGACTTCTTCATCCTCTGCTCCGGCGGTTCCCACCGGCACGTCACGGCCCTGGCCCAACATGTGGAGGAAGCCATGGCCCAGGCCGGGGTTAAGCCTTTGGGGGTTGAAGGTCTTGAAGAAGGACAGTGGGTGTTGATGGATTACAATACCCTGGTTATCCATATCTTTATGCAGGAGCGGCGCGAATTTTATAACCTGGAAGACCTGTGGTCTGAAATCCCCAAGACCCAGATAGACACCGACAGCAGCGCCCAATCCCCTGTCACCTCATCCCTGGAGCCCCTGTCCGACGCCGATCCGGACCCTGAGACCATCTCGTCATGAACCAAGGTTCTCCATGGAGGCTGGTGGCCATTGTCATCCTGGCTACGAGTCTGCTCGTGGGACCCGTCCGGTCCGGTTGGGCTTTTTTCGACACGTTGGCCGGGGAATTGAGTCTCGAAAAGGAAAGGCAGATCGGGGAGGAGTTTCTCCTGCAACTGCAGCAATATTACCCCCTGGTGGAAGACCCTTTTATTACCTCATATTTTAATCAACTGGGCCAGAAACTGGTGGCGCAAATGGGCCCTCAGCCCTTCCACTATAAGTTTTTCATCGTGGTTGACCCCACGATGAATGCGTTCGCGGTGCCGGGGGGTTATGTCTTCCTTCATACCGGCATGATTCGCATGGCCGAGCGGGAAGGAGAAGTGGCCGCGGTCTTGGCCCACGAAATTTCCCACGTCTATGCCCGGCATATGGCCAAGATGATGAAAAAATCCCGGCTGGTCAGCGCCGCCAGTTTAATTGGGGCGCTGGCGGCGGTTTTTCTGGGCGGGGCCCTGGCGCAGCCTCTGCTGGTGGGTTCCATGGCCGCCGGGGAAAGCGCCATGCTGAAATACAGCCGGGACAATGAAGAGGAAGCCGACTCCCTGGGGTTTAAATGGATGGTCAAAGCCGGCTATAATCCCCGGGACATGGTGACCATATTCAGCAAAATGAATAAACAGCGGTGGATGGAAGGAGGCAAGATTCCCGTCTACCTCAGCACCCACCCGGGGGTGGATAACCGGATCGTGGAACTCTCGCACCAATTGACGATACATCAGAAGGAGTTGCCGCCGGAAAGAGACAACCCTGATTTCCAATACTTCACCATCAAGCTGGCATCGCTCTGCGGCAACCCGAATCAACTCCTGCGGCGAATGACCCAGGAGGGGCTGCGGGAGACGAATAATCCCACCTTTCAATACGGTCGAGCCCTGGCTCTGGCCAAATTAGAGCAGCACGATGCCGCGCTGGCCGCGTTTCAGCAGGCCCTGCGGCTTGCCCCGGATAACCGGCTGATTAAACGGGATTTGGCCATTTTTTATTTTAACCGTAATCAGTATCCCGAGGCCCTACAAAAATTGAGTGAACTTTCCCAGCGTTATCCCCAGGACGACGTGGTCTTGTACTATCTGGGGCGGATTTATCAGGAGAGCAAAAAACGCGATCAGGCCTTACCCCTGTTTGAAAAGGTGCACAAGCTCAATCCTGCTTTCAGCGAAGTCTACTATAACCTGGGGACGCTTTACGGCGAGAAGGGGCAGATGGGCCTGGCTCACTATTATCTGGGGTTTCATAGTCTTAAGGTAAAGGCCCTGCCCACCGCCATGTTTCATTTTCAAAAAGCTTTAAAGAACTTATCCCCCAATGACTCCCATTACCGCGAGGTCCAAACCCAACTGACTCGTCTGGAAAAAATGAAAGTCCGGGTGCGGCATTAGACTCCAGTGAGGCGGATGTCAGAAAGGTTTACTGGCGGCTGCATACTGCGCCAGGAGAAACATCATGCCGATTTATGAATATCGCTGCCAGGAATGTCAACGAGTTTCCAGTTTCTTACTATTAAATCTGAGAGACCCATTTGTCCCGGTGTGCAAGCAGTGCGGCGGCCATTCCCTGGAACGGGTCCTCTCCCGGGTGCATGTGCGACTCTCCGAAGAAACCCGCCTGGAACGCCTGGCCGACCCCTCGGCCTGGTCCGGGATGGATGAGAATGATCCCAAGAGCGTCGCCAAAGTTCTCAAAAGGATGGGCCAGGAGATGGGGGAGGACTTTCCCGGGGAGGCGGATGAAATGGTGGAGGAAGCCATGGACAGCCAGGGGAGTGACGCCGCGGGCGAGACGGACCTGTAATACCATGTTCATATTCAGTCGCAACAAACTCTCTGAACGTTGGCGGGCACGGAGGCCCGCCCCACCAATGGGTTTGTTTCATGTGAAAACGAACATGGTATAACCAGCCCTCCCCGCGGTTTCGGATACGTTTCTCTTTCTGTCAACCCATCGCCGGGCGCCGGGTCAGCATCGCCGGTCATGCCTCTGCCGGCATGATCCGGATAAGCCCCCTACCGCGGCTCAGGTCATAACCACCTATCAATCCTGCCTTTTGCCCTTCCGAGCCAAACCCAGCAGACTGAGGAGGCCGCTGCCCAGCAGCAGGAGAGATCCCGGGATGGGGACCGGGGAACCTATCTGGGCGAGGCCCTCGTAAAACACGATGCCGTTTGGGTCCTTCAGGTAAAACAGGGCAAAATCATTCCAGGGACTGAAGTCATTCCCCAGGAAGGCCCAGTTAAAGGAAAATGGCGCTCCGGCCCCCAGGGTTATCCCCGTCTCCAGAATCGAGCCGACGGTGCCGGCCTGCCCGGTGGCATTTTTTTATAAAGCCTGATCCGTGCCAGGCCCTCAGAATGATCCCCCATCCAGCAACAGGAGAATTGCCGCGATGGGGAACCTGGGCGAACCTATCTGGGCAAGAAGCTCGATAAACACGATGGCGCCGCTTTGGGGGTCTTTCAGGTAAAACAGGGCGAAGTCATTGTAAGGAATCAAGTCATTCCCCAGAAAGACCCAGTCAAAGGAAAATTTCTCGCCGGGGGCCAAAGTTATGGCCGTTTCCAGAATCGAGCCAACGGTGCCGATCTGGCCGGTGGCATTGCGAAACCCGGAGGTAGGAACCCCACTACATAACCCTTGGATAACACATAAAAAATCACCCTGGGTGGGGGTATAGGTATTGCCACTGATTGCCGTTGCCGAGGTGCTGACCGTGGCAAAGCTCGTGCCGGAGCTATCGCTTGCCAAAAAGTATCCTGTAAGGTCGCCCAGTTCGAATCCTTGGTTTGTGCCCCCGCCCCCCTGGCCCAGGTTATCCAGGAGCAACTCGGAGTAGGCGAAATTATCCTTGGCATTGCTCACTACAAACCCGGCCGTGCCGGTAAACCCCTCAGGCCCGGCAGTATAGGTATAGGTCTGCCAGCCGGTGTCGCCTTGATTGGGCACATAGATCCGGGCCGGCGCCCCGAAACTCAAACCTGGCGCCAACAAGACACTGATAATGACGATGAGGATTTTTTTCATGGCCGGCGTTCCCTTACTGGCGGCTATACCGGTGAACTCTTTTTCTCCACCTGTAACCGCTGAGCCGGAAACCGAAGGTCATGCTTGTTACTCTTGGGGGTGTGGAGCATCTGGTCCGGTTCCCTGGGCTTGTGCTCTGGGTAAAGAGCACGATCCATGCCAGGAATTCAGGCGCTTAATCGGCGAAAGCTTGGGGTTAAAAGGGAGAAGTATAGGGGCTGAGGAGCTATTTTTCTGAAAGTTTAGGCAATGGCAAGAGCAGGTGAGGGTCCCGGCTCTTGGTTCCTGACCCCAGCCACTTTTTCCGGGTCATCCGGCTCAGGGTGTGGCTCAAGCATGGGGATGAAAAAGAAAGGTGTTCACCGAGGGGAAGGGTGGAATCCAGACGAGGGAGGCTGACGGGCCGGGCCGGCGCCCCGCATATCCTCAGGCCCTGGATATGAGCGGCCGTCCATTGGGTTTGGCGGCGGCACTCCCCTGCCCTCGGAACTGCCGCGGCAAGGCTATTCGACTTTGGGTTTGGGGGTGGCGCCGCGGCTTTTTTCCGGCTTTTGGACCAGCTTCTCGGCGCCTGGCGGAGCGGGGCTCGTCGGTTTATAGACGATATACAAGGTCCCTTTGGAGTCTTTGGTTTTTTTAAGGGTCGCCTTGACGCCTTTTTTCTGCAATTCGGCCACCTTAGCCTGAGCCTCCTTGTCGGTCCGATAGTCGGCTACCCGCACCTGGGCGGCCTGGGCCTTATCATGGTCTTTGGCTTTGGGCGGCCGGGGCTTTATGCCCGTGTCGAAACTATTCTGAAACTTGAGCTTCGGGACTACTTCCTGACGCACCTGTCGCAGTTCTTCTTCCTGGGACTTGCGGTCGCGTTGCGCGGTCCCGGTCCCGGTTTTGCCCTTTTTCTTAGCCGCGGCAGGAGGGGGCAGGGGCGCGATGGACCCGGTTACCGGACTCGGCCGCGCCGGCGCCGCGGCCCCCGGCGCCGGAGGTGGCGCCACGGCGGCTGCCACCGTAGTCGAGGTCGCGGTTCCCGGCGTCCCGGCGGAGGCCGCCGCCGGGGGGCCGGGCGCCGGCATCCACTGGGCCACCTTGGCCCCATCAGGGGTCAACAACCCCCAGGAGTAAGCCGCCCGGTAGATATCTCCACGTCCGGCCAGGGCTCCAAGGGCGAAACTTATCAGCAGCAAACCCACCAAGCCGATCCCGGCGAAGATGGCGTCCCTGACCCCCAGGGTCAAATGCCAGCCGGCCTTTTTGCCCTTTTTCCCCCGACCTGTCTCCACTTCACCTCCATCGGGTTGTCTCTTCTGGAAACCTGGTAATCGCAATTGTCGCCGCAAACGATTCTCCCACCGATTTATACCGTGTTCGTTTTGTAGGGGCGGGTTTGAAACCCGCCCCTACGAGAGATATCAATAGGTTATCTGGATGGTTTGTTTCATTTCAAAGGGAACACGGTATTACATGGTTTCCGGGGCCTCCACCCCTAAGATTGCCAAACCATGAGCCAAAACGGTTTTCACGCTGCTCACCAGCCAGAAGCGAGCCTGGGTCAGCTCAACATCGTCAGAGATAAAGCGATGTTTGTAATAATAACTATGCAATTGGGCGGCCAGTTCAGTCAAGAAATAAGTGATCCGATGCGGCTCCCGATTGCGGGCCGCCCCCTCCACCAGTTCCGGATAATTAGCCAGCATCTTGAGGATGGCCAACTCCTCCGGCAGGATGAGCCGGGAGAATCGGGCCGGGTCAAGCTCTTCGATCTCGATCCCCTGGGCCGCGGCCTGGCGGAACACCGAGGCCAGCCGGGCGTGGGCATACTGGACATAATAGACCGGGTTGTCGCTGCTCTGCTGTTTGGCCACTTCCAGGTCGAACTCCAGTTGGGCGTCGGGCCGCCGGGTGAGAAAAATGAAACGCGCCGCATCTTTGCCCACTTCGTCCATGACCTCCCGCAAGGTGACAAAGGTGCCCCCCCGGGTGGTCATGGCCACGGGCTCACCCTGACGCAACAGCGACACCAGCTGCACCAGGATCACCTGCAGGCGGCCGGTGAACCCCAGGGCCTGGGCCGCGGCCTGGAGCCGGGGCGCATAGCCGTGGTGATCGGCCCCCCAGATATCCACCACCCGGTCAAAGCCCCGCCGGAATTTGTGCAGGTGATAGGCCACATCCGAGGCGAAGTAGGTGAAGGCCCCGTTGCTGCGCCGCACCACCCGGTCTTTTTCGTCCCCGAACTCTGTCGCCCTAAACCACAGGGCGCCGTCTTGCTCATAGAGATACCCTTGCTCTTGAAGCAGGGTAAAGCTCTGGTCCACCAGATGCTGGCGGTAGAGTTCGGTTTCGCTGAACCAGTGGTCGAAGCGTACCCCGAAGTCGTTCAGGTCCTGCTTAATTTCATCCAGGATTACGTCGCCGGCGTAACGGCCCAGGCGCAAAAGGTCGTCGGCATGGGGTTCCGGCCCAGGCGCGGCCTGGCCCTGGGCCAGATAGTCCCGGGCCAGGTCTTTCATGTAGCCGCCCTGGTAGCCGTCCGCCGGGAACTCCACCGCTTCGCCAGAAAGCTCCCGCAGACGGAAATAAAGGGATTTTCCCAGGGTGAGGATCTGGTTGCCCACGTCGTTGATGTAGTATTCCCGCTCCACCGTATGACCTGCGGCGGCCAGCAGATTGGCCAGGGCATCCCCTAAAGCCGCGCCCCGGCCGTGGCCGATGTGCAGCGGCCCGGTGGGGTTGGCGCTGACGAACTCCACCTGGACTTTGACGCCTGCGCCCATCTCACTGTTGCCGTAAGCCGGACCCAGCCGGTGAATTTCCGATATCACCCGGCGCCAATAGCTGTCGGCGATAAAAAAGTTGATGAAGCCGGGTCCGGCGATCTCCATTTTCAGGAGCATGCCCTCCGGGGCCGCGAGGTGGTTGATGATGACTTCGGCCACCTTCCGGGGCGGCATCTTGGCCTGCTTGGCCAGGACCAGGGCCAGGTTGGCGGCCAGGTCGCCGTGCTCCGGGTGTTTGGTGGCCTCTACTTCGAAGGCGGGGATAGTCTCAAAGGTGAGCTCGCCCGCTTCTTTGGATCGATTGGCGCTGGCGGTGATCAGGTCATGGATGGTTTTTTTGAGGTGCATTATTCGTCAACTTTCTTTCGGAAATTCTCGGCTATATCTTTTTCGAGTTGCCGGGAGAATGATTTACCCCATGACCATCGGTCTTTATTTCTCAAACTATATTCCGAGGGTCCAATCTTCTTTACCGCGGCTACGAATAATTCATATCCGTTCCAGAGAGAATCAAAATTCGTTTTGTTCTGTAAATTATAGAAGTCATCAAGCACTTCACAAATCCGAAAGTCATAAATAGTAAACGACATGGGATAAAGAACCGTCAAAATGGCGGACGCCATGGGTAGCAGAAAGCCCCAATCCTCGAACAATATTTTCATCAGCGTCTTATCATTTGCGGCCTTTGCTAAGGATTTTGTCAAAGCAACCACCGCCGAGTCCAGGTCTGGGTGCCCCTTAGATAAGAGGCGTTTTGCGATCTTGGATTTAGAACGATTTGCCTTCCAAATTACAATGCAAAAAAGTCAAAAGCCTCAAGGTACCCATGCTCAGAAAAACGCCTTGAAACTTCCTCAAGCAAGTAATTTTCATCGTCATATAGCTTTAGGTAGTCAATTTCCATCAATTATTGCCTCAATTATTAGAAAAGCACGGATAATGAGGATGGCGGGCAATGCCGCCCTACATTTTTCTTGTCATTCTGAGCGGAGCGAAGAATCTCGCATTTTCAGATAGATGAGATCCTTCGCTACGCTCAGGATGACAAAGAAACCGGGGTTTTAATAGCCTGATAGATTACCCACTCTTTCGCCTTTTCCCCTTTTACCCTTTTTCCCCATCTTTCGCAGGCGCCTCACCCTCCGGCTTGGCCTTGATCGTCAGGTCCCGGGTGTACTCCAGGCAGTGCTGGCCGGTGAAGGAGTATTTCTTGACGCAGGTCTCGCGCCAGGCGCAGACCAGGCAGATGCTGGGTTCCCGGGCGTCGGGTTTTCTCTCCATGTCACACTCCGGTATAGCGCCTGAGGTTTGAACTCCCCAGGGCGCAGAAAACTTCATAACTGATGGTCTTAGCCCAGCCGGCCAGGTCCTCGGCGCGCAGCACCTCCCCCTGGTCCCGGCCCAGGAACACGGCCCGGTCGCCCGCCTTGACCTCCGGGAGGCCGGTGACGTCCACCATGGTGAGGTTCATGCACACCCGGCCCCGGATGGGGGCCCGGCGGCCGTGGATGAGGACCTCGCCCCGATTGGAGTTGAGACGGCTGTAGCCGTTGCAGTAACCCACGGGCAGCACCGCCAGGTCGCACCAGTCCGGGGTGATGTAGGTGCAGCCGTAGCTGATGCTGGTCCCCGGGGGCAGGCGCTTCACCTGGAGGACCCGGGCCGCCAGGGACATCACCGGCTGGAGCGGGACCGGCGGCGGCCGATCCGGGGAAGGAGGCGAACCGTAAAGCATGAGACCCGGCCGCACCAGGCCCATATGAGCCTCGGGCAACTCCCAGAGGGCGGCGCTGTTGGCAATATGACTCAGGGGCAGCTTCCAGCCCTCTTCCCGGGCCGCGGCCAAAAGCGACCTAAATTCCTGCAGCTGCTTATGAGTATAGGTCTTGTCCTCCTGATCCGCCACCGCCAGGTGGGAGATCAGGCCCATGACCAACAGGCGCCGCATTTTTTTTAAGCTCGCCAAAAACGGCAAGACCTCCTGGGGCAGCACTCCCAGGCGGCCCATGCCGGTATCCACCTTCAGGTGCACTTTGGCCTTTTTGCCCTGATTCTGTGCCGCGTTCGACAACGCCTGGGCCACATCCAGGCGGAACAGGGAAACCTCCAGGTCGGCAGCCACCGCCCGTTCGGCTTCCTCCGGCAAAATGCCCAAGAGCAGCAGCACCGGGAGGGTGATCTCCGCCTGGCGCAGCATCAGCCCTTCTTCCAGGGACCCCACCCCCAAATAATCCGCGCCGGCCGCGGCGAGCTTCCGGGCCACGGGGAGCAGCCCGTGCCCATAGGCATCGGCCTTGACTACCGCCAGCATCTTGACCTGGGGATCACAGAGGCGGCGCAACTGGCGATAGTTGTGCGCCAGGGCCGCCAGGTCAATGGCCAGGTCCACCATGGTGGTGATCATCATATGCGCACCTTTACCCGGTAGTCATTCGCCGCGGCGGTATTCGGCCGGGATCTGATCCGCCTGCCGGGCCACCTTCTCCTCCAGTTCTTCCTTGTGGCGCTTGAGCCGCTCCTTGAGCCTCGGGTCGCCGAGAGCCAGGATCTGGACGGCAAAGATAGCGGCGTTTTGGGCCCCGGCCGCGCCCACGGCCATGGTGGCCACGGGCACCCCCGCGGGCATCTGCACCGTGGACAGCAGGCTGTCCAGGCCGTTTAGATGGGAGCCGGGCATGGGCACGCCGATCACCGGCAAGGTGGTCTCTGCGGCCAAGACCCCCGCCAGATGAGCCGCCATCCCGGCCACGGCGATGATGACCTTTATCCCCCGGGTCGCCGCGTCCCGGGCATAGGCCTGGACCCGCTTGGGGGCGCGGTGGGCCGAGGCCACCACCACTTCAAAGGCGATCCCCCAATCCTTGAGCAACGCTGCGGCGGGCGAAACCAAGGGCCAGTCCGAGGCGCTGCCTAAAACAATGCCGATGTCAACCACTTTTGCTGCCATATTGTTCCCCTTGTTCAATGAGGGAGGTGCAGGCTATAGTAATATGTCGAATAATGATTTGGGCTCTAAATATTCTCCCCGCCCCTGGTGGTAGCCGTTACCTGTAAGTAAATTCGGTTGCAGGGTTTCGATTTTTCTCCCTCTCCCCCCGCTTTTTGGGGGGGAGAGGGCTGGGGTGAGGGGGGTGTCAGCCGACGAAGCCACCCCTAACCCTCTCCCCTCGCAGGGGAGAGGAAAATTTATCGTGTTTACAACTAGTTCTTATCTTCCCGCTTATTTGTGGGTAATACTTAACTCCTTCCCCAAGCAATCTACCCCGCCCGGCGGCGGTGCAGCAGTTCGGCCGCTTCGGCCGGCGGGTAGGTATTGAGCACGTCTTCCGGGGCCAGCCAGCCTTTCCGGGCCGTCGTCACCCCATAGTTTACGTCATCCAGGCCTTCCAAGCTATGGGCGTCGGGGTTGATACTGACTAAAATCCCCAATTCCTTGGCCCGGCGCAGCCACCGCCAGTCCAGGTCCAGGCGGTAAGGGCTGGCGTTGATTTCCATAATCACCCGGTGGGCCCCGGCGAATTTCAGGATGGCATCCAGGTCGTGGGCATACGGTTCCCGGGCCAGGAGCAGGCGGCCGCTCATGTGCCCCAGCATGGTGCAGAAGGGGTTGGCCAGGGCGGTCAAGATGCGTTCGGTCATGGCCTCCCGCTTGAGGCTGAACTGGGAATGGATGGAGGCGATGACGAAATCGAATCCTTGCAATATCTCATCAGGGTAATCCAGCGAGCCATCGCTCAGGATGTCCGATTCCACCCCCCAGAACAGGGTGAAATCTGGATGTTCCCGCCGCCGGATTTCCACCTCCTCTCTTTGCCGCGTGAGGTCCGGCGCTTTCAGCCCCCCGGCGTAATAAGCCGACTGGCTGTGGTCCGAGATCCCCAGGTAGCTCCAGCCTCTCTGTTTGGCGGCGGCGATCAGCTCCGCCAGGGAATTGACGCCGTCGCTGTAGGAGGAATGGACGTGGAAGCAGCCCCGGACCTCCTCGGGGGTAATGAGGCGGGGCAAGCGGTTTTGCTGCCCGGCCTCGATATCTCCCAGGCCCTCCCGCAACTCGGGCGGTATCAGGGGCAATCCCAGGCGCCGGTAAATGTCCGATTCTTCCCGGGAGGGCTGGAGTTGGCCTGCGGCCCACAATCCCTGGGGGGTCAGATCCAGGTGATGCTCCCGGGCCAGGTTTTGTAAGGCCCGGAAGTGGTCGTTGTTGCCGGTGGCTGCAAGCCACGCGGCCCCGAACCCCTCGGGGGCGGCCAGGGTCAGCCGGAGCGGCGCCCCCTGGGGCAGGGTGGTGGCGGCCAGGCCGGGGTAGGGCGCCACAAACTCGGCGCCACAAACTTTTTCCAGTTCTGCCAGCACCCGGTGCGGCTGGTCGGTGGCCACCGCCAGATCAATGGCATCGGCCACTTCCAGGCGGCGGCGCACCGGGCCGGCCACCTCCAGCCGGAGAATGCCGGGGACGCGCCGCCACCGGCCCGCCAGGGATTCGGCCAGGGGCAAGAGGTCCCCTAAGCGGAAGAGCCCGGCGTAGCGCTTCAAACCGGCCAGGGCGGCCTTGATCTTCTCCTGGGATTTGGCCCCGAAGCCGGGGAGCCCGATCAGGCGGTTCTCCTGGCAGGCGTATTCCAGTTCGCCTAAGCCGGCGATGTGCAGTTCGTCAAACAGCACCCGGACTTTCTTGGGGCCCAAACCCGGCACCCGCAGCAGTTCCAGGAGCCCCGGCGGGGTTTTGTCTTTGAGCCCCCGGTGCAGGGCCGCCTCCCCCCGGGTGAGCAGTTCTTCGATGACCCCGGCCAGGGATTTGCCGATGCCCTTGACCCGGGCCAGTTCTCCCGAGCGCCGGGCCGCGTCCAGGTCTCCCGGGAAGGTGAGCACCGCCCGGGCCCCGGCTTCGTAGGCCCTCACCTTGAAAGGGTTTTCCCCGGCCAGATCCAAGAGGAGAGCGATCTCCTCCAGGACGGCCGCCACCTCTTTCTTATCCATAAGGATTGCTTCAATACCGGCTGGCCAGGGTCAGCACCGCGTCCACGTAGGCGTCGGAGTGATTGTAGCTATAGACGGCGCGCCGCCAGGAGGCGCGGTTTTGGCTTTTAAAGCCGCTCTTGTTGAGATAGCAGGCGATGCTCAAGATGGCGTCGTCGTGGGTGAACAGGTCCACCGGGCCTTTGCCGTTCGCCGCCACTCCGCAGCGCTGCAGGCTGGAGGGGAGAAACTGGCAGTACCCCATGGCCCCGGCCCAGGAGCCGCGCAGGGAAAATGGATCCACCTGGTGGGAGGCGCAGTATTCCAGGAAGATGCCTAACTCCCGCCGGGCCCAGGCCGCCTTCTTTTTCAGGCGGTCTTTGGAAGCGGTCAACCTCACTTCCTTGATGACCTCGGGGGTGTCCATGACCGCCAGGGAGGCAAAGACGTTGAAGACCGGGTATTTGCCGGTGCTGGTGCCCAGGCCGGACTCAACGGTGAGGATGCCCACGATGACTTCCGGGGCGACGCCGTAGCGGGCCTCGGCCCGGCTCAGGGTCGCCCGGTGCGTCGCCATATAGGCCCGGCCCCGGGCCGCGGTCTCCGGGGTCATAAATTTCTTGTAGATATCCGGGGATTCCTTGCCCAGGTAGGCGATCTTCTTGACCACGTCCGGCAGGAATTGGTTCCGGGGGTCGGCGAAGGTCTTGGCAATATAATCCTTATTGAGACCCTGGCGCACCAGGCTGTGCTTCAGCCCCACGTAGGCCACGGGCTGGGGCTCGGCGTGCACCCCCGCGGCCAACAACAGCACCCCCAGAATGCTGCCCGCCACCCCTAACCAAAACCGGCTTCCCACCATACTCTCCCCCTTTATCTGTAGCGTTCACGCTACCCGGTTTCCCTGGAAATGTCAAGGCGAGCGGGCATTTGCTTAGCGAGAGAACGCAGTGACATTTTTCCTACTCCGGCTTGATTTCTTCTTGACAAATGTTTATGTTTATATAAACTAAATGACATGCCGAGACCGCGCAGCGAGCCCTTTGTCTTCGGGAAGAAAGTGAGGGTTGATTTTTTCTTGTCTCCCACCGGTCAATGCCCGGCGAAAAAATTTTTAAATGGAAAAGAATTGTCAAAAATTCATCAAGCAAGAGTTTTGAAAATCATCCAATATTTTGCCAACCATGGAAAAACTATCAATACTGACTTACTCGCAAAATTAAAGGGGAAAAAGGCCTCAGGGTTTTACGAATTCAGAGATGTGCATATTTCCAAAACCAGATTTTTCTTTTTCTATATCAACAGTTTTCACATAGTTATTACGCATGGTTGTCTCAAAAAGCGTGATGATACAGACCAAACAGAAATTGATAAAATGATCGAAATAAAGAAAACCTTTGAAAATAAGGTGTTATGTGGGGATTAATAAAATGAAAACTACAATCCTGGATGAGTACCTAAAGGATGAAGAATTCCGGAGGCTTTTTGCTCAAGAAGATTTGATTCTAGAAGTTACTGAAACCATTTGTGAGCTTTTGGATAATGAGAAGATTTCCAGGAAAGAACTGGCCGACCGTTTAGGGAAATCAAAGGGGTTTATCTCTCAATTATTGAATGGCGGCCGGAATCTTACTCTGCGAACTGTGGCTGATATTCTCCACGTCTTAGGGTATAGAGCTTCCCTCAAACCTTTTAAAGAAGGTAAGCCAAGACAAGAAAGCAATATCATAGCATTAAAGAATACCTATACACCTCCCAAGATTCCTGTGGTTACTCGGGAGTCATTTGAATTTACCTTCGCTGATGGCTATTCTGCACAAGCCGCCATTGTTAATTAAGGGGTGCTTAAATGAATAAGAATGCTATGTTGGAAGTAGCTATTGAAAATCTTGATATGGAAAGGGCTGTCGGCGTAGCTCAACGGTATGTCCTTAAAGAAATTTATCTGGTTGACGCGAAAATCACCCGCGACCCATTGATTGCGTTTCCCGACACTCTTTCCTTGGAGCATAAATGCGACACGTCTCTTTGGTATGAAAAAGATAAGCCTCTCATCGATAAAATCCACTGCAATTTTCAGGTTGCTGCATTTAGCGCTGAATCGCCGGATAAACTCGTTATGAAAATTGAGGCCTCCTTTTGCACATCTTATGTTTATCAGGCTCCTGCTGTCCCGGATGATTTTGAAGTTGGTCCTGACGATTTAGAGTATTTTTTTCGGATCAATCCCATCTCCCATGCCTGGCCTTATTGGCGGGAGTTTGTGCAGAGCATGAGCTCCCGCATGGGTTTTCCGGCGCTGACGGTGCCCCTGTTGGAAATTGTGCTGAAAAAAACCCCGGCGAAAAAAGTCGAAAATCAGCCTGTCAAAAAGGAATCCCCCCGGCGCAAGAAGGTTAATACCTAATCCTTCGTTTCACCTGACAAATTGATATAATGGCCGCAGAGTCCATGCGGCCATTTTTTTATGTATGGGGGTCCCAGGCCCAACAAGATTGCTAAAAATATGAGCCAGCTCATTTTAAAAACCACTAGGCGTCCCCCCTGAGGGCTCATACCTAGATGCGCCCCTACGTTTCGCCTGTAAATTTTTGACCGCAACTCGCCATCAGGTCTTTATTCAGGCCGGAAAAAAGGCAGGGCCATGACTGACCCTGCCTCGGGAGACTGGATAACGGGGAAGCAGGCGCTAGCTTCTCAACTTCTTCCTCAAGCCGATCAAGCCCAGCAGACCGGAACCCAGGAGCCAGACGGCCCCGGGAAGGGGAACCGGATTACCGTTGTACAGTTCAAAGGCGAAGGAAGCACCTAAAGGATAAGTCTCCCAAAGACCCCAGGCACCACCTCCAGCGGCCGCAGCATAAGCCAGAACACCCCCTGTGCCGCTTGATTCCCAATAGTAGTTAGAGTCGCCTTGCGTTGTCATGGGGCCGTTGTGAAGCGCGAGCCAATAGGCGCCTGGCCCCAGAGTCGTTGGGGTGATAGAAAAATCAAACCGGTACGATTGGCCCCAACCGGTAGCATGGCTTGAAACCGGGGTCGGTGCGGCTGTCCCGGAATTCAGGAGGCTGCCGGGTTGGCCGCCGCCGTCATCATAAATTTGCCAAACGATGCTATTATTGTAAACGCCAGGATCCGGAGTTCCAAACCCATCCGCGGCGACTGCCCAAAAACGCACGTTGGTCACCGTCTGGGAAGAACCGAAGGTAAAATCATTCGCGGGCAGATATGAAGCCATCTCCGCTCCCCAAACACTGTCGGGGGCCCCGTTATTCCAGAGAAGTGTGGCGGCCTGAGCCCCGGGAACTGCGCACATCAGGGCTAAGCATACGATACCCAAGACTAATTTAACCTTCATGATCTCTCTCCTTTTAAGTTTTAAGAGTCCAAAAGATACAGTACGTAAGCCCTTCCCTGGCTATGCATTCTTTGCTTCTCGTACCCAACATATATATTTAAAAAAGTATCCTGTCAAGAAATATCTTTAATAAAACGAGAATTTTTTTATAAAAGTTCATGTCGATTTGAAGCTGAAAAAATCAAGCGGGGCAAGATCGCCAGGCGGAGGGGGCGGTCGGCGGCCAGGGTGTGCCCCGGTGAAGCGCCATGGTCTCGGAAGCGCGGGCGGCAGTAACCATAGAAAAATCCCCCCGCTTACCGGTCGCCGCGAAAAAAATGTGAGGGCCTGGCGCCGCGACCTGGCGTTGCCGGGTTAAGGCGCCCAGGGCGCGGCGCCGATCAGGCGCGGGCCGGAACTCCCGGCGATTACTCCGGGATTTCCTTTGTTCTCCCGGCGAGGATTTGCTAAACTAGCGCTTACATGGCGCCTGGCTCCAAAATTATGCCGCCTGGTCCGGTTAAGTTTTTGAATAGAGATGAGGCTCATTGAGATCATGGCGGTATCTCCTGGGAAGAGATCGCGGCGATCGGTAGCCACCCGATACGCGGCGCCATGGCGAAAAAATCCAAGGGGCAGGAGATGACCATTAATTTTAAGGGCTTCATCTCGAAAACCCTGGCTCAGACAGTCAGGAGATATATAAATACTGAGCTTTTGCCGACTAATTTCAGTTCATACAATGAGGCATTATTACAATGTCATACGGGATATTCAAACGATTATCTAGCAGATGTAGTATATGAGAAGACAAAATGTTGGCGTGACAAGGTCTATAGTCAAAAACCGTTAATGGCTGATTATGCAATAAGCAGGCAACTATTAATTATATCTGTTTTATCTAAGAAAAAAATATTGAGGGTCGTTGATTTTGGCGGTGGTTGTGGGGCGCATTACTTTTTAGCTAATCATTTCCTTAATGGTAGTATCGAAGTGAAATGGCATGTCGTAGAAACCCACAATATGGTTCAGAAAGGAAAATTATTAGAAGATGGTAAGTTGAGATTTTTTGAAGATATCAATGAAGCTATTGCAGCTTATAACGGAGTAGATCTTTGTTTTTCATCATCTGCATTGCAATATGTGCCGAACCCTCTTCAAGCTATTGATGATATTTTGAAATGTGCGGCGGAATATATCTTTCTCACTAGATTGCCCCTTTTAGAGCATAATATTGGGCAAATTATTACAATACAGACATCAAACTATAGTGGAAATGGTCCGGGTCAATTACCGGATGGGATGAAAGATGGCATCGTAAGATATCCAATAACCCTCCTTGAGAAAGATTTATTAGAGTCGAAAATCAGGGAACGATATGAAGAACTTATTATTTTTGAAGAAGGGCTGACTCATTATTTTAAAGGGGCAAAAATTAATAGTTTCGGCTATCTTGCTAAAATTTTTTAGCAACCTACTGAAAACTATTGAGATACCCCTCGCGCCCTTCAACCTACTCAACGTGCATGTCCCCCCATCGAGTAGGTCAAGGCGACCAGCCGGCTGAGTGAACCGCGCCTGTTTTGAACCTCAGTCCCGGGCGGATATGGTTATGAATCTCAATCAGCATGGAGGAATCGGCATGAAAATATGTGGAGGTGGCTGGCGCGGCGCGCTGTTCCTGGCCGTCGGCCTCATGGCAGGCTTAATCCTGGGAACCGGGTCGAGCGCCCGGGCAGAAAGGAGTCATCCGTTGGTCAAGCTGGAAACGAGCATGGGAGAGATCACCTTAGAGTTGAATCCGGACAAGGCCCCGGCCACGGTGGCCAATTTTCTGGAGTACGTCAAAGCGGGATTTTTTAACGGCACCATTTTTCACCGGGTCATCAACGGGTTCATGATCCAGGGCGGGGGTCTGGACGCCCAGATGAACAAGAAGCCGACCCGGGCGCCCATCAAGAACGAAGCCGACAACGGCCTGACCAATGATGCCTACACCGTCGCCATGGCCCGGACCGGCGACCCGCATTCGGCCACGGCGCAGTTCTTCATCAGCGTGGGCAACAACACCTTTCTCAACCACACCAGCAAAACGCCCCAGGGCTGGGGATACGCGGTGTTCGGCAAGGTGAGCCAAGGCCGGGAAGTGGTGGATAAAATCAAGGCGGTGGCCACCACCACGCGCGACTCTTATGAGAATGTGCCCCAGGAGCCGGTAACCATTATTAAGGCCACCGTGGTGCAGGAATAGCCTCAGGGGATTGGACCGCCTCACTCCCGGGGGCCTGGACCGGAGCCTGCCTCAACCCGGGAGTGGGGGACTGCCGGTTGAACGCGGCCATACCCTCGCATACCCATTGAACGTCAAACATAGCGTATTGAACTGACGGAAATATTAGCGGGGAGAATTTGGCAGCCGCGGGCTTTTATATGAGAATACCCAACATTCTGTGGAGGGGGCCATAGTTTTTTGGTTTTTGTTTCAGGATTAGGGGCAATACGGTTCACTTAAGGTTTGGCTATTTCGATGGGTTGCTGGGGCGAGGATGCCCCCCCTCACCCCAGCCCTCTCCTCCCGCCGGGGGGAGAGGGAGAATTACCGGATATCCTTCTTTATTCCCTCTCCCCCAATGGGGGAGAGGGTTTAGGGTGAGGGGGAATTAATCACTTTCTCCCTGTCGTTGATAAATGCGTTCCCGGATTTTTTGAAAGCTCGGGTGCTAAGTGAACAGCATTGCCCCTAAATCCCCCTTTGTTAAAGGGGGACTTTAAAACCCCCCTTTGAAAAAGGGGGGCAGGGGAGATTTTCATCCCCTGCGGGTGACCGACATCGGTCATGAACCTTTAGCCGGCGCCTGCACAGGCGAGACGCCGGTGCCACCACTAGATATCCATGAAGATCGCGCTCATACGACCGCGGGTAACAACGCTCGGGGGGGCCGAGACCACCCTAATTTACCTGGTCCGGGGTCTGGCCGCGGCCGGACACGATGTGGCGGTGTACGGCACGGAAAGGGTGGACGGGGTCCAGGCCGCGCTGGGGCCGGGGGTGGCCTATGTGCGGGTGCCGGTCTGGGGCGGCAAGACGCTCCGGCTCCTGACTTTTGCTCTGAACACCCGCCGCTTCCTCAAAGACGCCGGGCCCCAGGTGGCGTTCAGCCTGGAGCGGGTGCCGGGTTCCCAGGTCTACCGCGCCGGAGACGGCTGCCACCGGGAGTTTTTGAACCGCCGCGCCCCTTATCTCCCACCCCTGGCCCGGGCTGCCCAGCGCCTCAGCCTGTTTCACCGGGTGATGCTCCGCCTCGAGCGGCGGCTCTTCCGTGACCCGGGCCTGCGGCGGGTGATCGCCAACTCCCGGCAGGTGCGGGAAGAAATCATCCGGCTCTATGGGGTGGACCCGGCCCGCCTCCGGGTGATTGTGAACGGCCTGGACCGGCAGCGGTTTCATCCCCTGGCGGCCAACGCCGTTGCGGCTCTCCGCCGCCGCCTGGGGGCGCCGGAGGACGGCGCCGTGGTATTATTTGCGGGTTCAGGTTTTGAACGGAAAGGTTTGACTTATCTTTTGCGGGCGTTCGGCAGTCTAAAGGATAAGGCCAGTCAGTTATGGGTGGTGGGCAAAGGCCATATCGCCCCTTACCTCCGGGCCGCGGAACGGTTAGGGGTGGCTGACCGGGTCAAATTCTGGGGGCCGGTGACCGAGACCGCGCCGTTTTGTCAGGCCGCCACGGTTCTGGCCCTGCCCACCCTCTATGACCCGTGCAGCAACGTGGTGCTGGAGGCCCTGGGCTGCGGCACGCCGGCGATCACCACCGCAGCCAATGGGGCGGCGGAATTCATCACTCCCGGGGAGAACGGCGCCATAGTCCAGAAGCCGGACGACATCGCCGGCCTCACGGAGGCCCTGGCGACGTTCCTCACCCGGGGCCGGGACCCGCAGGTGCACCGGGCCGCGGCCCAGGCGGTGGCCGGACTCAGTTGGGAGAGCACGGTGGCCCAGACCATGGAGGTGTTGACCGAGGCAGGGTACAAGAGTGCGTCTTACGCGCCATAACGCCGGGCGTGAAACGCGACCTACGGCGGCACAGGCTGAAAGGTTATGCCGCCAATCTTTTTTCAAGGCGGAACGCACCTGGTTGACGGCTGCGGTAGAAAATACCTCAAATTCTCATTCAGACATGGAGAAATATCATAAGGCATGGAGCAGCATCTGGAATATGAAGTGCGGCCGGGGAGCAACGTGCCCCAGGGCCTGCCCCGGCAGCGCCTGGCGGTGCTCTCCCCCATCTGGCGGGCCCCGGCCCTGACCCTTTCGTATCCCGATGGGGAAGTCCACACCCTAATGGGTTGGTCGGGGTCCGCCCCCGGAGCCCCGTGCGACCTCCAGGTCTTCTGGACCCGGTATGAGCCGACCGCCCCGGTGGTCGCTCTCGCGATCGGCGGCGATGCTGGGGTGCGGCATTTCGGACCCGGCGCGGCGGTCGACACCGCTCAAGGGTTCCCGTTCATAGCCCTGGCCGACAGCATGATCCCGGCGGAGGTCCTTAGCGTCATCGGCCCGCCCCCGGAACCTGAACCGCCCCCTCCGCTGCTCCTGATCTAGTCCTAATTTTTGGAAGGACGCACCATGCTGATTTGGCAAGAACCAGGCAACCGAGCCTGGACGCCATTTACGATGAAGCGACTTACGGGAGGACCATACATGCTTCTGCGTTTAAGACAGTTATGGCTGGCTTTGGGCCTGGCGGCGCTCCTGCTGCTCGCCACTTGCCCGTTGGCCGTGCACCCGGCTTTTGGCGCCACCGCGTTGGGGCTGCAAGCTGACTTCATCCGGGTAGCTGAGCAGGTGATGCCGTCGGTGGTGAGCCTCAAGGCCATCCGGGTGGTGACGGTGCAGCCTTTCGGCCCTCCCGACGATTTTTTCCGGGGCACGCCCTTTGAAAGCATGTTCCGGGAGATGGGCGGCGCCCCCGTCCGGCGGCGCACAGTGGGCCAGGGCTCCGGCGTCATCATTGACCCCCGGGGCTACATCCTCACCAACAACCACGTGGTGGCCGGGTCCCAGCAACTCCAGGTGCACCTGAGCGACGGCCGGGACGTGACGGGCCGGCTGGTGGGCGCCGACCCCCGGTTTGACATTGCTCTGGTCCAGGTGCCGGTAACCGGCCTGCATTCTGCAAAACTGGGGGATTCCACCAAGATCCGGGTGGGGCAGTGGGCCATTGCCATCGGCAGCCCCTTCGGGCTGGAAAAGACCATGACCGTGGGCATTATCAGCGCCACCGGGCGCCGGGGCCTGGGCCGGGGGACTTACGGCGACTTCATCCAGACGGACGCCTCCATCAACCCCGGCAACAGCGGCGGGCCCTTGCTGGACATCAACGGCCAGGTGGTGGCCATCAACTCCATGATCTCCGCCCAGGGCCAGGGCATCGGCTTCGCCATTCCCATCAACCTCGCCCGGCAGATCATCGCCCCCTGGATGAAGTAAGCGGTGACCCCGGCAGAGCGTGCCGCCAGGCTCGAGAGCCATTTTGCCCAGGTGCGGGAGATCATCCAGGCCGAAGAGATGTGGGAGCGGGTGCCGGAGCGGGCCTGGAAATTCTCCCCGGAAAACTTAGAGGGCCTGGTGAAGTTCGCCTATTTCGGCGGGTTCATTGACATGGCCGGGGTGCGCCGGCTCCTGGTGGTGGACAAACCGACGGCGCGCCAACTTCTGGTCAAGTGGTACGAGGAGATCCGGGAGCAGGGCTGCTGGCTCTGCTAGGGTGGCGCGCCAGGAATAACTTTTCCCAGTTCCCCCAATAGAGTTTGGGAACGAAAAATAATCGAGACGATAATCATGCTAGACGAAAAATCGCCCAAGGAGAGCGCCATACAAGAATATGTCATCCACCCCCTGGTGGTGGGGGCCAATGAAACGGATCAGGGCATCATGACCTATCTCAAGGGCTACGGCAAGCGGATCTGGATCCCCATCTACGTGTTTTACCTGGAAGGGGGCCCGGAGAAGATCCTGGTGGACACGGGTCTGGAACAGTTCATGGTGCCGCCCGAGGTGGGGGAGCAGTACGGCTTGAAGATCCAGGAGTTCGAAGCGGCCCTGGACACGTTCGGTCTCAAGCCGGCAGACATCGACATCATCATTCATACCCACCTGCACAACGACCACTGCGAAAACGACTACAAGTGCACCAACGCCCGGGTCTATGTCCAGAAGAAGGAGTACGAATTTTGTCAAGAGCCCCACCCGGTGGACCACCGCTACTTCCCAGACCTTTTGGATGACGTGGAGGTGGTGCAGGTTGATGGAGATGCCCAGATCGTCCCGGGTATCCGGGTGCTCCTCACCCCCGGGCACACGGTGGGGGGCCAGTCCGTGGTGGTCAACACCCGGGCCGGCCAGGCGGTGATCACCGGGTTTTGCTGTAATGAAGTGAACTTTCCAGCCTCGGGGCCGCCCATTCCTTCGGGGGTCCACATCAATGTCATCGACGCCTATGAGAGCGCCCGGCGGGTTAAAGAGGCGGCGGATATCCTCATCCCCCTGCACGACCTGGCCGTGGGCCGGCAGAAGAGCATTCCCGCTTAAGGAGGACGTCATGAAATTTTTATCGAAGGCCTTACCGTTAATGCTGGTGATTCTGCTCTCGGGGGTGACGGCGTTGTGGGCCCAATCACAATTCGTCCCGCCCTGGGGGCCCGATCTGGCTCCCCGCTGGACGCCGGTTCCCCAGGCTCCCGGGATCGATTACGTCCCGGATCAACGCCATGACCTCTTCCGCTATGGCAAGCAGTTCTACTATTACGGTGACGGACGCTGGCATCGGGGTGACCGCCTCAACGGTCCCTGGAGGGTGATTAAGAATCCTCCCCGGGGTTTTTATAAGATCGGACCGACTTACTTCAAGTCGCCGCCGGGATGGGCCAAGGGCCAGAAAACCGGCTGGGGAGGGGCGCCGGCGCCACCGGGACAGATGAAGAAATCAAACCAGGGAGGCTCTTTGCCGCCGGGACAGATGAAAAAACTGGAGCAAGGTGGCTCTTTGCCGCCGGGACAGATGAAAAAATTCGAGTGAGCCCCCGATCCTGAAAGGAGCTTCCCGGCTCATTCATTTCGGAAACCATCGCTCCCCGGCATTAACCCCGACGGCTGGTCCGGCACCGGCTCAGTGCGTTGGCGCCGGCAACCTCCTGGCGGTCTTTTCGGCGCCTGCGCTGATTTTGTTAATTCGGGATACGGTATTAAGGGAAGGGGCCCCAGCGGCCCAGCCTTGACCAGACAGTGGAGGTTCCACCGATGCGGCATTTTCTCAAGCTCTTGGCAATATCGGCACTGGTAGCGGCTGCTGAGGCAGCCGGGGCCCAGGACATTCGCATCAATCCGGTGCCGCCCGACCTCAAACCCCAGTGGACCCAGGTCCCCGGGGCGCCCCAGGTCTCCTGGGCCCCCAACCTCCCCACCGACGTTTTCCGCTACCGCGGCAACTACTATTTTTTCTGGGAAAACTACCTGTATCGGGGCCATGCCCCTCAAGGGCCCTGGAAGGCGGTGGTGAAGGTCCCCAAGGTGTTTTATGACCTCGATCCGTCCTATTTCAAGACCGTGAAGAAAACCGGGGAGGCGCCGGCGGCCCCCGGGGCGTCTGCGCCTTCCCCCAAGGCCAAAATCATCGACATTCCGCCAACCGCCCCGCCGGAGCTTGCGCCCCAGGACCCGCCCAGCCCGGAGGAAACCCCAGCCAAGCCGCCCAAGGTAATGTAAGCGCCGGGGTTATTTCGAACCGGTCATAAGGGCGGACCCGCAGGTCCGTCCTTTGGGGGAGAGGTGAGGGGAAGCCGGAGGCGCCCCGCCCCGCTGTTTCCCCACCGCCGCCTGGGAAAGATTACAGATCGAACTGCGCGGCAATGGGGATGCGCCGGCCCATGCCGAAGGCCTTGGAGGTGATCTTCAGGCCCGGTGCCGCCTGCCGCCGCTTGTACTCATTTTTGTCGATGGTGCGGATCACCCACTGCACGGTTTCCGGGTCAAACCCCAGCTTAACGATGTCCCCGTAGGCACAGCCCTCAGTGAGGTAATAGTTCATGATCCGGTCCAGGAGGTCGTACGGGGGCAGGGTGTCCTGGTCCGTCTGGTCCGGGCGCAGCTCCGCGGAGGGGGCCTTGCGGATGATCTGCGCCGGGATGATCTCCCGGTCCCGGTTGAGGTATTCGGCCAGTTCATAGACCATGGTCTTGGGCACGTCCGCCAGGACCCCGAGCCCGCCGCTCATATCCCCGTACAAGGTGCAGTAGCCCACCGCCAGTTCGCTTTTGTTCCCGGTGGACAGGACCATGTAGCCCTCTTTGTTGGAGATGGCCATAAGGATGTTGCCCCGGATGCGGGCCTGGATATTTTCCAGGGTGAGTTCGATCTCCCCCAGATTAAGGGGCCCCTGCAGGGCTTCCAGGTAGCTCTGGTAGATGGGGGTGATGGGAATGAGCCTGGTTGCCACTCCCAGGTTTCGGGCCAGGATGAGGGAGTCCTCGATGCTGTCCCGGGAGGTGTAGAGCGAGGGCATCAACACCCCCATGACGTTTTCCCGGCCCAGGGCGGCGGCGGCCAGGCAGCAGGTAACCGCGGAATCCACCCCGCCGGACAGGCCCACCACGGCTTGCTTGAAGCCGCATTTGCGCAGGTAATCCCTCAGGCCCAGGATCAGGGCCTCGTGCACCGTGACGATCTTCTCCTGGGGCAGGTACAGGCCCGGGGCGCCGGGTTGCGCCAGGTCCACCGTGACCACCGCTTCCCGAAATCCCGGCAGCGCGGCGCTGGCCTCCCCCGCCGGGTCCAGGGCCAGGCTGCGGCCGTCAAAGATGAGCTCATCGTTACCCCCCACCTGGTTCACATAGACCAGGGGGACCCGGTATTTTAGGGCGTGGGACTGAAACAGCCGGTGGCGCAACTCTTCTTTGCCCACCTGAAAGGGCGAGGCGGAAATATTGATGAGCACCGTAGCGCCCTTATGAGCCTGGACCTGGATGGGGTCCAGGGGATAGAGACGCCTAAACCACAGCTCCGGATCGTACCAGGCGTCTTCGCAGATGGAGATTCCCAAAATCTCGTTTTTAAAGGGGACGACCGCAACCTCCCCGGCGGGATCGAAGTGCCGGGTCTCATCGAAAACGTCGTAGGTGGGCAACAGCGATTTAGCCTGGCGCAGCCGCACCTGTCCCTGGTGTATCAGCACCGCACAGTTGCACAGGCCTTTGCCCGTGTCCCGGCCGGTGGGCTGCGGCGCCCCCACCAGAATCCCGGTAGCGGGATACCGGGCGGACAAATCCACCAGGTGTTCCAGAGCCTCCTGGACCTGGCCAATGAGGGCCGGCTTCTCCAAGAGGTCCCGGGGCGGATAGCCCACCAGAAAAAGCTCGGAGAAGACCACCAGGTCGGAGGTTCGATGCTCCTGCGCCAGGGTGGCGACAACTTTGGCGAGATTGCCGCGCACGTCCCCCACCACCGGATTCAGTTGGGCCAGGGTTATTTTCATGGGCGTGGATGATCGTTTAGGTCAGACGTCATGGTGTTCAATCGTCAAAGTATAACGCCCCGCCCCGCCCGTCAATCGCTAATTTTGCCGGACTTGCCTGCTACCCGAAAACTGGTCAATAAAAATTTGAGAATCTCCTGAGGCCATGGAGCATAGTGTTATGATTCATAAATTACAGAAGCCCTCAGGCTCAATGAGTCCCACCGGCCTTACCGGCCCGCGTTGGGCCTCGACCGGGCCCTGGAGGAGATTGCCCGGCAAAAGGGCGTCCTCTATGACCCGGAAGTGGTGGACGCCTGTATCAAGGTGTGCACTGAAGACAAGTTTGTCTTTGAATAGAGTGAGCTTATAGCCACGGCGGGCACGGAGGCCCGCCCCACTGAACTTTTCATGCTTTACTGGTGAGCCAAAGGCTCATGAGTGACTGCCTTGAAAAGTTCTTTAAATCGGTAGCACAGGCTTTCCAGCCTGTGCCAAGGAAGCAGGTTAGCCGGGCACAGCCTGGAAAGGCTGTGCCACCAGCCTATACCACCTTTTCAGGTTTTACGGTTGGGCCAAAGGCCTATGAGTGACTGTTCCGATGCGAAGAGAAAAAATGGTTGTTTTTTTAAAATCACTTGGCTATTCTTCTGTAAAAATATCGCTATGAAGGGTAAAAAGCCCAACCACGGAAGGGGAACCGCTTTAGCGGCAAGCCCGGAATCCCACGGTACGCAGATCAAGGGTCGCCTCTGGATCGAGAAGCAGGGGGAAATTTTCTTGAGCTGGGGCCGGGTGGTGCTCTTAGAGCGCATCCGGGAAACCGGCTCCATCGCCGCGGCCTCCCGCGCCATGGAGATGGCTTACAGCCATGCCTGGACCCTGGTGGCCAATATGAACCGCCTGGCCGGAGAAGAGCTGGTAGCCCGGACCTTTGGAGGCCGTAACGGCGGTAAGGCCTGGCTCACCCCCGCCGGGGAGGCCGCCATAGCCCAATTTTGGGGTTTGGCCGGCAACTTCCGGGAATGGCTCAAAGATCAAGACGTTTAAGTCAGCTCAGGTTTTATTTTGCGGATTGCTATCCTATCAAAGAAATAGCACTTTGGCAGATTGAGGAGGATCAGAGATGTTAAAAGGGCTCGGCGTATTGCTCGGGTTGGCTACGGTGTTGGCAGCCGGAAGCGGGTGGGCGGAAACCAGGATCAAATGCGCCTCCACCACCAGCACCCAAAATTCGGGGCTATTTGATTACCTGTTGCCCATCTTTGAGAAAAAGACCGGAATCAAGGTGGACGTGGTGGCGGTGGGCACTGGCGCGTCCATTGAAATCGGCAGGCGCGGCGATGCGGACGTGGTCATGGTCCATGCCAGGGACCTGGAGGTACAGGCGGTGGCAGAGGGAGCCTTCGTGAATCGCCATGACCTCATGTATAATGATTTCGTCATCATCGGCCCGGCAAATGATCCCTTGAAGATCAAAGGCATGAAGTCGGCGCTGGATGCCTTCAAGAAAATTGCGGCCCAGGGGACTGAGTTTGTGTCTCGGGGGGATAAGTCCGGCACCCATACCAAGGAACTGGCCATTTGGAAGACCGCGGGCCTCGATCCCAAGGGCCAGAAATGGTATTTGGAGGTGGGCCAGGGCATGGAAAAGGCCCAGCGCATCGCCGATGAGAAGCGGGCCTATACGCTCACCGACCGGGGCACCTGGCTGGCCACCAAGGACAAGCTGGAAATGTTGGTGGCGCTGGAAGGCGACCCCGTCCTGTTCAATCAATACGGGGTGATGGCGGTGAATCCCGAAAAACATAACCAGGTGAAATATAAGGAGTCCATGGCCTTCGTTGACTGGCTCATCTCTCCTGAAGGCCAAAAGGCCATCGGCGACTTCAAAGACAAACACGGGAATCAACTTTTCATTCCTAATGCCAAATAACTGAGGCGGATCTGGGTAGGCCGGGGCTTCAGCAGCCTTGGGTCTGCCCCGGCTATTGTCCTATGCATTCCATCATCGAAGGATTCGCGGCGGCCTTCCGGCTGATCGTCAGCCTGAATCCGGAACTGGGGCGTATTATCCTTTTATCCCTACAGGTTTCGGGTACGGCCCTGGTGCTGGCCACCGCCCTGGGCCTGCCCGTGGGGGCGTTTCTGGCTTTGCGTCGGGTGCCCCTCAAGGGGGTGGTGATCAGCCTGCTCAATACCGGCATGGGTTTACCGCCGGTGGCCGCGGGATTATTCCTTTATCTTTTCCTCTCCCGCAGCGGCCCCTTGGGGTTCATCGGCCTGCTCTATACCCCCGCGGCCATGGTCATTGCCCAGTTTATTCTGGCGTTCCCCATCGTGGCCTCCCTGTCCCATGCCGCCATCGCCAGGGTGGACCCGGTGATCCGGCAGGCGGCCCTCACTCTGGGGGCCACCCCTTTCCAGGAGAGCCTCACCGTCGTTAAGGAAGCCAGATACGCCATCATGGCGGGAGTCATGGCCGGCCTGGGCCGGGTCATGGCCGAAGTGGGTGCCATTATCATTGTCGGCGGCAACATCGCCGGATATACCCGGGTGATGACCACCACCATCGCCCTGGAAACCGACAAAGGCAATTTTGAATTGGCCATTGCCCTGGGAATAATTCTCTTGACCATCTCCTTTTCCATCACCGTGGCTTTGCGGTTTTTTCAAAGGCGGGGGCAGGCCGGGTCCAAGGGAAGTTTATGGGCTTAGAACTGCAAATCGCCCGCGTTTCCAAGAACTATAACGGCAATCGCATTCTCCGCGATTGTTCTTTTGCCTTTGGCGGCGGGCGGACTTATGTGCTTCAAGGTCCCAACGGCAGCGGTAAATCCACCCTGTTTCGCATCCTGGCCCTCTTGGAGCGAGGCGACCGCGGCACCGTCAACTACCTGGACCAGAGCGTGGTTCTGGAAGATAACCTGGCCCTGCGGCGCCGTCTTACCCTGGTGCTCCCTCGCACCGGGATTTTCAACACTACGGTTTTTAAAAATGTGGCTTATGGGCTGAAGGTCAGGGGGGTTGACCGCGCCACGATCGAGGCCCGGGTCAATGACGCCTTGCTGGCGGTGGGCCTGGGCCACAAGAAGTGGCACCGGGCCTTGGAGCTTTCCAGCGGCGAAACCAAGCGCCTGGGGATTGCCCGGGGCATGGTGATTAGCCCGGAAGTCTTCCTGCTCGATGAACCTACCGTCAACATTGACCCGGCCAATACGGCAATGATCGAGGCCATCATCTTAAAAATGAAGCAGGAGCGGCAAGCCACCATCCTCATGATCACCCACGATCCGGCCCAGGCGCAGCGATTGGGCGATGAACTTATTTTCATGCAGGACGGCAAGATTGTCCCAGCCTGAGCTGCACCCAAGGGTTAATCCAGTTTTCGGTTTTCGGTTAAAATCAATATGAATTGTCAATAAGTTACAGATTAAGTTTGTTGCATTTGAAACGGAAAGCGGTATAAGTCAGGCGGATTTGGAAGAGCGGGGCAACTGATTATTAAACAATTTTCAAGCCAGTTCCTCATGGGCCTTAGGTCCAGCCGTAAAGCATGAAAAGGTGATATTGGCCGGTGGCACAGCCTTTCCAGGCTGTGCCAGGCTAACCTGCTACTTTGGCACAGGCGAGACGCCTGTGCCACCACACTATCCTCCCCTAAAACTGAATCTCAAACAGGGAACTGATGGAGTCTTCCTGGTGGATGTGCAAAATGGCCTGGGCCAGGAGGGGGGCCACCGGCAGTTGCACGATTTTGGGGCACTTTTGGGCCGCCTCGCTCAAGGGTATGGTGTCGGTGACCACCAGGCGGTGCAGGGGGGAGTTTGCGACGCGCTCCACCGCCGGCCCGGAGAGCACGGCGTGGGTGCAGCAGGCGTTGACGTTGCGGGCGCCCTGCTGGATGATGACCCCGGCCGCTTCGCTCAAGGTGCCGCCGGTGTCGATGATGTCATCCAGAATGACCACTTCCTTGCCCAGGACCTCGCCGATGAGATTCATGGCCTTGGCCTGACCCGGGGCATCCCGGCGCTTGTCGATCAACCCCAGGGTGGCTGCCAGGCGCTTGGCGTAAGCCCGAGCCCGGGGAACCCCCCCGGCATCCGGCGACACGATGGCCAGGTCGTTCTGAAAATTTTCCCGGATATAGGGAATCATGATGGGGGAAGCATAGAGATTGTCCACGGGAATATCGAAAAAGCCCTGAATCTGCCCCACGTGCAGGTCCATGGTGAGAATGCGTTGGGCCCCGGCGGTGGACAAAAGGTCGGCCACCAGCTTGGCGGTGATGGGCACCCGGGGCGCCACCTTGCGGTCCTGGCGGGCATAGCCGAAATAGGGGATGACCGCGGTGATCCGCCGGGCCGAGGCCCGTTTCACTGCGTCGATCATGAGCAGGAGTTCCATCAGGTTGTGGTTGGTGGGAGGACAGGTGGACTGGATCAGAAAAACGTCCCGGCCCCGAACATTATCAGCGATTTCCACCCGGATCTCCCCGTCACTGAAAGTGCTGACCATAGCCTGCCCCAGGGGCAGGGAGAGGTGGTCGCAGATTTTGTGAGCCAGTTCGGGGACGGAATTGCCCGTGAAAATACGAATATTGTTATTGAGCGCCGCATTCATAGATCAACTCGATTACCGCCTCATGAGGATTCCGTTAAATTTTGATTATCCCGGATTATGTTAAATCAAAGGGGAGGAGGGCCGCAAGGGTAATTTCCGGGGGCTCGATTTTTTCCTGCAGCACCATGATATTGACGCCTTGAGCGGCCGCGGCGGCCAGTTCCCGGGCATAGGCCGGATCTATGGCGGCGGCGGGCCGCAACACCCGGGCGTCGTGGCGCTGCACCACGAAAACGTTCCAGGCCTGGTGCCCCTGCCCCGCCAATTCCCTCAAGTGCTCCAGGTGGCGGCGTCCCCGGCTCGTCACCCCGTCAGGAAAAAGAGCCACCCCGTCTTCCACCCAGGTGACGCTCTTGACCTCCAGGAACAGGAGTTTGCCTTCCACCTCCAGGACAAAATCCAGACGGCTGCCCTGGGGTATGGGAACTTCGGCCCGGACCCGGGAGGGAAGCGGCAAGCCCGGGAGGCTGCCGGCGGCCAGGGCCTCAGCCACCACGCGGTTGGGGACCAGGGTGTCGATGCAAATCCACCCCGCCGGACCCCGGACAAACCGCCAGGTATAGGCGGTCTTGCGCCCCGAGCGAGCGTCGTGAGTCAGGAGGATCTCTTGACCAGGATCGAGACAGCCGGTCAGAGCGCCGGAATTAGGCACATGGACCCAGACGCGGCGTTGGTCCGGCAATTCCACCCGGGCCAGGAAACGTTGCCGACGCTCCAGGAATCGGGCGGGAATCAGGGGAGCCGAAAAACGCACCGGTGCAGGCGTACAGGCAGGCGGAATTTATTTGTCTGGTTCTCATACCAATGAGCAATCAAAAGACTATTTTTGTCATTCTGAGCGCAGCGAAGAATCTCTCTTTTAAAACCGCCGAGATTCTTCACTCCGCGGCGCTCCGTTCAGAATGACATAAATATTTATAGTTTTTTGACTGCAACTTCGTATCAATTAGCTTCATTTTAGTTTGGGGAAATCCGTTTTATGAGGGAAGCTGATGGCGGCACGATCCACTAGAAGGCATACCAGACCCGGAACCAGTTTTGCAGGTCTTTGCCCTGATCCCGATTACCGGACTCCAACTGGCTCTTTAAGAGGAAATTCCACCGCCCCAGGTCGTATTTGAGTTCCGGGCCAAAGCCCACGAGCGGATTAGCCAGGGAGCGCTGGAACGGAAAGCCCTCTTCGGAAGGGCGGTACAGATAACTGTTGAGCCCCACCCGCAGGTTGGGCACCAGGCGGTAATCCACGGCATATTTCATGTAGAGCGGTGATTTGCTGAGGGGCTGCGGGTCGCCGGGGGTTGGTTCCCGGTTATACCGGATGGAGATATTGAACTCCGTATTGAGAGGCAGATTGACTCTGGCGTCTCCACCCTCATTATGGAGTTGGAGCGACGGAACGGGCTGGATACCGGGGAAACTAGGGCCAGCCGGAGGCAGGGGTTTTTCGCCCAGCATCTGGCTTTCCAGGGAACTCTGGGTGTCAATGGAGAGAATGGGAAGCGATCTGAAGGCGTAGTCTCCGGCTGCCAGCCCCGGCGGGCAGGTGAGAAATAACAGCGAGAAAACTGTTGCCAGCCAGGCTATCCCCCACTTCGCCCGCATTGCTGGACTCCCCCAATTCCATTGAAAAACTTTTTCAGTGGGATTAATCTATATCATAATTGTAAAAAAGTCAAGAGGCTTTTAAAGTTTTATTGGCCGGCCATACAGGGCCGCGAGGATTTCCCGGCCGCCGGCCGCCAGCAAGGTTTCGGCCATTTGGGCGCCCAACCCGGCCGCCTCAGCCACGGGCGCGGACCTTTGATCCCTTAGAAGGCGCCGGCCTTCCAGGTCGCTGATCATGGCCGAAAGAACGAGAGAATCCCCCTCCACCCGGCCCAGGGCCGCCACCGGCACCACGCACCCGCCCTCCAGCCGGGCCAGGAAGGCCCGCTCGGCCGTCACTGCCAGACGGGTGGGCGGGTCATCCAGAAACGCCACGAGTTCCCGGAGATCATAGTCAGCAACGCGCACCTCCAGCCCCAGGGCTCCCTGGCCCACGGCCGGCAGCATGTCGGATTCAGGCACGCAGCCCCGGTAAATATGGGCCAACCCCAGCCGGTTGAGCCCCGCCGCGGCCAGGATCATGGCATCCAGCCCCAGGGTTTTCATCTTTTTCAGGCGGGTGTCCACATTGCCTCTCAAGGGCGCCACTTCCAGGTCGGGCCGCAAGTGCAGCAGTTGCACCCGGCGCCGGAGACTGCCGGTGCCGACCCGCCCGCCCGGGGGAAGCTCGGCCAGGGCCGCGTAGCGGGAAGAGATGAAGGCATCCCGGCAATCTTCCCGGGGCGGCACCGCCCCTAACATCAGGCCCTCCGGCGCCTCCGCCGGCATATCCTTGAGGCTGTGCACCGCCAGGTCCACCTGCCCCTGAAACAGCGCCTCTTCGATCTCCTTAATGAACAGGCCCTTGCCCCCGATCTGGGCCAGGGGGACGCCTTGAATCTTATCCCCGGTGGTCTTGATGATGACCAGTTCCACCCGGCAGGCGGGATAGCGCCCGGAAATCTGCGCCGCCACCCAGCGGGCCTGGGCCAGGGCCAGGGCGCTGCCCCGGGTGCCGATTTTAATATCTCTGGACAAGATCACTTATAGCTTTTTCCTTTGAAAAACGTCAAATCGTAGGGGTGGACCTGCGTGTCCGCCCACCCCGAGGGCGCACACATGGGTGCGCCCCTACAGGAAAATGGTATTACCCGCAGGTGCTGCAGGAAGTTGCGGCGCAGCCGGTGCAGGAACTCTTGCTGCCGCTGGAGGCGGCGGTATACTTCTGCCCCACCTTGGCGGCGCAGGCGCTCATCAGCTTTTCCACCTTGGCCTGGCCGCAGTGGGGGCACTCCACCTCCGGGTCGGTCCAGAAGACCAGCTTCTCGAACTCCTGGTTACAGCTATGGCAGCGAAATTCAAAAATGGGCATTGATCGGTGTTCTCCTTCGTGGAATATGTTGTCGGGCCGGGAAAGCTCGGGTCTCCCGGCCCGGTGCCTGGACTGGAGTCAAGGCGAATCCTGGGCAGTTTCACCCGTGAATCATGAAAGTTCGTGGGGCGGGCGTCCCGCCCGCCGTATCAGGGCGGGCACTGCCCGCCATCTTCACAGGCTGGAAGCCTGTGCTACTGATGGATTTTTCCAGGGAAGAGGGCCATGGCCCGCGCTGGTGATCTCCCCCCCACGGTGCCAGGAGTCAACCCCCCAGGGTTTTGCCGCTTACCTCACAGCTTCATGATCAGGTTGAAAAGCTTGTCCGCTTTCTGCGGGTCATAGCGCCGCAACTCCTT
Organism: Deltaproteobacteria bacterium; assembly: GCA_016875015.1. Lineage (GTDB taxonomy): Bacteria > Desulfobacterota > Desulfobaccia > Desulfobaccales > 0-14-0-80-60-11 > 0-14-0-80-60-11. The sequence continues at coordinate 13,220 of VGSJ01000002.1, read as the reverse complement.
GACCGCCTCCAGGGCGGCGCTGCGGTTGCCTGATAGGGCATAGGCAATGGCGAGGTTGCACCAGGCGCTGGCATAATCAGGCTTAAGGCGCAACGCCTCCCGGTAAGCCTCGATTGCCTCCCGGTAACGGCCCAGGTTTCCGTAAGCATTGCCGAGGTTATTCCAGGCGCTGGCATCATCAGGCTTAAGGCGCAACGCCTCCCGGAAAGCCTCGAAGGCCTCCCGGTGACGGCCCAGGTTTCCGTAAGCATTGCCGAGGTTATTCCAGGCGCTGGCATAATCAGGCTTAAGGCGCAACGCCTCCCGGAAAGCCTCGAAGGCCTCCCGGTAACGGCCCATTTTCTCATATGAAACGCCGAGGTTATTCCAAGCATCGGCAAAATCAGGCTTAAGTCGCAGGGCCTCCCGGTAAGCCTCGATGGCCTCCCGGTAACGGCCCATTTCGCTATATGCTAAGGCGAGAGAGAACCAGGCTAATTCGTTGCCCGGCTCCGCCTTGGTCCAGCGGCGGAAATGGGCCAGCATACCCGGCCAATCCTGCGCTTTTTCCAACGCCCTTCCGCGGTCTTCCCAGCCCTCTTTCGATCTCGCGCCCGGTTCAGGAGCGACAGGCGCTTCACCTCTGGGCCGTTCCCGAATTTTTTTTCCGGCGACCTCGGCGATCCACTCCACCGGCAGGGCGAAGTTCAGGCTCTGGCCGTCCTTCAGGTAGAAGGTGGTGATGCCCACCAGTTCCGCTTCGGCGTTGAACAGGCCGCCGCCGCTGGAGCCCTTGGAGATGGCCACAGTGGTCTGGATGAGGGGCGGCGGGCCGTCGCGCAGTTGGGACACAATCCCTTCGGACAGGGACAGTTCCAGCCCCTGGGGCGCGCCCACGGCATAGACCGGTTCGCCCACCTTGAGCTTCACCGCCTGGCCCAGGCGGGCCGGTTTGGCCGTCAGGCCGGGGGCGGTGAGCAGGCAGAGGTCCTTGTCGGGGTCGCCCGCTTTCACGGTGGCCGGTACGCCTTGTTTCCCTTGGCCCACCGTGTACCGCACCCCCGCCTTGACCACATGGTAGTTGGTGATGACGTCGCCGGACGGCAGCCTGACCCCGCTGCCCAGACCCACCGGTTTACCATGCTGGTCGTAGGCCCTGACCACCACCACCGAGTCTTTCACCTGCTCGTAAACCTGGCTGGCGGTGAGGGCCAGCGCCGCTTGCGGCCACGCGGCAATCAAGGCAAGGAGAATGAACAACAATCTACCGGGGACCGCTAACCATGGGCGCACGGTTCTTCTCCCTCTGCGGCATTGCGAGCCGGTTTGCCGCAAATAGTTCCAGCCCCAGTATAGGCCGAAACAGGTAAGAAGGGCAATCCCCGCTTACATTTCATTGTCCTGAAAAGATTTTAGTGGCGCCGGCATCTTGCCGGTGCGGCAAACCGGCTGGAAGCCTGTGCCACCAAAGGCGGCGGGCGCGGAGGCCCGCCCCACCTTTTTATGCATTAACGGTGAGCCCGCGGCTCATGAGCAACTGTGGTAAAAGATATGGTGCGCAGTGCGCACCCGACATTTCTCAAGGCCGGGAGTTGGAGGCCTCCAGCGCCTCGATCTGCTCCTGGGTGAGGCCGAAGCGGCGTTGGCGCTGCTGGTAGGTTTCCAGGGCCTTCCCGAGTTCGGCTTCCCGGAAGTCGGGCCACAGGGTCTCGGTGACGTAGAGTTCGGTGTAGGCCGACTGCCAGAGGAGGAAGTTGCTCAGGCGGTACTCGCCGCTGGTGCGGATGATGAGGTCGGGGTCGGGCATGCCGGCGGTGTAGAGGGAGCGGGAAAACCGGGCGGCGTCGATGTCCTCGGGCGCCAGAAGGCCCGCCGCCACCTCCCGGGCCAGGCTTTGCACCGCCTGGACGATTTCGCTGCGCCCGCCGTAGCTCAGGGCCAGGGTCAGGTCCATCCGGGCGCCCTCGGCGGTGAGGGCGATGGTCGCCTCCAGGTCCCGCTGCACCGCCTCGGGGAGCTGGGACAGGTCGCCGATGGCCTTAAGAGCGATCCGGTTATCCCGCATCTCGGAGAGTTCCCGGTGCAGGTAGCGCCGGAGCAGGGCCATCAGGACCCGTATCTCCATGCCGGGGCGCTGCCAGTTTTCTTCGGAAAAGGCAAACAGGGTGAGGTAAGAGACGCCCAGCTTGCGGGCCAGGCGGGTCACCACCCGGACCGACTCGGCGCCGGCCACGTGGCCCCGGACCCGGTGCAGCCCCCGGCGTTGGGCCCAGCGGCCATTGCCATCCATGATGATGGCCACGTGGCGGGGGATTTTTTGGGGGTCCAGAGGCATAAAATGTTCAGTCAACGCTGCCCTCCGGCCCCTTAAAAGGACATGATCTCCTTTTCTTTTTCCGCTGCCTGGACTTCCGCTTTCTTGGCGTATTCATCCGTGATCTTCTGGACCTCATCGGTACCCCGGTGGGCGTCGTCTTCGGCCAGGAGTTTCTCTTTCTTCATCTCCTTGAAATCCTCGTTGGCTTCCCGACGGACGTTGCGCAAGGCCACCTTGGCCTCTTCCTCCATTTTTTTCACCATCTTCACCAGATCCTTCCGGCGTTCGGTGGTGAGGGCCGGGATGGGCAGGCGAATGATCTTGCCGTCGTTGACCGGATTCAGGCCCAGGTCGGATTTAAGGATGGCCTTCTCGATATCCCCCAGCACGGAGGAATCCCAGGGTTGGATGGTGAGCAGCCGGCTCTCCGGCGCCGCCAGGGAAGACACCTGGTCCAGGGGCATGGTGGCGCCGTAACATTCCACCTTGATCCCTTCCAGCAGGGCCACGGAAGCCCGCCCGGTGCGCACCCGGGAGAGGTCCCGGGCCATGGCCTCCAGGACCTTGTCCATCTTGCGTCTGGTTTCGTTGAGGACCTCATCTTTCATCGCCGCGCGTCTCCACGATGGTGCCCACCACCTCTCCGAGCACCAATTTTTTCATATTTCCCGGCTCCAGCAATTTAAAGACGATGATGGGGATATGCTGTTCCATGGCCATGGTGATGGCGGTGCTGTCCATGACCCGGAGGGATTTTTCCAGGACCTCGAAATAGGTGAGGCGGGGGATCATCTGCGCCTGGGCGTCTTTTTCCGGGTCCCGGTCGTAGATGCCCGCCACCCTGGTGCCCTTGAGGATGGCGTCGGCCCCGATCTCGGTGGCGCGCAGGGCCGCCGCGGTATCCGTGGTGAAATAGGGGCTGCCGGTGCCGGCGCCGAAGACCACGATCCGGCCCTTTTCCAGATGGCGCATGGCCCGGCGGCGGATATAGGGCTCCGCCACCTCGTTCATGGTGATGGCGCTCATTACTCGGGTGGGCACCCCGGCCTTTTCCAGGGCGTCCTGGAGGGCCAGGGCGTTAACCACGGTGGCCAGCATCCCCATGTTGTCGGCCACGGCCCGGTCAATCCCCTGGGCGCTGGCTTCCAGGCCCCGGAAGATGTTGCCGCCGCCCACCACGATCCCGACTTCCACCTTCAGGTCCACCACCGCCTTGATCTCCCGGGCGATGGCTCTCAGGGTGTTGGGGTCCAGGCCGAATTTCTTCTCCCCGGCCAGGCTTTCGCCGCTCACCTTGAGGAGGATGCGGCGATATTTGAGGGGCGCCGATGTCATGGGCCCTCGCTCAGGCGCCCACCTGGTAGCGGGTGAACCGTTTGACTCTGAGTTCCTTGCCCCCCAGAGAAGCGCCCACTTCCTTGAGGAATTGGGTCACGGTGATGTCCGGGTTCTTCACGAAGGTTTGCTCCACCAGGCAGACTTCCTTGTAGAATTTCTCCAGGCGGCCGATTACCATCTTCTCGATAATATTATCCGGCTTGCCGCTCTCTTGGGCCGCGGCCTCGTAGATGGCCTTTTCCTTGGCGATGAGCTCCGGCGAAATTTCCTCCCGGGCCACGGCCGAAGGCATAGTGGCGGCCACCTGCATGGCCAGGTCCTTGGCCGCGGCCACCGCCGGCGGCGCGGCGCCGCCGCCGCTCAGCTCCAGCATGACCCCGATCTTCCCGCCGTGGTGGATGTAGGCGGTCACCAGGTCGCCCTGATATCGGGTAAAATGCCGGATGCGGATGGCTTCCCCCGTCTTGGCGATCACTTCATTGAGGTAATCGGTCACCGAGAGGTCAGCCTGATGCGGGCAGGGCTGGGTCAGCAGCTCTTCCACGCTCGAAAGGGCCACCGCGGCCAAATGCTCCGTCAGCCTGGCGCCTAACTCGACGAAGGCCTGGGTCTTGGCCACAAAATCCGTTTCACAGTTGACCTCCAACAGGATGCCGGATTTCTGGTCCGGGGCGATGGACGCCCAGACCGCGCCTTCGGAGGTGGCCCGGTCGGCCCTTTTGCTGGCCACGGCCAGGCCCTTCTGGCGCAGGTAGGCCACCGCCGCCTCCAGGTCGCCGCCGGTTTCTTTCAGAGCTTTCTTGCAATCCATCATCCCGGCGTCGGTCTTGATACGCAGGGTTTTTACCAGTTCAGCCGTAATTTCCAACGGTTGCCTCCTTAAAATGGAGGGTTCCCTTTGACTTCAGACGACAAAAGGCGACCAAAAGCGACAGAATTCTTGCCCAACCGAGACCGCATCAGCAGAGATGCGGCCCCCTTGCAAATGGCCACGTAGGGGCGGCGCCCTCACCGCCCCTACAGTTTGTTGCGCCTGGAGTCAACCGTGAACCCCTTAAAGCTTATTCACTGCCCGGACTATCTATCAAGCCTCGGGTTCCGCTGCCGCCGCCACTTCCGGCGCCAGGTTCTCTACCGCCGGCGGCATTTCCACTTCGGCCTCGGCCATCTCCTTGTCGGTGATGGCCTGGCGCCTTTCTTCGGCCAGCTTCTTGCCGTCCAGGACCGCGTCGGCCACCCGGGCGGTGAGCAGGCGAATGGCGCGAATGGCGTCGTCGTTGCCCGGGATGGGGTAAGTGATTTCCGTGGGGTCGCAGTTGCTGTCCACGATGGCCAAAAGCGCTATTCCCGTTTTCTGCCCTTCCGCCACCGCGATGTCTTCCTTCCGGGGGTCGACGATGTAGACGATATCCGGCAGGCGGCCCATATTCTTGATGCCGCCCAGGGAGCGCTCCAGCTTGGCGGCCTTCTTTTCCATCATCAAAATTTCTTTTTTAGGGAAGCGCTTGAGGGTGTCGTCCTCCTTCATGGCCTCAAACTCCTTGAGGCGCTTGATGGAGCGGCTGATGGTCTGGTAGTTGGTGAGCATGCCCCCCAGCCACCGGTGGTTGACGTAGAACATGCCGCAGCGCTTGGCCTCTTCGGCAATGGCGTCCTGGGCCTGTTTCTTGGTGCCCACGAACAAGACGATGCCGCCGTTGGCGACCGTTTCCACCACGTAGTTGTAAGCGACTTTAAAGAACTGAACGGTCTTTTGCAGGTCGATGATGTGAATGCCGTTTCTGGCCCCGAAGATGTAAGCTCCCATCTTGGGATTCCAGCGGCGGGTCTGGTGGCCGAAGTGCACCCCGGCCTCCAGCAGCTCCTTCATGGTGACATACGACATGGAACTTCCTCCTGGTTGGTCCGCCGCACCATGGTTGGCGGGGCCACCGACCCGCGTGGTCGGCACCAGCCCGCCCTAAAATGGCGCGTGAGAATTTTTCAAATCCATTCTTTATAGCAGAACTATCGAGGCTTGACAAGGGTTTTCGGGAGAGGAAAAATCTCGCGGTTGGCGGCATGATGGTCCCGGCCCTTTGACCTACCCGTCCTTCTTCGGTTCCAGGCCGTAGGATTTGAGTTTGCGGTAGAGGTGGGAGCGTTCCAGGCCGATTTTTTCGGCCAGCAGGCTGACGTTGCCCCGGTATTCCTCCAGTTTGCGCCGCAGAAACTGTTTTTCAAACAAGGCCCGGGCCTCCCGGAAGGACGGCACCTGGAGGAAAGGGTCGATGAATTCGCCGTCGCCGCTCTCTTCCGGGGTAAGGCCCTGGGCGGTGAGCGGCAGGTCAGCCACTTCGATGGTGGGCCCGGCGGTCAGGATGGCCAAGCGCCAGACGAAGTTTTTCAGTTCCCGGACGTTCCCCGGCCAGGGCTGGGCGGCCAGAAGCTCCAGGGCCTGGGGGCTGAAAGTCTTGGGCGGGGCGTCATTTTCCCGGGCCAGTTCCTTGAGGAAATGGGCCGCCAGCGGGGGGATGTCCTCCCGGCGCTCCCTCAGGGGCGGGACGACGAGGGGAATGACGTGGATGCGGTGGTAGAGGTCTTCCCGGAAAGTCCCTTTGGCGATCTCTTCATCCAGGTTCTTGTTGGTGGCGGCCACGATGCGCACGTCCACCTGGATGGGCCGGTGGCCCCCCACCCGCTCGAAGCGCTGCTCCTCCAGGATGCGCAGGATCTTGGCCTGGGTCTTCAGGCTCATATCGGCGATTTCGTCCAGGAAGAGGGTGCCTTCATGGGCCAGGTCGAATTTGCCCCGGTGGCGGTCCGTAGCCCCGGTAAAGGCCCCCTTCTCGTGGCCGAAGAGCTCGCTTTCGATGAGGTCTTCGGGAATGGCGGCGCAGTTGACCTCCACGAAGGGGCGTTGCGACCGGCGGCTGTGGGCATGCAGGGCCCTGGCCACCAGCTCCTTGCCGGTGCCGTTTTCCCCGGTGATGAGCACTGAGGCGTTGGTGGGCGCCACCAGGTTCAGCGCCTCCCGCAGCTTGCGGATGGGCTCGCTCTTGCCGATAATCTCCCGGACCGGCGCCGCCTGCTGGCGTAGCCGCCGGTTTTCCTCGGACAGGCGGGCCAGTTCCAGGCCGTTCCGCACCGTTAAGAGGATCTTGTCGGCGTGGGGCGGCTTTTCGATAAAGTCATAGGCTCCCAGGCGGGTGGCTTTCACGGCGTTTTCCACCGAGCCATAGGCGGAAATGATCACCACCGGCAGGAAGGGGTAATGGCGCTTCAGTTCCTGGAGCACCTCCAGGCCGTCCATGCCCGGCAGGGCGATGTCCAGGAGCACCAGATCCGGGGCCTCCTCCCCCACCAGCTTGAGGGCGGCCTCCCCGTCCGGGGCCGTGATCACCGAGAAGCCTTCATCCTGAAGGATACCCGAGATCATCTGAAGGATCTGGGGCTCGTCGTCAACTACTAGCAGCGGTCCCGGCATAATCGGCCCTGTGCATGGGAAGATAAATGATAAACCTGGTGCCCTGGGGCACGTTGTCTTCCACCCGGAGAAAGCCCTGGTGCTCCGCCACGATGGAGTTGACGATGGCCAGACCCAGGCCGGTGCCTCCCCGCTTGGTGGAGAAGTAAGGTTCGAAGATGCGGATCTTGTCCCGGTCCGGGACCCCGACGCCGGTATCGGCCACGATGAGCTGAACCCGCTCCTGGCCCGGGTCCCCCGTAACCGACACGGTGATGGCGCCGCTTCCGGGGATGGACCCCAGGGCGTTATCCAGCAGGTTCAGGAGCATCCGCTTGACCTGCTCCCGGTCCAGGAGCAGGGGAGACAAGGCCGGGTCGGGGTGAAACGCCAGGGTGATGCGAGGCTGGACCTCCTGGTAGAGCAGGAGGGTTTCCTGGACCAGTTGGTTGAGGTCCTGGGGGGCCAGGGTCAACTGGGGCAGCCGGGCAAACCGGGAAAATTCATTGATCAGGTTCTTGATCTCATCCGCCTGATTGATGATGACCTGGGTGCATTCGTCAAAGATGGGGGCATCCTCGCCCAGGCGGCCTTTGAGGCGGCGCTGCAGGCGCTGGGCCGCCAGTTTGATGGGCGTCAGGGGGTTCTTCACTTCGTGGGCGATCCGCCGGGCCACCTCCCGCCAGGCCGCCAGCCGCTGGGCCCTTTCTAGCTCCGTCAAGTCCTCGAACACCAGCACCACTCCCAGGTCCTGGCCCGCCTCATCCCTGAGCGCCGTGGTTTTGACCAGGAGATAGAGGGTCTTATCCGGCAAAACCAGGTGCAGGGGCTTCTCCACCGTACCCCGGGAAGATTTCCGGGCCGCGGCCACCACGTCGGCCATGCGGTTATATTCCCCGGAAGGCAGAAGCATCCGGCAGTCCTGGCCCAGGACCTCTTCCCGCTTGAGACGCAGCATCTGGGCGGCGGAATCGTTGATGTTGGTCACGCGCCCGGCGGCGTCGATGCCGATCACCCCAGCCGCCACATTTTTGAGCAGGATTTCCATGTCCCGCTTCTGACTGGAAATCAGGGTATGGCTGTCGCTCAGCTGGCGGTAGGTCGCGGCCAGCTGAGACTGGCTCTGCTGCAAGTCGTGGGTCATCTTGTTGAACGATTGCACCAGGAAGCCGATTTCATCGCGGCCTTCCTGATCGATGTGGATATCATAATCCCCCCCCGCCACCTTCACGGTGCCTTCGGCCAGCTGGCGAATGGGGGTGGTAATCTCCCGGGCCATGTAAAAAGCCAGCCAGATGGCAGCCATCATGGCGACGAGGGTGACGATGATCAGGGTCAGGTAATGGCTGACTCTGACGGGGCTGAAGAGCAGGTGCCGCCGGCGCAGGTCCTGAAGGCTCTTGGCCGCGGCGGCGATTTGCAGGAGCTGGGCCTGGGGGATGAGTTCCCGCACCACCACATAACCTGCCAGGGAGCCGGCCGCGTCCCGGAGGGGGACCGGCAGGGTCAGGAGTTCTCCTGGCGGGAGGGGCTGCCGGATGACCTTATCCTGGGCCGCGGCGGTGGATTGGACCTCTGGCAAGGCCAGCGCCGGGAACGGCGGCGCCTGCGGCGCCACGCTTTCGGCCACCAGGGTCCCCCGGGGGTCAAAGACCGAAAGGCCCGTCAGGTGAAAATCCTCCCGGCGTTGTTTGAGGAAAGCTTCCTGAGAACCCCGATCTTCCTGGCGCCAGCCTTCTCTTTGGGCCAACTCCAGGTTCACCAGTTGGCCGCAGGCCTTGAGCTTGCTTTTCAGCTCCTGGGAAACGGTGCGGCTCACCGTCAGGGCTTGATCCAGGGACTGCTCCACCTGGCGGTCCCAGGAGTAATCCACCCGGCTGGACATCAGCTGCCAGGACATGACGAAAAGAAAGAGGGTGGGCAGCAGGGTCAAGGTAATGAAGGCCAGGACCAGTCGGGTTCGCAGACGGGAGCCAAATACTTTGCGGCGCCGTTCTAAAAAGAGCTTGGACAGGTGGCGGAAAATGAGAAAGGTGAACAGGAGCAGCAGGAAGGTATTGATATTCAGCAGGCCGAACGCCAGGAGACTGCCGGTCACCGGCTGGCCGCCCCGGCGCACCAGGTGGACTTCCAGGGAGGTGATGACCACCACCAGGACCAGGGATACGGCGATGAGGACGCGTTCCCGGCGGCGTTTTTGATGCTCCTGGGGCGGGGTTTCGCTCTGGGGCGAGCGCTTATGCAGCATCAGCGCCTTTTTTCGGCAATCTCACCGTGAAGGTACTGCCACTTCCGGCGACGCTGTCCACCGTAATAGTGCCGTGGTGATCAGTGATAATTTTGTTGATCACCGCCAGTCCCAAGCCGGTGCCCTTATGTTTGGTGGTAAAAAAGGGATGGAAAATCTTTTCCAGCACGTCCTCGCCCATCCCTTTGCCCGTATCCTGGACCGCAAACCACACCTGGCCGTCCCTGGTCCCGGAGCTTAATAAGATTTTGCCTTTGCTTTCCGTGGCCTCCAGGGCATTCTTGAGGAGATTCAGCAGGACCTGTTCGATCTGGTTGGGGTCCGCCTCTACGGGCGGCAGATTCGGCTCCAACCGCTCTTCCAGAAGAATCCCCTTTTCCTGGATGAAGTCTCCCATCAAGGCCTCAACGTCCTTGATCACCTGGTTCAGATCGATTGTCTTTCGGGAAGGGGGGGCAGGGCGCAGAAAATCCCGCAATTCCCCCAGGAAAGACTCCAGGCGCTGCACTTCGTTCTGGATAATCCGCAGTTTCTCCTGGGCCGCCGGGTCCTCGGTGAGGCGCCGCTCCACCTGGTTGGCCATGCCGCCGATGACCATCAGGGGATTCTTGATTTCATGGCTGACATAAGCGGCCGCTTCCCCCACCGCGGCAAAACGCTCCGAATGCAGCAGACGCTCCTGGGACTCCATCAACTCCTCGGTCTTCAACTTCACCTGGCGGGTCAGGCTCTTGTTCCAGAACAGCGCGGTGCCGATCAACGCCCCGCTGGCCCCCAACACGACGAGGAAGAACAGGCCCACCAGGAACAACTCCTGGTGCAGCACCTGGGCGACGCTGCCATAGACTTCCTCCACCGGAGCCAACACGCAGACCCCCCAAAGGTTGTGGGCCGGGTCTTCTACCTCGATTACCCCCGTGATCAACCCCTTGTCAAACCGGATGGGGGTGTAGGCCGCTAACTTCGGCATCCGCCCCAGCTTCTGGCGGTGCCAGCCGGAGTCATACTCCGTGACCCCTTCCCGGCCCGCCAGGAGGTTGGCGTGCAGCTCGCGTAATCCCCGAAAGACGATCTGGGGGTTGCGGGCGATGCGGATTTGCATGGCTTCATGGCCCACAAAATCCTTCTCGTAGTGGGCCAGCATGATCAGGTTCTGGTCAATGATCCAGGCATAGCCGGTTTGCCCGGAGCGCACGTCCGCCGTAACTTTTGCACAGATAAACAGGGGGTCGATGAGAAATTCCAGCACCCCGGCGAAGTTTGGCGTCGTCCCCCAGTAGAGCGGCGTGATAAACCGCATCACCCTTCGCCCTTTCCAGGGAGGGCCGGGATAATCAAAGGTCTTGCTCAGCAACAGGCGGCCGCGGTGCTCGGGGTCCTGGGCCCACTTCAGGAAGCCGGCGGGAAGAGCCAGACTGCCGGCTGGCGGCGGATTGGGGGAGATGCTGAAGGACTGGACCCCCGCGCCCTCGGCGTCGTAGCGGTTAATCTCCAACAGGCCGAAGCGCTGGTGCCGGGCAAACCTTTCTTCCAGGGACGTATCTATGGTCCGCTCGTCGGGCGGGGTGGTTTGGAACAGGCCGGCATAGCCCAGGAGGGCGTTCTCCAGGAAGTCGAAATAGGATTCCACGTTGTCGGCGATTTTTCTGGCCAGCATCAACTGCTGCTGGTTGAACTGCTCCTTGAGAATGACCTCGACCTGATGATTGAGTCGCTGCCAGAAAGTATAGAAAAGGATAGATAACAGGGAGGCCCCGGTGACGATGATCACGATGGTCAGGCTCAGGCGGAAAGAACCCCGGGACCGGCCGGCTAGCATAGCGCATTAACTCCTTAAATTGGTTAAATTTATCACCTTTTTTTGGCCTTGACAAGGATTCTTCCGGGGAAAAAGTCTCTCCCAAGATATGAGTCCGGCTGCGGCCGCGCCCTCACGGGGATGGGTCTTTCTTCGGTTTGCAGGCTTCCCAAATGGCGTCCATCTCCTCCAGGGTGGCGGTCTCCGGGGTCTTGCCCTCCTTGGCCAGGGTGCGTTCCACTACGTTAAACCGCTTGATAAATTTATAAATGGTGCGCCTCAGGGCCCCTTCGGAATCGATGTTGAGGAAACGGGCGACGTTGACCAGGGAGAAGAGCAGGTCCCCCAGTTCTTCCTCCCAGGCCAGGTTGGCGGCCTGCCCCAGGGCCTGACGCAGCTCCTGCCACTCCTCCTCGACTTTGTCCAGGGCGCCCTTGACGTCGGGCCAATCGAAACCCAGGCGGGCCGCAGCCTCCCCCAGACGCTGGGCCTGAACCAGGGCCGGCAGGGCCGGGGAAACCTTGCCCAGGGTCGGAACCGCCGGCAGCTTGCCCTCCTGGGCTTTGGCCTGCTGCCAGAGGCGGCGCAGTTCTTCGTGGGTCTCGGCCTTGGCGTCCCCAAATACATGGGGATGCCGATGGATCATCTTGGCCGCGACCCCCGCAGTCACTTCCGCCAGGGAAAAAATACCCCGCTCCTGATAGAGGTCGCTCAAGAACACCAGGTGCAGCAGCAGGTCCCCCAGTTCCTCTTTGACCTTGCCGGGGTCGCCGCTGTCCAGGGCCTCGACCAGTTCATAAGCCTCTTCCAGCAGATACGTTTTTAAGGTCTCCGGGGTCTGTTGGGCGTCCCAGGGGCATCCTCCCGGACCCCGCAAGCGCCGCACAATGGCCACGAATTCATTCAGCGCCGCACCCGGGTCGCCATTGTTACCGTTCATATCCATAATACCGTTTCCGGTTTCCTGTTAAAAAATAATTATGATTATCAACAAGATAGCCAGTAGGCTGGCAGTATTTGCAAAAGAACCTGGCAAAATCTCCAGCATGAGATGGGGCGTGGCCGGATACCGCCGGGACCTGCCGCTTCAGGCCCGGGGCCATTTCCTTAAATTTCGCTGGGGGCGGCCGGGGTCTGGGGCTCCTGATCCTCCTGGGGCCGGGATTCCTCGGCCTGGCGCTTTTCCAGGGGCTGGCGCCATTCCTTCAGGTAATCGTTCAGACGTCGCTTGAAGTCCGGTGGAAGCAACCCCAAAGATTGGCGGGCAAGAGCAATGAGGCGGGGAGCGGCGACGGAGCTTTGCAACAGGTGGGAGTTCCGGGGCAGCACCACCCCCAACAGCATCAGCGCGAATCCCACCAGGAGCGCCCCTTTGGCCAGGGCAAAAACCCCGCCCAGGATGCGGTCAAAAAAATCCAGGTAGAGATGATAGAGCAGGCGCTGGATAAAATGGGCCGCCAGTCGGGTGAGCCAGTAGACGGCCACGAACACCCCGGCAAACGCGACCCACCGGGCATGGTTGGGGTCGGTGATCCAGGGGTGCAACAACCCTGCCAGGCGCAGGTACGTGTGGGCTGCCACCACCACGCCTCCCACCACCCCCACCAGGACCGCCACCTCCTGAAACAGGCCCCGGAAAAAGCCTCTCAGGGTGATCAAGCCCAGAAGAACAATGATCCCCAAGTCTAACAGGTTCATGCACTGCCGTCCCTTATTATGCACAGGCCTATCAGAAAAACCGCTACCCGTCAACCCCGGAGCAGGTTCACCGTCAATCGCCCCTGAAGAATCAGCTGAAGATCCTTTACGATGATGGCCTGGTTAAGAGCTTCGAAGAAAAGCTCCAGATCCCCGACTTGAAGGACATGCTGGTTCAACTTTACCGGCCGGGCAGGAGTCAGGATCCCTTCCGTCCGGATTATGATCCCGGCCGGTGCCGGGTCGATGCCTTTTTTACGGCCGTTTACGGGGCTTCCGCCTCGGAAGTCAGGGGCAACCTGGTTCCGGCCAGCAGTGTCCGGTTAGGAAATTGCATGCGGTGGTTCTGCCCCCCTCACCCCACCCCTCTCCCCCCGAAGCGGGGGGAGAGGGGGTA
>VGSJ01000001.1 GCA_016875015.1 Deltaproteobacteria bacterium | reverse complement strand
TTCAGCGGGGATATATTCCTCACGTCAGGCGCCGTGGTGAGGAAATCGAGGCGAAAAAAACCGTTCCCGGCTACCGCGCTCGTCGATGGATCGTAGAAGTTTGCCATTCATGGTTCAACAGGTTTCGTAAGCTGTTGGTTCGTTTTGAGAAAACCGATTCCAGTTATGTCGCCTTGCATCATTTGGCAGCAACCATTATCTGCTGGCGAAAAATTGGCATTATTTACGGATAAGCTCTAAGTTTATCGGCGCATTAAGGCAAATTTTCTCCGGTTAAAGACTTCAACGCCTGGAGGTAGCGGGCTTGGGTGTTGGTGATGACGTCGGCGGGCAGCGGCGGCGGCGGGGGTTGCTTGTTCCAGCCCAGCGATTCCAGATAGTCCCGGAGATACTGCTTATCGTAGCTCTTTTGGGGGCCGCCGGGCTGGTAGTCCCCCTGGGGCCAGAACCGGGAGGAGTCCGGGGTCAGGACCTCGTCGATGAGCAGGAGTCTTTCGTCAGCGCCGTCAGCGCCGCCCGCCAGACCGAACTCGAACTTGGTGTCCGCGATGATGATGCCCCGGGGCTCGGCCCAGGTGAGGGCCCGGCGGTAGAGGGCCAGGCTCAGGTCCCTGACCTTCGCGGCCAGCTCCGCCCCGATCAGGCTCGCCATGGCGGCGAAGGAGATGTTTTCGTCGTGGGCGCCCAGCTCGGCTTTGGTGGAAGGGGTAAAAATGGGTTCCGGCAGCTTCTGGGACTCCACCAACCCCGGGGGCAGGGACAGCCCGCCGATGGCGCCGGCTTGCCGGTACTCCGCCCAACCTGAACCGGACAAATAACCCCGGACGATGCACTCCACCGGCAGGGGCTTGCACTTGCGCACCAGCATGGTGCGCCCGGAGAGCAGGTCTTTAAACGGCCGGCAGGCCGGGGGAAACTCCTCCACCTTAAGGCTCACCAGGTGGTTGGGGGTCAGGTCCGCCAGGTGCCGGAACCAGAAGGCGGACAACTGGGTGAGGATGCGGCCCTTATCGGGGATGGGCTCGGCCATCACCACGTCGAAGGCGGAGATGCGGTCCGTGGCCACCAGGAGCAATTTGTCCCCCAGATCGTAAATGTCCCGCACCTTGCCCTGGTGCCGGGGACCCAGCCCTGCTAAGGAAGTGGTCATGACCGGGGTATTCATTGGGATTGCCTCCTCACGTTATTGGCGCCGGCGGTTTTTGGCCCAAGTTTCACGACTTTGGGGGTGATCTTTTCCTGGGTTTTGATGCGGTTGGCCGCGTCCTCGGCGGCCTTGGCGCCAGTAAGGGGACCCACCTGGACCTGGTACCGGGTCTTGCCCCCGGCCTTCTGGGTGATGACGACGGCCCGATGGCGCCTGGCCCGGAGGCGCTGCTGGAGGCTCTCGGCCTGCTTCATGGTGGGGTAGGTGGCGGCCACCAGGAGATAGCGCTGGTCTTTAGATGCCACGGCGGCTTCTGCCGGGGCGGCCTGAACCGGGCCCGGGGTCGGGCCGGCGGCCGGCCTGGCCGTGGGGGCCGGCTCCCCGGCGGCCCCGGCCTCGCCGGTCTCCATCAGGGGCGGCCCCCCGCCCACCGGCGGGAGAGCGAGCGGCGTTGCCACCGTAAGGGGTTGAGGCTGCGACACCGGGCGGTGGCCGACGTTGACCCCGATGATGATGAGGGCCGCCGTCAGGACGGCCAGGCCCACGCCCCACAGCAGGCGCCGGGGCGCCAGCTTAAGGGTGTTTAAGTGGGTCAGGGCCGCATCCCTGGCCTTTTTGGCGTGGGGCCGGCTGTGCTCCCAGACCTTTTTCAACCGCGGCCCCGCCTGAGATAGCGGCTGCCAGCTGCGCCGGGATTTTTCCGGCCGCCAGGCCGCGGATTTCTTGGCAACCCCGTGCATGAGTTCCCTAGCCTGGCGCAATTGGCTGACCAAGTCGCCGGCATGGGGCAGCCGCTCTTCGGGGTCCTCCGACAGGCACCGCAGCAGCACGTTCTGCAGGGGAACGGGAATCTCTTCCAGGTCCGCCGGGGGGTATTCCAAACGGTAGGGAAAGGGCTCATCAAAGGTCAGGGGATAGGGCAGACTGCCGGCCACCAGCCGGAACCCCAGGACCCCCAGAGAAAACACGTTGCCGGCCGGCGTGAGCCGATCCCCGTGAATGACCTCCGGCGGCGCATAGGCCCTGAGCTCCAGATGCTGCGGCTGATCGCCATAAGCCGGGGCAAAGGCAAAATTGGCCAGACGGAGGTCTTCCCCCTTGAGCAGGATATTGAGGGGGCTGAGAAACTGGTGCACTTCCCCCTGCTGGTGGGCGAAAGCCAGGGCTTGGCCCAGGAGTTCCAGCAGGTGCAGCGACTGCGGCAGGCTGAACCGCTCTTGCCGGACCCATTGGGCCATTAAGCTCTCGCCGGGAAAGGGCTCCTCCACCAGGTAGAGAAATTTTTCGGCCTTGTCAACGTGGAAAACCCCCAGGATTTGGGGGTGGCGCAGCTTCAGTCCCAGGAGCGCCGCGTGCTCAAACATGTCCCGGGCCGCGGCCCACTCCGGGGCGTCCCGGGCCAGGAGCTTCAGGCTGACCTCGGTTCTCAGGAGATTGTCTTGGGCCAGCCACACCCCGCCCCAGGGTTCTTCCCGGAGCTGGCGCACGATCAGGTACCTTGGCCCGATCATCTCGTGGGCCTCGGGATGATCCGAACGGTTGTAGGTCATCTGGCGGCCTGCCTTGGCTGGGGAAATCGGCCTGATTATCAGGCCAACTCACCATAACACAAAACTAGCGGACAAAAAAGCCCTTTCGGGTCAGGGCGGGGCCGCCGGGCCCGCGTCTTCACTTAACCGGGACCTTAAGGGCATTAGCCAGGGACGGCCCCCCGCCAGGGGATAATTTTTTATGGTTCGTGGTGATAGGAGGCCATGACCGTCAGCCTCCCACCTTAACCGGAGACTTTGCGGGGGGCGGGGCGGGTGAAACCTTCCAGGTCGAGCCTGGTTGGCCCATAATTTTATTCTGATGATCATCAGAATAATTGACAGGATAGAGCTTTTGGGGTAGTCAATAATAGGGGTAATATGGACGAAGCTCTGCTCAAGCAATTGAAAAACCGGGTGGAAGAAGAACTGCGGCAGCGCGAAGTGGCGCTGCTGGATTTTTGGCTACAGGAATTTAAAAATATCATCGGCAAGCGCCACAATGAACTGGCAGGATTGCAGAGCGACGTGAAAAGCTTTATCGCCCGCATGGAGACCCGGCTCCGCACCCTCAAAGGAAGCTCGAAATAACATGTATGAAGTAAAAATCGTCACCCAGTTTGCCGCCGCCCACCGGCTGGAAAACTTCAATGGGAAATGTGAGGGCCTCCACGGCCACAACTGGAAGGTGGAGGTGTTCCTGGTAGGGAAAAATCTGGACGGCGCCGGGCTGCTGATGGATTTTGGCGTGGTCAAGGCCCGGACCAAACAGGTGTTGGAAGAGATCGACCATAAATATTTGAATGAACTGGCCGCCTTTCAGGACCGCAACCCCTCGTCGGAGAATCTGGCCTGCTACCTGTACGAGCGCCTGGGGGCCATCTTCAATCGCGACGAGGTGAAAGTCCGCCGGGTCGACGTCTGGGAATCCGATACCTCCTGCGCCTCCTACTATCAGGACTGAAGTGGCGTTGACCAGAGGCTGCCGTTTAGCCTATGTGGCAGGACTGTTTTTGGGGGTGATGGGCATCCTGGGGGCCCATGGCGGCTCTCTCACCGAGCCCCCGGCGGTCAGTCTCCTGAAAATCCCCGTCCCGGGTTCAAGGCAGAAGCCGCCGGTGAAGTTCAGCCACCGGGTGCACGAAGCCCGGCGAGTCGCCTGCACCCAATGCCATCACGAATACCAGGGAAAGCGCAACGTCTGGCGCGAAGGGCAGCCGGTGGACAAGTGCCAGGCCTGCCACGGTCTGAAGCCGGAGGCTCGCCGCCTGGATGTGAAGAACGCCTATCACCGGCAATGTAAAGGGTGCCATCGGCGGTTGCGGCAACAGGGACGGCAGGCAGGCCCCATAGAGTGCCAGGGTTGTCATCGCCCTACTTAACGGGGCGGCGCGGCCTGGGGCCGGGACGCGAGGTCTTGAGTGGACCGGGCCCGCCTGGCCCAAGATCAGCCGTGGACCCTTGATGCCGATGCGGCTGAACCATTCAGTCTGAGGAGTCGTGATCAAAGATTCCATCACCTCCTTAATCCGGACGCTGCAACGGGAAAGGGTCTTTGGCCTGATCCTGGTCCTGTTGGTGATCCTGCTGCTGGGAGCCATCGGGTTCAGCCTGTTCGAACCCGCCGAGGGGCCGTGGTGGACCAGTTTCGGGCGGGCCATGTGGTGGGGCATGGTCACCCTGACCACGGTGGGGTATGGGGACGTGGTTCCCGTCACCTTCCTGGGCCGGCTGGTGGGCGTCACCCTTATGGTTATAGGCTTTCTCAGCCTGTCGCTCGTGACCGCCACCGTGGCCTCCGTCTTCATTGAACGCAAATTTCGTCAGGAGAAAGGTTTGGAAGCTGTTAAAGCCACGCAACATATCCTGATCCTCGGGTGGCCGGAAGAGGCGGAGGCCTTGTTGGCGCAGTTGTTCAAACGCCTGCCCCTCACCATCTCGGTGGTCCTGATCAACAAAGCCCCGCCGGAGCAGATGGACGCCATCAAGGAGCGGCACCCCCAACATGGGGTTTTCTATCTCCGGGGGGACTACTCCCGGGAAGAAATCCTCCTGAAGGCCAATGTCCAGGGGGCCATCAAGGCCATCATCCTGGCCGACCGGCAACCGGGGGAAACTGCGGCCCAGGTGGATCAGCGCACCCTGTTCACCGCCCTCACCTTAAAGGCCCTCCATGCCAAAATTCGCATCATGGGGGAGTTGCTGCGGCCGGAAAACCGCACCTACTTAGAGCGGGCCGGGGCCGAGGAGGTCTTGATTCGGGGACAATACGACAGCTCGCTCTTAGCGGGGGCCATCGCTTCCCCGGCCCTGTTCCGCATCTACACGTCTTTGTTGATAGGGGATGGGCAGGGCTTATGGGACGTGGAAGTCCCCAGCCGGTTCCACGGGCGTCCCCTAAGCGATTTATCCGCCTACCTCCAGGAGCATCAACAGGGTCTTCTTATCGGCATCTACACCGAGGGCCGGGGCCTGAGCCTTGAGGACCTGTTGTCCGAAGAACCGTCGGCCATTGATGACTTCATCCGGCGCAAGTTCGCCGAAACCAAGATGACCCATCTCCTGGGACGCACCAAAGTGGAATGCCAGATCAATCCCCCCCTCACCCTGACCCTGGGCCCGCACCAGTACGCCGTGGTCATCGCCCCGCAGAGGCCGAGTCTCTCATGATGGATGCCGCCTTTTTCCGAAAGATTTTTCTCTTCCAGAATCTGGAAGAAGATGAAATCCACCAGGTATTGAGCCGCACCGACCGCCGGGAATTTTCTGCCGAGGCCGTCATCATCCAGGAAGGCGAGCCCGGGGATAGCCTGTTCATCATGGCCGCCGGGGAAGTGGAGATCACCAAGCAACTCACCCTGGTGCTGGATGAAGACACCCCCAAAGAGCGGGTGATGATCCGGCTGAAGGCGGAAAACGGGGTCTATTTCGGGGAAATGGCCCTGCTGGAAAGCGAAACCCGTTCGGCCACGGTAACCGCCTCCACCGATTGTTCCCTCCTGGAACTACATCAAAAGGATTTCCTGGAATTGATTGAGCGGAACCCGGCCATGGGGGTAAAACTGCTCCTGCGTCTGGCCCAGATCCTGTCCCGGCATCTGCGCAAGACCAACCAGGACGTGGTGAAGCTGACCACGGCCCTGGCCGTCTCCCTGGGGGGCTAAAGGTGGGAGTGGGCTGCTCCAGGCTGGATGAAACGGTGCAACACCAGCTTTTAGACCAGGCCCGGCGCGCCCGGGAGGCAGCCTACGCCCCCTACTCCAGCTTTAAGGTGGGCGCCGCGGTCCTGACCGCAGCCGGTGAGATCTTTTCCGGCTGCAACATCGAGAACGCCTCTTTGGGGGCTACGATCTGCGCGGAGCGGGTGGCGATCTTTACGGCCGTGGCCGCCGGCTGCCCTGACTTGACGGCCCTGGCGGTCATCGCCGACACCCCCGACCCCATCGCCCCCTGCGGCCTGTGCCGCCAGGTGCTGGCCGAGTTCAGCCCGAACTGCCGGGTGCTCATGGCCACTACCGCGGGCCGCATACGGCTGGCGAACCTTAAGGAACTGCTCCCTCTGGCCTTTCGTTTTCCCCCTGCAGAAAGCGGCGAGGCCGGCTAAACCCATCCACGGAGGAAAGCGGTGATAGAACATAAGCACAAGAAATTCATGGCAATTACCACCATCCTGATAATCCTCGGCTTTGGCCTCTACCTCCTGGTGACCGCGTACCTCTACGCCTGATAGACCCTTCGCTTTACTCAGGCTGACCAGGTTTCGGCTCCGAGTAACGCTCGTCTCAGTTCCCGTAGCCCGAAACCCACTCCGGCCCCTTATCCCGGAGCCATCCGGCGATTTCCCGAAACCCCCGGTCCAGAACCTGGCGGGCGGCAGCCAGACTCGCGGGGAGGGCTTCGGGGTCGACGCCCAGCATCAGGCGCGCCTCGATCTCGGCCGGAGACTTCTCCCAGGTCGAAACCGCCAGGAGCAGGGCTCGGAGGTCCCGGCCCCGG
The DNA here is from genome assembly GCA_016875015.1 of Deltaproteobacteria bacterium. GTDB lineage: Bacteria > Desulfobacterota > Desulfobaccia > Desulfobaccales > 0-14-0-80-60-11 > 0-14-0-80-60-11. The sequence goes on along the minus strand of VGSJ01000001.1, from coordinate 99,028 downwards.
CCCCGGTGGGCCAGGGTTTCCGGCTCTGCTAACCCGTCCCGCACGTAATCCTCCCCCCGATCCCACCCCAGGGTGTGGAGGGCGGCCCGGCGCATCAGGCAGGGATAGCAGCAGCCGCAGGGACCGGCCTTACCTCCCTGCCAGCGGGACACCACCGGCCGGGCGCAGGAGACGCTCTCCCCGAAGAGTTGCCTGAGAAGGTCCCGGGTGCGGCAACGCCGCACCATTTCACCCTTGGTGAGGTTTTTGTAGGGGTTGACCAGGGGATTAACCAGGCCCACTTCCCGCCAGAGGCCTGTAAGCTGCTCCAGAAAGAAGGGGTGGGTGGTGCGGGTGCTGCAACTTCCCAGGCGGTTGGCCGTCAGGGGCGGATTGAGACTGATCCAGCCGTTTTCCGGGATGATGAGGGGGGTCGCGGCGCCAAAGCTTACCGCCGCGGCCAGTCCCAGGGCCAGATAGAGCAGGGATCGGCTCCGCATCGACAGTTCCGGGGCCTCGGGAAACTGCACCCGAATACCCAGATGGCGCACCCGGTCCGACCCGTAATGCCGGAGCAGCGCGGCCGCCAGGGATTGCTGGATGGACGCCAGTTGCCCGAAATCGTAGTGGCTCACCAGGAGCAGGCCCTGCCCGGCCTCCAGAAAATCCAGGGCCCCCACCAGGGAATCGAGGCCCCCGGAGAACAGCATCACCCCGTCCGGGCGCCAGGCGGAGGGCCACTGCCCCTTCAGGCCCAAGTCCAGGGGAGCTTCACGCAGCTTCAGGGTCCAGTCGTCCCCGGTGAGAAAATTAAGGAGGCTGCTCAGGCGCGAGGCCAGGGGCAGCCAGCCCGGGCTGACGGGCAGGTTAAGCGTGATTTGCCGGGTCCAGGCATCGGGCGTGGCGCTTCGAGGCAGAAATTTGTCCGCGGTCCAGACTCCCAGGGCCGCCAGAAGAAAGGCCGAAACCGCCTGACCCGGCAGCCCGGCAGCCGCCGGGAGCCGGGCCAGATTGTGGTGCAGTAGATAACCGGGCCGGCCCGGCTCTCCCAGGTGAATAACCGCGGCCATCCCCGGCGGCGGCCGGCGTTTTTCGTGTTTTTCGTGTTTTTCGTTTCTTTCGTTAGTGGCCTTCAGGTAGAGTTCAACGGTCATAGAGGGACCTCGCCCTGGCCAACCGAACCCCCCGGAAAAATACCCCTGGCCGTTGGCTGGCGTCAGACAGTGCCGGATACCGACGTTAATGGCGGGCAGCGCCCGCCCTTGTTACTGCGCCAACACAGGCTGGAAAGCCTGTGCCACCCATTGACTGCCACTTGGCATTAGGCCGGACCATCCGCCCGTATCCGGGCGTCCAGGGCAACCAGCCCCGGTTTCCCCGGGAAGCCCCGCACCGGGTTGAGGTCCACCTCCCGGACCTGGGGGAACTGCAGCATCAATTGGGACAGGGCCGCCAGGGCTTGGCTCAGGCTGTCCAGGTCCGCGGGCGGCCGGCCCCGGGCGCCTGCCAGAATCCGGCCGATGCGGGTTTCGGCCATGAGGTCCCGGGCCTGGGCCGGGTTCAACGGGGCTACCCTTAAGGCAATGTCGTCCAGAATTTCGGTATCGACACCCCCGGCGCCGAAAGCCACCACGGGGCCGAAGGAGTCATCCCGCCGGGCCCCCAGAAGCAGTTCCTGGCCCCCGGCCACCTGGGACATGACCACCACCTGCCAGGCCTCCCGGGGCGGCAGGCGGCTCCGGGCCACCCGGGCCAGCCGGGCAAAGGCCTGCTGTACCGCAGCCGCATCGCGCAAGTCCAACTCCACCCCGCCGGCCTCGGTTTTGTGAATCAGGCTGGGGGCCGAGAGCTTGAGCACCACCGGGAACCCCAGGCGGCCGGCCGCGGCCGTCGCCGCCTCGGGGCTCATGGCTGCGGCCCAGGGGGCCACCGTGATTCCCAGGGCTTCGATCACGGTGAGGGCCTGGGCCAGGGGGAGAAACCCCCCGGGGTGAGGGCCCGCCAGCGTCTCGGCGATGGCGGCGGCTTTTTGTAATTTTTGTAATGGGGGGGGCTCCGCCAGACTCAGGCTTTCTCTCCGGGCGGCCAGGTCGCGGCTCAGCGCCAGGGCCTGCACCGCGTCCTCGGGAAAATGAAAGACCGGCGCCCCCAGGGTGTCCCGGAGATAGTTCTCTTCGTCCAGGGTGCACAGCACAGTGATGACCAGGGGTTTTTTAGCTTCCCGGGCCAACTCCAGCATGCGCCGGGCCATTTTTCGGGCGGGTTCCCGTTCAAAATCGGCCACGGGCCCGTAATGGAACAGCACCCCATCCACCCCGGGGTCCCGGCACACCGCGGCCATGATGTCGGTGTAGAGAGTGAAATCAAAGACATCGCCCAAGTCAATGGGGTTGGTGGGGCGAATAACTCCGGCCCGGGAGCGGGCCTGGATGGACTGAACCAGCGTCTCGGACAGAGGCGGCAGGGTGAAGCCAAACTGGCGGCAGGCATAGGCGGTGACCACGGCCTCGCCGCCGCTGCGCGAGAAGACCACCACGCGGTTGCCTCGCAACGGGGGCTGGCCCACCAGCCGGGCGGCGTTCAGGAACTCGGACTGGGTTTTGACCCGGATAAGCCGGCTTTGGCGGCAGGCTGCCTCCAAGACCCGCTCATCGGTGGTCAGGGAGGCGGTGTGCGATTGGGCGATGGCGGCCGTCTCCGGCCCTACGTTGGCCAGATGCAGATAGATGGGCTTGGTGGCCCGGTTGGCGACCTTAAGGAGCCCCCGGCCATCCTGCATCCCTTCCAGGTAAACATAAATAGCCTCGGTGCCCGGATCCTCCAGAAGGTACTCCAAAACCTCGTTTTCGGCCACATCCAGTTTATTGCCCAGACTCAAAAACTTATTGAGGCCCAAGCCTTCCTTGGTCATCCAGGCCAACACATGGGTGGCCACCCCGCCGCTCTGGGCAATGATGGAGATGCGGCCCCGGTGAACGCGGGAGCCGATCTGGGCAAAAGGCAGGGCCAGGCCGATTTCCAGGTTGACCAGGCCCAGGCCATTGGGCCCTACCAGGCGCATGCCGTACTGTTTAAGGGCCACCCGCACTTCCTCTTCCAGGGTCCGTCCCGCCTCGTTCAACTCCGAGAAACCGGCAGATTCCACCACGACCCGGGAAATCCCCAGTTGGCCGCATTCCCGCACCAGGGCGGGGACGACCCGGGCCGGCGCCAGGATGGCCGCCAGGTCCACTTTTTCGGGAAGGTCGGCTAGCCCCGGGAAGATCGGCAAGCCAAAGGTGGCGCCGGGCCGGCGGCCCACCAGGAAGATTTTGCCCTGATACTGGAAGTGCAACAGATTGGCGACAATTCCTTGGGCCAGGTTGGCAGGATCTTCGGAGACTCCCACCACGGCCACACGGCGCGGATAGAAGAATTTTTGCATATCCAGCCTAAGTGAAGTATTTATATGGCTAATATTGAGTAACTATACCATGATGTCGAACCCCAAAAACCATCTAAATTGAGCTTGACCGGATATACAAGAGGGAAAGCGGCTGGTCGGGCCTGGAGGCCCGGGTGATTCAAGTCTGCGGCGGACGAAACGCCAAGGCCAGGCTCTCGGTGGCGGCCGTCTCCGGTTTGGCGTCGGCATCTTCGGAGGTTAGATATGGCGTATGAAAAGTGCATCGACGTGAGCGAGGTGATCTGGAAGGAGTTCGAGGACCGCGATCCCGGGGAAATCACCGGTCGCACCGGCGCTCTCTATCAGGCGGGGGTGTATCATCTGCCGTTTCTGGACCGGACCCTGCTCCTTTCGCCGGTTCGGCGGCAGGTGCAGATAGCCGGGGCGCCGGAGGCGGAGCCGGGATTTCGGCTGTGCCTCACGGCCTTGCAGTACCTGTTGCGCATCAACCCGGCGCTCCTGGGGCCGGGGATCAGTCCGCTGGAATTACCCGGCGGCGCCACTTTTTTCCGGGGGCACCACAGCCTGCCCAACGCTCCTCTGGAAGAGCGCTTCGGTGGGGATGCGGCCGGTTTTTTGGCCGCCGGGAAAAAACTGCACGGCGCGACCAGGCCCGCCGGCGATGCTGCGGTGGCGCTGGAAGTCTTTCCCGGCCTGGTGGCGGAAGTCATTTTATGGCAGGCGGACGATGAGTTCCCCGCCCAGGTTTCGTTTACCTTGCCGGCCCACCTGGACCGGTTTTGGTTCCTGGATGCGGTCTGGGGCTTGTTAAGCCTGCTGACCCAGGAATTGCTTCAGGCCGCGGCTGGGGAATAATCCTGATTTTGCTGGAAAAAACGATAATTCAGCGATATAATAATAACGATAAACCATAGTTTACCGTGAATAAACTGCAAGGGGCTCGGGAGAGTGGCAGTGCAAGACAGTGCGAGGGCAGGACCCGCCATGAATATTTCCCAGGCTGATTGCCGGGCGATTTTCGATGCGGTGAGCGATGCCATCCTGATCCACGATGTGGCGACCGGTGAGATACTGGAGGTCAACCGGGGGATGTGCGGGATGTTCGGTTACACCCCGGAGGAAGCCCGGCGACTCAAGGTGACGGCCTTGTGCGGCGGCGAGCCAGGGTCGCAACCGGAGACGGCTTTGAACTTGCTGGCCAAGGCTGCGGCCGGGAGTCCCCAGGTCTTTGAATGGCAGGCCCGGGATCGGGCCGGACGGGTTTTCTGGGTTGAAGTCCACCTGAAACCCATCCGCCTCAGAGGGCGAGACCGCGTCCTGGCAGTGCTCCGGGATATCGACCGGCGGAAACGGGCGGAAGAGGCGCTGCAGGAGAGCGAGGCCCGTTACCGCGTAGTCACGGAAGGGTCTTTGGCCGGGGTGTACATCATCCAGGACGGGGGCTTCGTTTATGTGAATCCCACCATGGCCCAGATTTTTGGCTATCAGCCTGAAGAAATGATTTCCGGGGCGGTGGAACCCCGAGACCTGATTCACCCCGAAGACCTCCCCCTGGTCCAGGAAAACATCCGCCGGCGGCTCTCCGGTGAACTGGAGGCGGCGCATTATACCTTCCGGGGTCTTAACCGAGACGGCGCCGTGATTCACTGCGAGTCTTTCGGGCGGGCGGTGGAATACCAGGGGCGGCCGGCCATCGTGGGCACCTTGCTGGACATCACCGAGCGCCAGATGGTCGAGGAGGCGCTGCGAGAGAGCGAGGCCAGCTACCGCATTGTCACCGAAGGGTCTTTGGGGGGAGTCTATTTGATTCAGGATGGCAAATTCCGCTACGTCAACCCGGTGTTGGCCCAGGCCTTCGGCTACACCTCCGATGAACTGATTGATCGTTTGGGCCCCTCGGACCTCGTAGATCCGGAAGATCGCGACCGCATCCTTGGGGTCGTTGAACGCCGCCTGGCCGGAGAAGGCGTGCCATCCCGCAGTAATTTTAAAGGCCTGTGCAAAGACGGATCGGTAATCCATGTTGAGACCTTGTCCCGCCAGGTGGAATACCACGGGCGCCCGGCGGTCATGGGCACCTTGCTGGACGCCACCGAGAGAAAACACGCCGAGGAGGCCCTCCGGGAGACCACCCACGCCTTGCAAACCCTGATCCAGGCGTCCCCCCTGGCCATTATCGCCCTGGACCTGAAAGGGCGGGTCATCAGCTGGAATCCGGCGGCGGAACGCATGTTTGGCTGGAGTCAAGCCGAGGTCATGGGGCGGCCCCTGCCGACTATCCCCCCAGGCCAGGAGCAGGCCTTCCAGGCGCAGCATCAACTCACGCTGCAGGGCATTCCCCTGCTGGGCCTGGAGCTGCGCCGGCAGCGGCGGGACGGTTCTCTCATCGACATCCGCTTGTCCACTGCGTCCCTCTATGATGGCGCCGGCGCCATGACCGGCATTATGGGCATCATTGAGGACATCACGGAACCCAAGCGGCTGGAGGAGAGGCTGCGGCAGGTCAGCCGCGCCCTCAAGGCCATCACCGAATGCCACCAGGCCTTGATTCGCGCCACCGATGAGAGGGAATTATTGAACGAGGTCTGCCGGATTATCGTGGAGGTGGGCGGTTATCGCATGGCCTGGGTGGGCTGTGCCGAGCATGATGCCCACAAATCGGTGCGTCCGGTGGCCCAAACCGGGTTCGATGCGGATTATGTGGAACAACTCAACCTCACCTGGGCGGATAAGGAGCGCGGTCGCGGTCCCACGGGTAAAGCCATCCGCCGGGGAAAACCGGTGATTTGCCGGGACACGCAAGTTGACCCCGGCTTTGCCTTCATGGCTGAGGAAGCGCGCATAAGAGGTTACGCTTCGGTTCTGGCGCTGCCGTTAAACGATTCTCACACCTTTGGGGCGCTGACCATCTATGCGGCGGACCCCAATACCTTTGACGATGAGGAGATCAACTTGCTTTTGGGCCTGGCCAACGATTTGGCCTATGGTATTGTGGCGTTGCGGGGCCGGGCCGAGCAGCGGCGGGTGGAGGAGGCCCTGAAGGAGTCGAAGCAGGAACTGCGGGGGCTCACGTCCCAACTCATGAGCATCCAGGAACAAGAGCGCCGGAGGGTCGCCAGGGAATTGCATGACGAACTGGGTCAGGCCCTGACGGTTCTGAAAATCAATCTGGTGGCCATTGAAGACAAGCTGGCGCCGGACCAGCAGCCCCTGAAGGTAAATTGTGAACACATGCTGTCCTATATCGATACGGTGATTGAAAATGTCCGCCGCCTGTCCTGGGACCTCAGCCCTTCGAGTTTGGAGGATCTGGGCCTGTCCGCGGCGCTGGGATATCTGGCCGAAGAGACCTGCCGTAATCATGATATGCAGTGTGCGGTGGTGATGGACGAAATCGATCATCTCTTTGCGCCTGAAATCCAAATCAACATTTATCGCATTTTTCAGGAATCCTTGACCAATGTGGTCAAACATGCCAGGGCCGGCCTGGTCTCGGTGAACATTACCCGAGAAGACGGCAAGGTCTCCTTTATGATCCGGGATAATGGCCGGGGGTTTAATTTAAATCAGATCATGTCCGGCAAAGTTGCCAAAAGAAGCCTGGGGTTGACCGCCATGAATGAAAGAGCTCTCATGGCCCGTGGCTCGCTCCAGATCTCGAGCCGGAGGGGCCAGGGCACCACCATTACGTTTTCTATTCCAATCGATAACCATGTGAAATGATTATGTATAAAATTATTTTGGCCGAAGATCACGTCCTGGTGCGCGAGGGGATTAAGAAAATCATTGAGGCCTTACCGGGACTGCAAGTCGTGGGAGAGGTGGGTGACGGTCCCCAACTGCTGGAACTTCTCAAAGGCCTGGCTGCTGATATGGTGATTCTCGATATCTCCATGCCTTCTCTCTCGGGGATAGAAGCCACTCGAGGGATTAAGAAGGCCTGCCCGGCCGTCAAGGTGCTGATTCTGACCATGCATAAAAAGCAAGAATACCTGAATAATGCCATATCGGCCGGAGTTGACGGCTATCTGTTAAAAGAGGACGCCCCCAAAGAACTCCTCAACGCCATCGACATGATCAGGCAAGGGATGACCTACGTGTCCCCGCTGCTTTCCAAAGACCTGGTAAACTTCTATGTCCAGGGCCGGCGCCAGGACGACGCCGCACCGTCCGATCCTCTCTCCCCCCGGGAAATCGAGATCATCAAAATGATCGCCGAGGGCAAATCGAGCAAAGAAATTGCGGCAATCCTGTTTCTCAGTTTTCGCACCATTCAGAATCATCGCACGAAAATTATGAAGAAATTAAACCTCAAGAAAAATACCGACCTGGTGCGATACGCCATCCGCAAAGGCTATACGGCCACTGCTGCTCCCTAAATTCTGCCGTAGTCCCCCTCTAACTGAATATAGCCATGGATCCAGCTCCAAAGGCGGGATAATGGGTACTTTACTCTATAAAAAAGAGCACTTTGCCCCATTTTCTTCTTGAAGGTAACTTTGGTATGGTGAAAATACGGGTAGTTTAAACAGTAACTTAATATTTTAAAGAAATGGGTGAATTATGGCACATCTGTACAAAAAACTGAAAAAAGGCCACGAGTATTTCTATATCCGGGAAACCCAGCGGGTCTATGGCAAGCCCACCACCATTAACCAGGTGTACCTGGGCACCGCCGATAAAGTCGAGGCGGCTTTGGGAAAAGGCGGGTTCTCCCCCAAAGAATTCGGGTCGGTTTTCGCCCTCAACGAACTCGATCGCGCCGTGGACCTGGCCGGAATGATTAATGAGATCCTGCCCCCCAAAAAACGGGTGCGGGGGCCTTCCCTGGGAGAACTGGTCTTCTATGCCGCCCTGAACCGGGCCATCGCCCCCACCAGTAAAAGACAACTGGCGAACTGGTACGAAACCACGGACATTCAGAGGATTCGTCCCCTGAGGCTGGAATCCTTGAACTCCCAAAATTTCTGGAACCACTGGGATCGGATCAGCGATTCAGACCTGGAAAAAATCAAGACGGCCTTCTTTAAAAAGATCCATACCCTCTTGCCGGCCCAGAAACACCGACTGATCATTGAGGCCGCGGATATCTCCGCTCCTCCCAAGCCGTCGGTCTTTGCCGGCATGCCCCAGCCGGATCAGGATTTCCTGGCGGAACACTTGGCCCAGCAGAAGATAGGATTGGCCCTGATTACCGAGTGGAGCCAGGGGATTCCTTTTTATTACCAGAGTTTTTCCGGCGGCGTGCCGGTCACCGGCTTCTATGATCACCTGGAACACCTCCTGGGGAAAGCCTCCAACCTGGGGGTGGGCATCGAAGATGTCACCCTGCTGATTAATCAAGAAATGGATGCCGCGCCCATTATCGAGAAAATCGATGCCAACGACGGCATGCATTTCATTGTCTCCTGCGCGCCTGACTTTGCCCCCGAGTTGACCGAAATCTCTTTGAAGGATTTCCGGCCCCTCCCGGGCAAACGCGGCGCCCAACTCTCCCCCGTCGCCAAGGAAGATGAGAAGATCCTGTTTTTTGAAACGCACGCACCCTTCTGGAACCGCCCCCGCCGGGTAGTCATCACCTTTGACCCCAAGAGCTTTCATAAGAGCTACCAGGACCTGGGCAAGAAAGCACAAAGAGTGCGCAAGGAGATGATGGCGTTGGCGCAGCGCTATGCCCAGGAAGCCAACCAGGAAAAAGCCGTGGAGGCCGTCAAAACTCACCTGGCGCAACTGTGCCTTCGCCTCAAAATCACTCCAGACCTTTTCCAGTTAAATTTCGTTCAGGAAAAAGGCCAGTTCCGCCTCGAGTTCCAGCTGGATCATCGCCAGATGGCCAGCGTCGTACGCCACTTCGGGAAGAATATCCTCATCACCGATCGCGAGGATTGGGCCGTGGAGGGGATTTATGACACCTGCGTGACCCGGGCCGTCCTGGGACCCGATTTGGGCGACGGCAAAGCCGCCAATGCCACCCGGCTTCACGGTAACGGCAAGGATCACCGCAGTCTGTTCCAAAAAGCGTTGCTGCCTTTATATCACTGGACCGATTCGAAAATCCGGGTTCACCTGTTTGTCTGCGTGGTGGCGCTCTCCTACCTCACCCTGCTCTGCCAGCGCATGGCTGCCGCGGGGCTCAAAATGAGCCCTAACGAGGCCATGGAGGAGTTGCGGGAATTGCGGACCGCCATTTACGCCAAGGACTCCGAAGGCAAACTGAAACGGGTGCTCGAGGAAGTCAATGACCAGCAGGCCGCCATCCTCAAAACCCTCGGATACGTGGTCGAGGATGGCAAACTCGCCGCCCTTTGATCTGAAGCGCTTGGAGCGAAACTGCCTGCCAGTCTAGCCGCTGGTTCAATCTCCGGTGGCCGGGGCCAGGACCCTGCCACCGGGGCCGTTTCACCTCCTGCCGTTACCTTCCCCGCCATCCGGATAGGATCCCGTTCTGGCGCCATTTACCGGTCCTCCTGGAACCCTGATTTTTTCCCAATTCCGCGTCCAAGAAAACCGGACCCACCTCACGGGGACCACCTTGACATCCATTCGGATTAATTTTAGACTCGCTTTGTTAAAGCCTATGAAACCCATCCCAATGGAAAATATCGAGGGGCAAGAGGGCGAAGCGTGGACCACGATTATCCGTCCGCAACATCCGTGGTACCAATTCGAGTTAGGAGAATTATGGAAATATCGTGATTTGATTCAGCTCTTCGTCCGGCGGGATATGATCGCCCAATACAAGCAGACAATTCTGGGCCCTCTGTGGTTCATCCTGCAACCGTTATTTACTACGCTGGTATTCACGGTAATATTCGGAAAAATTGCCAAGATTCCCACTGACGGTCTGCCGCAATTTCTGTTTTATCTTGCCGGGACTATCTGTTGGGGGTACTTTGCTGAATGCCTAAACCAGACGTCCCAGACTTTTTTGGCCAATGCCGGGATTTTCGGTAAAGTTTACTTCCCCCGGCTGACGGTTCCGATTTCCAAGGTTATTTCTTATATCTTCAAATTTATTATTCAGTTTGCCATGTTTGTCGTTTTTCTGGTCTACTATTACTGGCAGGGGGCGCCGGTGCACCCTAATCTCGGGGTGCTGGCTCTGCCGTTGATCGTCATCCAGATGGCCTTTCTGGGAATCGGCTGCGGGCTCATCGTCTCCTCCCTGACCACCAAGTACCGGGATCTGGTTCTGGTGGTGGGCTTCGGGGTCCAACTGTGGATGTTTGCCACCCCCGTGGTATATCCCCTTTCCCAGATTCCCGAGAAGTATCGGATTTTTTTTGCCCTCAATCCCATGACCTCCGTGGTGGAGGGCTTCCGGACAGCCTTCCTGGGATCCGGTTCCCTCAGCGCCCCGTACTACCTCTTGGGGGTGTTGATTACTCTGGTGATCTGTTTTGTCGGGATCGTGTTGTTCAACCGTATTGAAAAGACTTTCGTGGATACGATCTAAAGGACCGGGCCCTCAAATTTTATGGCCACCGCACTTCAGATAGAAAACTTGGCCAAAGAGTACCGGTTGGGCAGTATCGGCCACGGCGCTCTGTATATGGATCTCAAAAGCTGGTGGTGCCGCCTCAGAGGCAAAGAAGACCCCAACACTCCCTTATACACGGGAGTCAGAGGCAACGGCGGCGCCCGAACTTTCTGGGCCCTGAAGGGGGTGTCCCTTTCGGCCGAACAGGGTAAGGTCCTGGGGATCATCGGCCGCAACGGCGCGGGCAAATCCACGTTGCTGAAGATCATTTCCCGGATTACGGCCCCGACCATCGGGGAGGTCAAAATTAAAGGGCGGGTGGCCAGCCTGCTTGAGGTTGGCACCGGTTTTCACCCTGAGCTGACCGGCGCCGAAAATGTCTTTCTCAACGGCGCGATCCTGGGGATGACCAAGGCCGAGGTCAAGAGTAAGTTCGATGAAATCGTGGACTTCTCCGGCGTGGGCCGGTTCATCGGTACGCCGGTGAAACGGTATTCCAGCGGCATGTACGTCCGGTTGGCCTTCGCGGTGGGCGCCCATTTGGAGCCGGAAATCCTGTTGGTGGATGAAGTGCTGGCCGTGGGGGATGCCGGGTTTCAGAAGAAGTGCCTGGGCAAGATGGACGAGGTCAGCAGAGAGGGGCGCACCGTGTTGTTCGTGAGTCACAACCTCGACGCGGTCTCCACCCTGTGCGACCGGGTCATCTGGCTGGACGAAGGCCAGATCTTCCTTGACGGCCCCGCCCAGGAGGTGGCCCCCGCCTATCTGGACGCCATGCTCAAGCAGGGGACCGCTGACCGGGCCCCGGCCCGGCTTCAAGGCAAGATGTTTTATTTTAAAAAAATCCTCCCCGTGGACGCACAGGGCGAGTTCCTCCCCCAGGTCAAATCAGGAGGCCCTTTGACCCTGAAGCTGGATTACGTCTGCCGTCCGGAGGTCAAATCCGAAAATATCTGGATGACCGTAGTCTTCGGGAACAATCGGGTGAGCCAGGCTTTTTCCTGCCCCTTTGAATTTGCTGCGGCCGACAAAGCCGGGCTGCGGGAGGAGGGGAGTTTCACCCTGACGCTGCCCTTTTTGCCCCTGGTGCCGGGGGTGTATGAGGTCAGGTGCGCGGTCTTCATCAATGGATTAAAGGTGGACCGGTTCCCCACCCTCCTCCGGGTGGAGGAAAATGTCAACCTTCAGGAGAGCGACGCCAGCCAGGTCCCCCACCATAAACCTCTGGGACAGGACAATCTTTTTCTGGTGGACTACCGGTGGTCCCTTGACCAAGATCGCCAGGGGTGACGATGGAGTGCACCGCCCCGGTTTTGGGGAAAAAAATTTCGTGAACTCCCGCACTGGTGAGCGATGGATATCTCAAAAAAAATTGAAACAGCTTTGCGGGATTATTATACTGACTTTTACCGGGAAAAGTTGGGACTGGCGGATTGGGAATCCCGGGTGGACCTGCGTCTGCAGGAGGAGGAAACCTTCGGAGAGCCGATAGTCCGGAAGGTCGAGCTTTGGCTGGATTACCGGTTTCAAGGCAAAAAAGTCTTGGTGGTGGGGACCGGGACGGGCGCGGAAGCCATGGCCTTAAGCCGCCGAGAGGGCCTTATCTACGGTATTGACCCGAGTCCGGCAGCCCTTTCGATCCTCCGGTGGAAAGCGGGGCAGCACCGGCTCGATCCCGAGTCTTTCCTTTTAGCAAAAGCCGAGGCGATTCCCTTCCCGGATGATTTCTTCGATTTTGTCTTTTGTTATACCGTACTTGAACACGTCCAGGATGTAGAGCGCGCCATTGACGAGATGATCCGGGTCTGCCGCCCCAACGGGCTGGTATTTTTGGCCCTGCCTGAATACCGCTTTCCGTCCGAACCTCATTATAAAATTTGGTTGATTCCGTTTGTCCCCCGGTGGTTCCATGCCATCTATCTTAAAGCTCTTGGGCGCCCCACCGCATATTTGTGGACTCTAAATTTTTTGACCCGTCCCAAACTGGACCGTATGTTGTGGAAAAAAAATGTAACAACTATTCGAGTTAATGAGCCGTTTTTAAGACAGTGGAAGAAAATCAGTTACAAATATATTTTTTCGGTTATTTTTGCTGTTACGCCCCAGCAAAATATATTTTTGAGAAAAATGCCCAGTAATTAATATTAAGGGGAACAATAACACGCCTCATTTAGTTGCACCACACCTTAGGTGGCTAGCAGGAAAACCCTTTGCAACAACCGGCCTCGGAAACAGCTCGTACTGTTTGCAGTTTTCGGTTTGCTGTTGCAATCGCAGTTCATAGCCTTAAGTCGGCCTGGCCGGCGCGGCAATCAAGGCCAAGTCCGGCAAGTACAGGGCTGCACCCCGCAACCTTGACATCTCGGTTTAGCCCATGCTATAAAAAGCTGGCCAACGACAGAGGGATGTAACCCTTTCAGCATCTGGGAAAGGGATGCTGGGAAAAATTGTCGGTTCTTCCGGATCTTCCGTGGGTGGCTGGCCAAGGTCAAGATTTTCCTCTATCAGCGAGATCGCTCTCTTCGCCTCGGCATGGGGCATGCCAGTGTAAGCAGGCGAAGATTAGGGGATAGCTTTGATCCCTTTGGCTCCTGGATGTGGGTTTCGCTAACCTCTTCTATCCTCACGCACCCGGAGGGACCGTTATTTTTTGTTGTGAGTATAGGTTCGCAATAAGAGCGATGGTTATGCATATCAAATTTTGGTGGAAGACCCTGCTGTATCATTTTCTGCCCAGGGGTATTGGTTATTATAAAAAACTACACAATTATATTGATGATTCCTACGTACACGACCGGGACAAGCATCCGGTTAGACAGAAGCATCACGTGAAAAGCGGCTGGAAGGCCGAAGAGAATGGAGAATTTAAATATCGGGATTACCAATCTTACGAAGAGTACAGGACTCACCAAATACAAAAATTTTCCGAAATGCTCAAGATCCAGGGAGGTTTTTCCGGCCAGGAAATCTCCAGGTATAGATTAAAATTTTATAAAAGATTCAGCCAGTTGGATAAATATCTGCCGAAGACTGCCAGCATCCTCTGCGCCGGGGCGCGGCAGGGGACCGAAGTTGAGGTCTTCCACGATTTAGGTTTCAAACAGGCCTATGGCATTGATCTCAATCCCGGTCCGGACAACAAACTGGTCAGGGTAGGCGATTTTATGCGGTTGGAGAATGAGAGCAACTCACTGGACCTGGTCTATTCAAATTGCCTCGACCACGCCTTCAATCTGGATGGCTTCTTTTCGGAACAATTTCGGGTAGTAAAACCGTCCGGCTATGTCCTGCTGGATATCGGGTTAACTGGAGGAGGAGCTTTTGAAGCCGTAGAATGGGATTCGGAGCTTCCGGTTATATTGAAAATTCTTCAGTACTTTAAAAAGATTATCCGAGTCGAGAGAGAAACGGCGTGGATCTGGCTCCTCCTGCAGAAAAGTTGATTAGATCATTTCTCCAAGCCGCGGGGGATATTCTTGCCAGGTCGTTTACCAGTAGACCTGGTTGCAGCAAACCCAAGGAGGCTAACCAACTGATGGGGCCGACCGTTTCAGCTGGCCTCAGGAGCCGGGCTAACGAGCCGGTCTGCCCTAACGCTTGGGGGGACTCCCCGATCTTATGCCGCTGCCAAGACTCCGGTTCCCCTGTAGCGGCCGGCAGCGCGGCAGGGACGGCCTGAGGAACTTGATGGAAACAGTCATGAATCACGCCAGACTGGCGATTCCCCTGCACGGCAAAATGGCTGCCCGGAGTCTCCACACCGGCCTCTTTGCCAGCAGTCTCTTGGAACGCCGTATAGAACCCCTCTATTTCATCGGACCCCAATATAGCAACACCGGATTGCTGGACAATCACCGCTATTTCCTGCTGGACACCAGGTTTTATGACGTCTTCACGGACCGTCACAGGTGGTTGCAAAATCTTATGGAACTCAGGCAGTTTGCGGTGCGCACCGAAACCACCGACCTGAGGCTCCGCAATCAACTGGAGGGAACCCTGTTCGCCGCAGAAAATCTCTCCCAGTTGTGGCTCCGGGCCGCCAGGATGGATCTGCTCCGGCGCATACCCGGCTTGGGTGAGGCGGCCGTCTGGATTGAGTCCCTTTTTTATCGCACTTCGGTCCACACCGCGACCCTGAAGTCCCAGGATATCCGGGCCGCGCTGATTCCCGGCCTCGGCTCCGACGGCTTCCAGCAAGAGGGATTTTTTGCCCGGGAGGCCCAGGCGTTAAAGATTCCGGTGATCTCCACCATCTCCAACTACGACAACATCGTCAGCCGGGGCTTGCGGGGCTTCATGCCGGATCGCCTGGCGGTGTGGAGCCGGCTGATGGCCGATGAAGCCATCAAGTTCCAGGGGATTCCCGCGGCCAGGATTGAAATTACCGGCCCGGTGCAGTACGACCGTTACTTCTCTCCCATCCCGGTGAGCCGGGAGGGATTCTTGCACGCCAAAGGCCTGGACCCCGCCAAGCCCACCATTTTCTATGCCGCCGGGGTGGACGTGGTCTGTTATTTTGAAATTTTCCAGATCATCAAGGAGACCTTTCTGGATACCCGCCGGTGCAACCTGGCGTTCCGGGCCTACCCCCACCCTAAGGTCCTCAGTTCCCCCGAGTGGCTCTTTCTGGAAAACCAGATGCTGCAAACCGAAGGGGTCTATGTGAGCAACCCCCTCAGGTTCTCCAGCGACCTGCTGGAAGGGGAATTTTTTAAATCAGTTCTGCAGGGCGACGCTGAACAGGATGAACTGGCCTGCCTCTTCAAATACTCCGACGTCCTGGTGAACCATTTCTCCACCGTTAGCCTGGAAGCCTCCATCTGCGATCTGCCGGTGATTCACATCGGGTACGATTCTTATAATTTTAATCTCAAGGCCTGCTTCACCTCGGCCCACATGCGGCGGCATACCCACAACCGCCGGAAGCTGCGTCTCATGGCCGCCAAGATCGCCGAAACCCCGGCCCAGGTAGTGGAATATATTGAGTTGTATTTAAAAGACCGGAGCATCGACCAGGAACCGCGGCGGGCCTATGCCCTGTCGGAGATTGGCTACCTGGACGGCAAGGCAGGGGAACGCCTGGCGGAGCTGATCAGCACTGTGGTATCCAAATAGAGCGGTGGGAGATGCAGCCTGAAGGTCGTGCGCCGCGAGACCGAAGATGATAATGATGCGATTAGGCATTGCCCGCCATGGAAAAACCGGTTAATTTGGGGTAGGTTGAATCAGACAGCAATTTGATCAATCCCGAAACAAAAGACTACCAGAAACTACCGATTTAAAGTCAATAGTACCCAAGAGCACGCCCCATGGATCATGACCTCAGGAAAAAATATTTTGAAGAGCTTGAAAAAGAGCTCCAAGAATTGATCGACCCCGAAACCGGGTGGCTGAATTGGCGCTATGCCGAATTGATTCCTTGCCCGCTGTGTGGCGAAGCAACAAACTGCCATGAAAAATTATTTATAAAGAATGGCTACGCTTTTGTCCGCTGCATGCAATGCGGCCTGATTTTCACCAACCCCCAAGTGAAGACTGATTTTTTAAAGGAACTTTATGGCAAAAGCCGCGCCACGGATATCTGGGTGGAAATTCAAGAGTCTTCCCAGGAACAGGCCTGGAAAAAAGATTATTACTTAGAGAATATAAATCTTATTATTAAATATTGCCCAGGAAGAGTATGCCGGCTATTGGATATTGGCTGTTCGAGCGGCTATTTCCTGCAACTCGTGGAAAATTATTTTAATGACAAAATAAAAGCCGTCGGGATTGAACTGAATGAAAAGGCGGTGTCCTATGCCCTCTCCAAAGGACTGCAGGTCAGGAAATGCCTCCTGGAGGATTTACCGAAGGAGGAAAAATATGATATTTTTACGTTGTTTGGGCTAATTGAGCATTTACCCAGCCCCAAGCCTTTTTTGGAGCAAATCAAAGAACATGCCAACCCCGGTGCCGTCATTCTGGTTATTGTTCCCAACGCGTATTCCCTGTACCATCTTTTTCTCCAGCAAAAAAGTGTCAGTTTTGATGGAAGAAACCATTTATTATATTTTTCTGAAGATACTATTAAAAAGTTATTTAGGGATACGGGTCATGAAGTACTTTATTTTGACACAATATTGACCGGCCTTGATAATATTAAACGTACCATGCAGTGGTATGATCCTTATGATGTTTCTATAAAGACAGAAAAATATATCCCGTTGTCGATGATTACCATGTTAAATGAAGATTATATTTATCAAAATAATTTAGGCTTAAGACTGAGGCTTTTGGCAAGAATAGCTGGATAAGGATTCTAATTTTTGTTGCCGGTGCCGCCATGCTTTTTAACCCCAGCTTCACCATAGCCGGTCACCCGGTGGGCGCCGGAGCCCCGGTGTTCATTATTGCCGAGGGGGGGGTCAATCATTTCGGTGACCCCAACAAGGCCCTGGCTTTGGTGGACCTGGCAGCCAGGGCCGGGGCGGACGCTTTTAAAACCCAGGTGTTTTCCACCGACCGCCTGGTCTCCCGCCGCCTTCCCGGCTGGCGGGAGAGACTCCGTTCCAAAGAGGTCACCTTTGATTTCCTTGGCCGGATGAAAGAGCGGTGCGACCAGCGGGGTCTCATCTTCCTGTGCACCGCCCATGAAGAATCCACCCTGCCCTGGCTGGACGCCCTGGAGGCGCCGGCCTTTAAAATCGGCTCGGGTGAGCGGGACAATGTTCCCTATTTGCAGAAAATCGCCAGCCGAGGTAAGCCCGTGATTCTTTCCACGGGCATGCATGACTTGGAAATGGTCAAAGCCACCCTTAAGATCTTTGCCGAGGCCGGCTGTCGGGATCTGGCCCTGCTTCACTGCGTCAGCAGCTATCCCACCCCCTATGCCGAGGTCAATTTGCGGGCCATTAAGGCTTTGCAAGAGGTTTTCCCCGGCCCGGTGGGATATTCGGACCACACGGACGGCCACCATGCGGTGCTGGCCGCGGTGGCCCTGGGGGCGACCATCGTGGAGAAGCATATCACCCTTGATTTTAACGTGCCCGACGCCCAGGACTGGAAGGTCTCGGCAGGCCCCAAGGATTTCCCGACTCTAGTGCGCCACCTGCGGGAAGTGGAAGCGGCCCTGGGGAGCGGGGTCAAAACGGTGCAACCCTGCGAGGCTGCGGCCCTGACCTGGGCCCTCAAAAGCCTGGTGGCCGCCCGGGACTTGCCCGCCGGCACGGTACTGGAAGAAAACATGCTCATCGCCAAGCGAGCCGGAGCCGGCCTGGCCCCCGTGCAGCTGCCCAAAATCCTGGGGCGGAAGCTGAGTCTGGACCTCAGCGAAGACCAGCCCCTGGAATGGGATCATCTGGCCTCATGACCACGCGACATATAGCGGTGCTGACCGGAAAGCGGGGAGGCTATGGGGCTATGAAGCCCATGCTCAAGCTGATCGACGCTGATCCGGCCCTCAAGCTTTCCCTGATTGTCACCGACCAGCACACTAACCCCAACTTTGGGGCCACCATGGTGGAAGTGGAAAAAGACTTTAAGATAGTTGCGGCCGTGGACATGGAGCAGCGGGACGGCAGAGGCCAGGCCAGGGCCCAGGCCATCGGAGTGTGCGTGACCAAAATGGCGGAAGTTCTGGCGGACTTGCAGCCTGACATCCTGTTGTTATATGGCGACCGGGGCGAAGTCATTGGCACGGCCATCGCCGCTCTTCACCTGGGGATTCCCATTGCTCATCTCCAGGGGGGTGACATCTCGGGGAACATCGACGAATTGATCCGCCACGCGGTGACCAAACTTTCCCACCTCCATTTCGCCTCCAACCTGGAAAGCGCCACTCGCATACTGAAGTTGGGGGAAGAGCCCTGGCGGGTTTACGTGGTGGGGGACAATCACATTGATCAAATCATCGCTCGAGATTATACTGACGAGGAAACTCTCAGACAACGATACGCTATCGGTCCATTGGAGAAGCCCATCATCGTCCTGCAGCACCCGGAAACCACCCGGAAGCGGGATAACTATGCCGACATGCAGGGCACGCTGGAGGCGGTTCTGTCCCTGGGACGGCGCACCCTCATCATTTACCCTTGCTCAGATCAGGGCTACGAGGAGGTCGTCAGAGCCATCGAAATGGGGCGCGGCTTGCCAGGGGTGTCCATCCACCACAACATCGAGGCTGAGGACTTCTGGGGGTTGCTGTCCATGGCCGCGGTGCTCGTGGGAAATTCCTCCGCCGGCCTCATTGAAACCCCTTATCTCCACATCCCTGCCATTAACCTGGGGAAACGACAAAAGGGGCGACGCCGGGCCGAGAACGTCATTTCCTCCGAATTCGGTAAGGAGGCGGTGGCCGCCTGCCTGGAAAAAGCCCTTAACGACCCGGAATTTGCCCGAAGTGTGCAACAGTGCAGCCAACCCTTCGGCGACGGGCAGGCGTACAAGCGGATTGTCGCAGTTTTAAAAACCATTTCCCTGGATGAAAAACTTCTGAACAAGGGAATTACCTATTGATATGGGTCCCCTCACTGCCCTGTATTACCGCATCTTGCAGTATCAGCCCGAGAACCTCAAGTTTCTTCACGAACATTTCCGGGTCATCGAGATCGCGAATCCTGATGCGGACAGGGAAGAAATTCTGGCAGCGGTTGACCTTGGTTTCGCCCCCCTGGGATATTATTTCGGCCGGGCCAAGATGGAGCTTTGTCCACGGCTGAGGGCCATCGCCACCAATACCACCGGGGTGCCCCACATCGATGTCAAAGAGGCCGCGGCCCGAAATATCAAAGTCTTTTCCCTTGAGAAGGAAGTTGAATTCCTGGGGACGATCACACCCACGGCCGAGCATACCTGGGGGTTGTTGCTGGCCCTGATGCGCCGGAGTCCCTGGGCTCACGCCGCGGTTCTGCAGGGGCAGTGGAATCGCCGTCCCTTCGGGGCCCCCCGGATGCTGTCCCGCATGACCCTGGGGCTGATCGGCTGCGGCAGATTGGGCCGTATGGTGGGTCGCTACGGGCTGGCCTTCGGCATGAAGGTGGCGTTCTTCGACCCTTATGTGGAGGGCTGTCCCCCCGGCTTTGAGAGTTTGGGGACTGCGGAACAATTGGTGGCCGCCTCCGACGTGGTGAGTTTGCATGCTCCTGCCAATGAGAGCACCTACAAAATGCTTAACCGGGACCTTTTAGAAAAATTCAAGGTCGGCAGCTACTTGGTCAACACGGCCCGGGGAGAGTTGGTGGACGAAGTAGCCTTGCTGGAGATGCTGCAGACTGGACGCCTAGCGGGGGCTGCCCTGGACGTCCTGGACGGCGAGTTTGTTCCCGGCTTCCAGGTGTCGTCCCATCCCCTGGTGGCTTATGCGAAGGCACACGACAATTTGCTCCTGACCCCGCACATCGGCGGCTCCACCATTGACGCCTGGCGGGAAACGGAAAGGCGGGTCATCGAACTGGCCTATGCCTATCTCTGTGAAGAAAAATGCTCATGATCATACCCGGCGCGATCTGGGGTTTCATCCCCGCCCGGGGAGGCTCGAAAAGCATACCCCTGAAGAACCTCGCCCGGTTCGGGGAGCGTCCGCTCCTGGACTATTGCCTCCTGGCTGCCAGGGCGTGGGGGGGCTTTGCCCGGCTCTTCTGCAGCACCGATTCCCCGGAGATTGCCGCCAGGGCGCGCCGGTTTGAGACGGAAGTCTACCCCCGCCCAGCCAGCCTGGCGGAAGACGCCACCCCGATTTACGGCGTCGTGGCCCATTTCCTCCGGGACCTGGAAGCGCGGGAAGGCAGAGTAGCGGAGGTCATCGCCCTGCTCCAACCCACCTCACCCTTCGTATTGGCGGACCACATAGATCAGTGCGTCAAGAGCCTCCTGGCAGACGACTCGGCCGGCTCGGCCCAGACCATCGTCGCCTGCCCCCACAACGCCCACGCCTATAACCAGCGCCTCGTGGTGGACGGCAAAGTCAGATTTCGGTTTCCCGAAGAACGACGTCTGGCCTATAATAAGCAGACCAAGCCGCCCCACTATCTGTTTGGCAACTTGTTGGTTTTTCGCAGCGCACAAGCCCTGGCCCAGGGCAGTCTCTTCCCGGAGCCTTCCCTGGCGGTCCCCATTAGCCATCCGTATGAGTTTGATGCGGACAGTCCGGAAGATTTTCGCCTGGGGAGTTTGATCTTGGCTCATGGCCTCGTGGACCTGCCTCATCTGCGGCAAGCCGAACTTTAATGCGCAAGGAGCGCCAATAATGCGGATTCTGGTTTTGGGGGGGGATGGTTACCTCGGGTGGCCCACGGCCATGCATTTCTCATCCGAGGGAGACGAGGTCATGGTGGTGGACAATTTCTCCAAGCGACAGATAGAGCTGAATTTCGGCATCGAACCGCTGGATTCCATCGCCACCTTACACCGCCGGGTGGCCTTGTGGAAGGAAGTTACGGGCCGGAAAATCCACCTGCACGTGGGTGATCTCCTCAACCACCGTTTCATCTACAAGGTTTTGGAGGAGTTCGAGCCGGAGGCCATCCTCCATTACGCCGAACAGCCTTCCGCCCCCTATTCCATGTGGACCCGGGAATATGCGGTGTACACCCAGCATAATAACGTGATCGGCACCCTGAACCTGCTTTTTGCCATCAAGCGGCACTGCCCCGAGGCCCACCTGGTTAAATTGGGAACCATGGGGGAACACGGCCGTCTCGCCATTGACCGCAACGAGGGCTACAGCATCAACCGGCCGAGCGGTCGGACCGATGGGGTGTCTTACCCTCAGTCGCCGGGAAGCTTTTATCACCTTTCGAAGATCCACGATGCTTATAATATCAATTTCACCTGCCAGAACTGGGGGCTCCGGGCCACCGACCTGGCCCAGGGGGTGGTCTACGGCTTCGAGACGGACCACACCCGGCTCCACCCGGAATTGCGGACCAGTTTTCACTACGATGACATCTTCGGCACGGTCATCAACCGCTTCTTAGTCCAGGCCGTGGCAGGCTCTCCCCTGACGGTTTATGGCCAGGGCCAAAAACCGCGCAGCTTTCTCAACCTCCTGGACACCATCAAGTTCGTGGAACTGGCCGTGGAGAATCCGCCCCGTCCGGGCGAGTTTCGCGTCTTCAATCAGTTTACCGAGGTCTTTACCGTGAACCAACTGGCGGAAATGGTGCGGGAGGCGGCCAGAACCAATGGCATCGAGGTCTCTATTCAGCACCTGGAAAATCCCCGTCACGAACCGGAAGAGCTACCATACCCCGTCAAACCTGCAAAGGTGTCGGAACTTGGCCTCAGTCCCCACCTCCTGTCTGCCGGCCTGATTACGCAGATGCTGGATTATATCGCCGGGGCCGCCGCTCGGATTAACCCCGAAGTTTTCCTGCCCCGCATCAAGTGGCGCCAGGATTCCAAGATGACCGTAATGGATTAGCTCTATTCGAACACACCTTGGCTTTAAGGAAAACCAGATGGAAGTTCCCCAGCCTCCTTATGATGTATGGGTCTGCGATCTGACCCATACCAAACAGACTGTTGCCAGCAATACCATCCCCCTGGCAATAGGATCAATAGCTTCCTATGCCAAAAAGCATTTAGGAGAATTGATCCATATTCGGTTGTTTAAGTATCCTGAAGAATTAATAAACAGTTTTCTTATCAAACCGCCGCATATTATAGGTTTCAGCAATTATGTCTGGAATCTTGATTTAAGTTACTCTATAGCCTCTCATATCAAGAAAATTTACCCAAATATTGTAGTGGTATTTGGAGGTCCGAATTATCCAAACAACGTTATCGGACAGGAATCATTTTTAAAGCAAAGGAACAATATTGATTTTTATGTTTATCGAGAGGGGGAAGCATGGTTTTTATCATTATTAAAAGCTTTGCTGGCTAATAAATTAAATATCGAAAAAACCAAACTATCAAGTTTGCATAATTGCCATTTTTTAATTAATGGTGATTTTCAGTTCCAGAACAGTAATGCGCGCATTGAACTTGACGAGGTTCCTTCTCCCTATACCACCGGCCTTCTCGATGGATTTTTCGACGGCCAATTAATGCCGTTGATTCAAACAAACCGTGGTTGCCCTTTTTCATGCATATTTTGTTCAGAAAGCGATAAGTATTTTAATAAGGTGTCCTTTAGAAACCCCGATCACGTTGTAGAGGAACTTAAATATATTGCTCAACATATTAAAGGCAACAAAAATATGTTTATTGCGGATTCTAATTTTGGCATGTACCAGCAAGATCTGCTGATTTCTCAGGGTATTGCCAAGATCAAGGAAACCCATGGCTTTCCCGATTATATTCATGTGGCCACGGGGAAGAATGCCAAGGAACGGGTTTTGGAGGCGGCCAGAATTACCGGGGGTCTTTTTCGTCTTTCGGCCTCGGTGCAGTCAACGGACCCCGATGTTTTGAAAAACATCAAAAGACAGAATATCTCCCCTAAAACCATAATCGATCTGGCCAAAATGGCTACCGCAATTGGCAGCAATACTTATGCAGAAATCATACTTGCCTTGCCGGGAGACAACAAGAGATCTCATTTTAAGAGTATAGAAGACGTCATCAATGCAAATCTCAATTATATCAGGTGCTTCACACTTATGTTGCTGGAAGGAACTGAACTTGATTCAGAAGAAACGATATCCAGATATGGTTTGGTATCAAAATATAGAGTACTCCCCCGATGTTTTGGCGTTTATGAATTTGGCGGAACCAAATTGTTATCAGTTGAGACTGAAAAAGTATGTGTGGCTAACAATACCTTAACTTTTGAAGATTACCTGGAATGCCGGCTGTTTGCCTTGACAATAGAAATTTTTTACAACGACGGGATTTTATCGGAATTATTGTTATTCATGGCTAAATATGGCATCACACCTTATGAATTTCTTAAAATAGTTCACGACCTAAGAGATGGATTGCCGGAATTATTGTCAGGAGCATATAAAGATTTTCTAAAAGAAACCAGTGGAGAACTGTGGGAATCAGAAAATTTATTATTAGAATATGCCAAAGACGAGGCAATAATCCAAAAATATATAGACGGGGAACTTGGTAGTAACCTCATTTTTAAATACAAAGCCCTTTCTTTTATAAAATTTATGGGAGAAATTCATGAAGTAGGGCTTCAAGCAGCCAAAGATATAATAAGCGAAAAACAATTTTATGATAAAGATGAGATTTTAGTATTCTTAGATGAATTTATAACATATAGTCTTTATAAGAAAATAAATCTCTTGGAATGCGATCTTGTGTATGAAGATATGTTTCAATATGACTTGATTTCTGCAGAGTCGGGTGATCTTAACGGCAAACCGGCGGATTGGAAGCTGATCAAGCCAATTACTTTAAGATTTTATCATGATAATCAACAAAAAGAGGTCATTAACTTTCACCGACAAGAATTCGGTATGAGTATTGTGGGGATTGGCAGAATTTTATCGCGCCTTCATGTTAAAAAAATGTATCGGAAAGTGGCGGCAATTAAGGGCAATACTATCGAAAATCTTACTCACGCCACGACGGAGTCCCGCACCGTGACGGTTTAGAGGTGAAGCCATGCCAGATTTCTTTTGCGACCAGGTGGTGATGGTCACCGGCGCTTGCGGCTCCGTGGGCCAGGAACTGGTGGGGCAATTGCTGGGGCGGTTGCCGGCTCAGGTGCGCCTGTTCGACAACAATGAGAGCGGGCTGTTCTTGATGCACCAGCAGCTCTCCCCCCGGCACCCCCAGGTCCACGCCTTCCTGGGGGATGTGCGGGATGCCCAGAAGGTGGCCACCGTGGCCCGGGGATGTGACGTTATTTTGCACTGCGCCGCTTTCAAGCACGTATTTTTTTCCGAATACAACCCCTTCGAGGCGGTGCAGACCAATATTCTGGGAGTGAAGAACGTTATTGAGGCGGCCATCCGCCATAACGTCAAGCTGGTGATCTTTACCAGCAGCGACAAGGCGGTGAATCCCACCAGCGTCATGGGCACTTCCAAACTTATGGGGGAGCGTTTGATCACCGCGGCCAATGTCGTGCGGGCCAACTCCGCCCAACGCTTCTCCAGCGTCCGATTCGGCAACGTCCTGGGCTCCCGGGGGTCGGTCTTTGAGGTGTTCGCCCAGCAGATCAAAGCCGGCGGGCCGGTGACGGTGACGGACCCCAATATGACCCGGTTCATCATGTCGCTCGACCGCGCCGCCCTTCTGGTCCTTTCGAGCGCCGGGCTGGCCCGCGGCGGCGAAGTAATGGTTACCAAGATGGATGCCATCCGCATCCCGGATCTGGCCCGGGTGATGATCGACCTGCTGGCCCCCGCCTATGGCCACGACCCGGCTGCCGTAGAGATCAGCATCATCGGGGCCAAACCCGGGGAAAAGATCTATGAAGAGCTGGTGAGCCAGGATGAGACGGGGCGCGGCGTGGAACTGGCGGAACTTTACGTGGTGCTGCCGGCCTTCCGGGCCATCTACCACGAGATTGACTATCAATATCCCGGCGCGGCCACCGGCTCCCCCCTGACCCAACCCTATAATTCGGCCCAAACGGAGCCCCTGACCCCGGAGGAGCTGCGACAATTCCTCCTGGAACACCGGCTGCTGCCCCAGGAAGTCCTGCGGCGTTTCCCTGATTTAAAGGTCCGTTCATGCGCATCCTGATCCTGGGCGGAGACGGCTACCTGGGGTGGCCCACCGCCATGTACCTGTCCCGGCGGGGCCACGAAGTGGCGGTGGTGGACAATTATTTTAGGCGCCGGGCCTGCATCGAATTGAACCGGGAACCCCTGATAGCCCTGCCCAATCTGAACCGGCGGGCGACTCTATGGGAGCGGGTCAGCGGCCACCGCTTGACGGTGCACATCGGGGATGTCTGCGACTATCCCTTTCTCCTCCAGGTCTTCCGGGAGTTTGAGCCGGACGCGGTGGTGCATTACGCCGAACAGCCTGCCGCACCCTATTCCATGATGGGGCACCGCCAGGCCGTCTTCACTCTCACCAACAACCTGGTGTCCACCACCAACCTGATTTTTGCCGTCAAGGAGTGCAACCCGGCTTGCCACATCGTCAAGCTGGGAACCATGGGGGTGTATGGCACCCCCAATATCGACATTGAAGAAGGTTATCTGGAGGTGGAACATAAGGGACGGCGGCACCGGTTCCTCTATCCCAAGACCCCCGGCTCCCTCTATCATTTGACCAAGGCCCAGGACGGCGACCTCCTGTACTTTTATTGCCGCATGTGGCCCATCCGGGTCACCGATCTCAACCAGGGCCCGGTGTACGGCTTGACCACCGGGGAATCCGCCGAAGACGAGCGCCTGCTGCCCATGTTCAATTACGATGACGTCTTCGGCACTGTCCTCAACCGTTTCCTGGTGCAGGCGGTGGCCGGGGTCCCCCTGACGGTTTACGGCCAGGGCGGCCAGACCCGGGGCTACCTGAATATTCAGGACACCCTGGCCTGCGTGGAACTGGCCTTGCTGCACCCCCCGGCGCCGGGGGAATACCAGGTGTTCAACCAGTTTGTGGAGACCTTTTCGGTGAACGACCTGGCCCGGAAAGTTCAGGACGCCGGCCGGGCTCTGGACCTCAGGGTGGAGGTCCAGCACCTCCCCAACCCCCGGCGGGAAGCCGAGGAGCACTACTATAACCCGGCGCAGACTGGCCTCTTGTCCCTGGGGCTTAAACCCCACTATCTGGATGAAGCCACCCTCTGCAGGATGGTCCAACTGGTGCAAAAATATCGGGACCAGATTCAGCCTGAGTTGATTTTTCCTCAGGTTCGGTGGTAGTCTGGGTGAAGTGAACCGTACTTTTTGAACTAAATTTGTGCTATAATCTCAGTGATTCGGTCTCAAGAACTGCAATGTTGGGCTTGGCAAAGAAGTTCCCAAAACTATTTTTGGGTAAAGGCGGCCGGGTTGGCGTATAATTTCAGGCGAGAACCCCTTACCCGCGGCTGAAGGTGACCGAGCCAGCTTCATAGTCAACGCCAAGGCGGCATTTGCCAGACCCCGCGTCAGGTCAGGGCGCCCACCACATGACCCTGAAGCAAATTCCCCGATTCATCAAAGGGCTGTTAAAATCCAGCGGGCACAAAATTGCCTTGAGCTACAAGCCCAAGAGGTCGCCCTGGGGAGGCGGCAACCAGGTGCTGGAGCAACTGGTGGCCCATCTGCAGGACCGGGGGCATCGCGTCACCTTTCGCCTGGAGCCGGGGGTAACGGCCATTTTACTCGTCGACCCCCGTCCCGCAGACACCACCACGTTTGGCGTGTCGGAGATTAGCGCCTTCAAAGCCGCCCACCCCCAGGTGTTTTGCGTACACCGGATCAATGAATGTGATCTGCGGAAAAACACGGCTGAAATGGACGAGATCTTGCGCCGGGCCAACGTGGTGGCTGATTACACCGTATTTATCTCACATTGGCTGAGGGACTATTTTATCGCCCGCTGGTTTGACCCCCGATGGCCTCATGACGTGATCCAGAACGGCGCCGACCCAGAGTTGTTTTACCCGGCCCCGGCCCATGACTACCGGCCCGGCTCCCGGTTCAAAATCGTCACCCATCACTGGTCGGATAACTGGAACAAAGGCTTCCGGGTCTATCAGGAAGTGGACCGGCTCATTGCTTCCGGGGAGTTGGGGGACTGCGCCCTGATGGTGATTGGGCGCTGGCCCCAGGAGATCAAGTGGCAGGTCACGGCAACCCACCCCCCCACCCGGGGCCGGGCGCTGGCCCACCTGCTCAGGCAAAATCACGTCTATCTCACCGCTTCCCTCTGGGAGCCCTGCGGCATGCACCACGTAGAGGGGGCCCAGTGCGGTCTGCCCCTGGTGTATCACGAGGACGGCGGGGGCATCGTGGAATTTGGTCGGCGCTACGGGGTGAGTTTCCGGGATGATCCGGTACGCGCCCTGCGCCAGGCGCAACAACAATATGCTACTCTCCACCGGCAGGTATTGGCCCAGGCTCCCTCGGGCGTCAGGATGATCGCCGCATATGAAGCAGTGCTTACCGGAAAAATCCACCCGGCATCCCGGGGTGAACCGGACTTGGCCGCCGGTGAGGCTGGAGGGACATAAGCCGTGGCCGTCACCGGGAGAGAGGGCTTCCTAAACCCGGGCTGGCGGCGCCTCACCCTGGCGGGCCTGGGGCGAGGTTTCGCCTGGGGGGCGGGCGGCCGTGATCTTGTTTTTACTATACGCCTGGATAGCAACCGGTTATACTGATGGAAGGGCGCCGTTGAAACAAAATATGATAGTTGACATTCCTGAAGCCCTCATCCGCTCCCTGGACTATTCCCTGCGGCGCCATTTTATCGATCAATTTTATTTCCGGCAGGCGCCCCGGCTGTCCCCGGGGGGGCGGGTTCTGGACCTGGGCGGCAACAAAAGCCTGAAGCGGGGCCGCTTTGATCTGGGGCAGTATGATTTCCAGGCATGTTACGCCAATCTTTCCGCCGCCAAGCGCCCCGACGTCCAGGCCGACGCGGCCCTCTTGCCCTTCAAGAACAAGGTCTTCGACGCAGTCATTTGTGCGGAACTGCTGGAACACCTCCCGAGACCCAGGCAGGTGCTGAAGGAAGTCCACCGGGTGCTGAAGCCGGGGGGGACCCTGCTTATTTCGGCGCCCTTTCTTATTCCCATTCATGGCGACCCCGACGACTTCGGGCGCTATACCGATTCGTATTGGCGCACCACTCTGGACTCTCTGGGATTTCAGCAGATCGCCATCGAATTACAGGGGGGGTTTTTCAGCGTCCTGTCGGACATGCTCCGGGACCTGATGCTCCATTGGGGCACCCTGGCCTGGCCCCGGCGGGGCAGCCTTCGGGGGATGCTCCTCAGGCTGATCTTTTGGAGCCGCCGTCAAGCCCTGAAACGGGAAGGCAGCCCCCAGGCCCCCAAGGACGATTTTTACTACAAGTACACCACGGGGTTCGGCATCTTGGCCCTCAAGAAATAAGATTTCTCCTGACCTTGCCGGCTGAGAGCAGGGCATCAGCTGTGGGGGAGGTTTTGGCGATGCCCACCTATGGTTATAATTATAGATAAATAAAACTGGCGATAATATGGACCTTTATAATCAAGAAGAATCTATCCAATTCTACGAAAAGCGTTATGCTAAAGGCTATATGGATGAATGGGAACCCGCCAAAAAACAACGAGTTTGGGAAATTATCAAAGACTTGAACTTGCCGGATACCGGAGAGGCACTGGATTTTGGTTGCGGGACTGGAGTATTTACGGAGGTCATCAAAAAAGCGTTACCCCATTGGCGGGTTTACGGAACGGATATTAGTGCAACCGCCATAGACCGGGCCACAGAACGTCATACGGATTGTAATTTTTTTGTTCTTTCCGATAATAATTTTAAAAACAAGAAATTTGAATTTCTATTCACCCATCACGTATTAGAACATGTTTATAGTATCAATAATGTCATTGAAGAAATTGTTAATTTTATGAAACCATCTTCCAGTTGTTTACATATTTTGCCATGTGGCAATAGTGGCAGTTTCGAACATAAAATATGCTTATTGACTCGCAATGGGATCAATAAGGATTTAGAGGGTAGATTTTTCTTTGAAGATGAGGGACATGTTAGGAGATTAAATACAGAACAAATGAGTCTATTGTTAAAACACCATAATTTAATATTAAATAAAGAATATTATGCCCACCAATATTATGGGGCTATCAATTGGATTCTTAGTAACCGTGAGCATATAATGCGGATGACAAATCCGGTTGATGGTTTGAATTTAATTTCGAAATTTAAATTGTTAATATTAAGAGCTTGGTTGATTTTAATTTACATATTAATACGTCCAGCAAATTATGTTAAAAAATTCAAAGAAAGAACGAAGGTTGGAATTAAACAATATATATTTTTGAGCATTGGAATATTTTTGTATCCCCTCTCGGCACTAGTTTATAATTATATAAAAGATAAATCTGAACAGGAATGGAGATTAAAAAAAACTTATAGGAACGGCAGTGAGATGTATCTTTATTATAAGCGAATTCAAAAATAGCACTGTCCTTGCAAATACAAATTTTATAGCTTGGCAAAGAAGGGGAAAATTAATAACCACGGGATTGCCTGATTCCGAAAAAATTGCCGGTTGTTAACCGCCAATTCATCGTCGGCTGATCGGGGTTTTTAACTGGGTTGGCCTTGAAAGCCGAGGTACAACCCCAGGCTCCTCGCAAACGCCTTGCCAGGTGCGGGGGGAAGAAGTCGCAAGGGTGGGCCGACCTCTGGATGTATTCGCGGAATGGAAAAGAAGACGACATTTCTCCGGAGCCGAACCCTCTCCCATTGGAGGAGAGGAGTTAAAGATGATGGTTCCGTAAAAAGTAAGAATTTTCAAAAAACCTGGTTGTAACTCATTGATTTTATTGAAAGCTAATTCCATAAATAGAGCCTTTTCTGACTTTTTACGAATCCATCAAAGATGGGACTTTCTTAATGCCCCCATTTAGAGCAGGGACCCTATGACCAAGAGACGAGCGCTCATTACCGGGATCACCGGCCAGGACGGCTCCTACCTGGCGGAACTCCTCCTGGAGAAAGATTACGAAGTCCACGGCCTGATCCGGCGCATCGCCCTGGAGGACCCGGAGCACCGACTGTGGCGCATCAAACATATTCTGGACCGACTGGTATTGCATGCCGCTTCCATGGAAAGCTATCCCAGCATCTTCAAGGTGGTGGATGCGGTGAAACCCCACGAGTGCTATCATCTGGCGGCCCAAAGCTTTGTGAGTTATTCCTTCGAAGACGAATTTTCCACGATTAACACCAACATCAACGGCACCCATTTTGTCCTGTCGGCCCTGAAGGAAGCGGCGCCCCTTTGTCGGTTCTATTTTGCCGGCTCCAGCGAGATGTTCGGTAATGCCACCGAGACGCCCCAGAACGAATCAACCGCCTTCAATCCCAGGTCGCCCTATGGGATTTCAAAGGTCGCAGGCTTGCACCTGACCCGCAATTATCGCAGCAACTACAATCTCCATGCCTCTGCGGGGATCCTGTTCAATCACGAAAGCCCCCGCCGGGGCTTCGAGTTTGTGACCCGAAAGATCACCAACGGGGTGGCCAGGATTAAATGCGGCGAGGCCAAAGAATTGCGCCTGGGTAACCTGGATGCCAGGAGAGACTGGGGGTTCGCGGGTGATTACGTCCAGGCCATGCGCCTCATGCTGCAGCAGGACGCCCCCGGCGACTATGTGGTTGCCACCGGCCAGGAACACTCGGTGAGAGATTTTGCCGAAGCGGCCTTCCGGGTGGCGGGCCTGAACTGGCAGGATTACGTGGTCACCGACGAGCGGTTTTTCCGGCCCACGGAGATCTATGTTCTGCGGGGCGATTACACCAGGGCCGCCAGGGTCCTGGGATGGAGGCCCACCGTGAGTTTCGACGAATTGGTGGAGATGATGGTTGCAAATGATCTGCAACTCGTCAAACAGAAACAAAGGAAATAATCAGCCTTTATTTTCTGGGTTCAAGAGATGAATTTTCGGACATCGGCCCCTTTCCTCTTATTCCTGTGGTTCTCACTTCATTCATCTTCCGGGTTTGGGCCCAATTCCCCTTACCGTTTGGGCCGGTAGAGAAAGCGCCATGACCAAAGAAAAGCATGACACGCTGGAGCCGATTGAACAATACGTCAGGTCAATGCCATTTTATAAGAAAATTATCTTTGCGCTGGTACCATTAGCGATTCTGTTAATTTTATTGGAAACCGGAGCCCGCCTGGTCTATTACCAGGTGCATGGAAACCATAAGTCCGCCCTGGTGGCGGCTTTTCACAAGCTCCAGAACAAGGTGGCCCTGGCCGTTTCCACAAAAAAAGTGGAGGTTGTGGAGAACCGCCTCCCCAAGGGCGCCAAGGGCGCGTTGTTCAACCCGGAAGGGGCTGAGTTGCTGGCCTATTTCCAGGGACAGTATGAAAAAAGCTTTGCGGAACTGGTGGAGGAAACGGGCAAGCTGGGCTCCAGGCTGATAGTTCTGTACCCTCCTTCGAACTTTAGCAAGGACCCCCGCAGCCGCGATCTCTGCCAGTCGTTTTTTAAGGGTTTGGCTGGCAAGTACCGGGTTGATTTTGCGGATGTAACGGCGGCGTTCGCCAGATACCCGGCTGAGACCGTGACTTTATTGCCCCAGAACGGCCACCTGTCGCGGTTCGGCAACCAGGTGGTGGTGGAAGAGCTTGCCAAATATATCCAGGGGAATGCCAGCCGCCGGAGGGTGGCTGCCTTTAGTACCCGGCCCCCGCTCCTGGGGGATTTACTGGCTCGTGAGAATAAAATCTGGCTGTTTGCCCCGGAGATGCCTTACCGGGTGGTGGTTAACTCCCAGGGGTTGAGGATGGATCGTGACCTGCAATTCCCGAAAACGAAACCGCGCATTTTGTGCCTGGGGGACTCCTTCACCTTCGGGCCTTATCTGGCCAACCACGATACCTATCCGGGGTTGTTGCAGCAGAAATATCCGGACAAAGAAGTTATCAACGCCGGAATTTGCGGTTACACTATTGCCGACGAGGTCTCGCTCTTGAAACAACGGGCCAAATATTGTGAACCGGATATAATTATTCTCCAAGTGCTGGATAATGATTTGATGGATTTCTTTTATTTCAGGAGGCAAGTCTTCGCCAGGGACAGGCAGGATTTTAAGCCGACCCCCCAGGAAGAAGAATACCTTGCCAGGTTACGGGCCCTGGAGTCGAAGCCGGCCCAGGCATCGCGTCCGCAATAATTGCATGCTTTTGGGGTGGACGGTTAATTGATTCCCTTTGGCCATTTAATCAAACGGGTTGGGCGTCAAACGGTAAATGCCGCGTGTCGCTCCATTTCCCGGACCTGGCGGCCCTATTCCCGGTTAATGCTGGTGGACGACTCCCCCATCTGGGTGCTGGCCTGGGAAATGCGGGAGTTGGCCTCCCTGGCCAGGAGAATGGGAGTGAAGCTGGCCTCCCCCGGTTGGATTGATCTGGCCCCACGGCAGGTCCTGTTTTTCGCCAGTCATTTTAGCTTGCTCCTGGCGGAATCCTGGCCCCGGAACCACCTGGTGGGCGCCGCCTATTTCCACGGCAGACCCGGCAACGGCGTCCCGGAGTTTGACGCGAGCTATGAGAGATTATGCCGGGAACATTCACGTATTCAGCGAATTCAAGTTTCCCATACGGAGATGCGGGACCTGATTTTGAGTTCCGGCATCGCGCCCGAAAAAGTTTTTATGATTCCCATCGGCATTAATCTGTCCTTCTTCCAGGTTCAGACCCCGGAGTCCCGCCGGCAGGCCCGGGCCCGGCTGGGCATCCCCGAGTCCGCAGTGGTGGTGGGCTCTTTTCAAAAAGACGGGGTTGGCTGGGGCGAAGGCCTGGAGCCTAAACTGGTCAAGGGCCCGGATATTTTCTTGAAAGCCGTTGATTGCCTTAAACCGCGGATACCGGAGATTTTCGTGCTGTTGTCCGGTCCGGCCCGGGGGTACGTGAAGGCGGGTTTAGAAAGCCTCCGGGTGCCTTACAAGCACCTCTACCTGGATTCGTATCCGGAGGTGGGGCGACTGTTCCAGGCCCTGGACGCCTACATTGTTTCTTCCCGTCAGGAAGGCGGGCCCAAGGCGGTGTTGGAGTCCATGGCCAGCGGGGTGCCCCTGGTGACCACCAGGGTGGGACAGGCCATGGACCTGGTGCGCCACGACCGGAACGGCTGGATGGTGGAGTCGGAGGATTACGAGGGCCTGGCCCACTGGACCGAGTATGCGGTGAGCCAGCCAAGCCGCGCCGCCGAAGCGGTAGCCAGAGGCCTCCTGACCGCCCAAGCCAACACCTATGATTCCCAGTTTCCCCAGTGGCTTGATTTCATGAAGGGGTTCGTAAATTTCGACCAGGGGCATTCCGGCTAAACTCCCTTGAACAGGCGCCATGGGTTTTAAGCAAGTTCTAAAGCACATCCTGCCGGGACCGGTTATCGGTCTCCTCCAGCTGGCCCTGGCCCCGGTCCGGCGGCTGCAGAAGCGGGTCAACCAGTGGCTCATTCTGGTAAGCGGCATGCCGGGAGCGGGGAAAATCCGCGTCTCCTTCGGACATTCCCGGATGCCTGGGTCGCAGAAAATCGTATCGGGCGGCATGGTAAAATTTGTGACGCTGCAGCAGATTTTTCCCCATGCTCCCCGGCGGTTCAACATCCTGTACCTGGGCAGCAGCTCCCTCCCGGCAGACCTGCCCCAGGTTCTGGGGATGGCCAGGAGAAAGAAGGCCCGACTAGTCCTGAATCAGAACGGCGTGGGTTATCCGGCCTGGGCCGCAGCTGATTGGGAAACCGTGAATGCGCCCATGAAGCTGGTGCTCCATGAGGCAGAGTATGTTTTTTACCAGAGCCAATTCTGCAAGCTGAGCGCGGACCGCTTTCTGGGGGAAAGAGGCGGGGCCTGGGAGATTTTGTACAACCCCGTGGACACCGGCTATTTTCGCCCCGCCCCCGCGTTCCCTGCCGGCGGCCTGGTGCTGTTGAGTGTGGGGACGGCTATGGACCGCTATCGGTTCGAGTCGGCCTTGCGCACCCTGGCGGAATTGGTCCGCCGGGGGGTGGATGTTAGGCTCGTCGTGGCCGGCGGATTGGCCTGGAACGACGATCGCGCCGGGCTGGAAGCAGAGGTTCGGGGATTGGTGGAGGCACTGGGGGTTGCCCATCGGCTGGACCTGCTGCCCCCATACTCCCGGGCCGAAGCCCCCGCCATCTTTCATCGGGCTCATCTGTTGTTGCACACGAAGGTATATGATCCCTGCCCCATGGTAGTCCTGGAGGCCATGGCTTGCGGCTTGCCGGTGGTTTATGCCGGCAGCGGCGGGGTGCCGGAGTTGGTGGGCGAGGACGCCGGCATCGGGGTGCCGGACAAGGCCAGCTGGGATCGGATTCTGCCCCCCGATCCGGTGAAACTGGCGGACGCGGTGGATCAGGTGGCGCAGGGATTGCGGCAGCGCTCCCGGGCGGCCCGGGAGCGAGCGGTGGAGAAATTCGATTTGCAACCATGGCTGATCCGGCATCGGGAAATCTTCGCGCGTCTCGTATCATAAAAGGAATCCAATGAGCCAAAGTGTTATGATCCATAATTGGTATGGTATGAAACGAGGCATATCTTAAATCTGGGTGTTTTAAGTCCCCCTTTATTAAAGGGGGATTTAGGGGGAGTATTAAGCACTTATTTAATCCCCCCCTTACCCCCCTTTAGAGAAGGGGGGAGAAAAAGCCTGGATTAAATTGCCATAATTAATTATGAAGCGTCCCAATAATCCCTTGAAGCCCTGGCGAGCCCTCCGCACCGGGGCCCGAATCGGTCTGGAAAGGCTGGTCAGCCGGATTCCCGAGGCCATCTGGTTGCGGTTTCTTAAACTGAGATGGGCAGGACTTTCGGCCTATGGGGCGGAGGCGGCCTTGCGGGCTCTGCTGACTGAAGAAAAAGCCTTAGCCGGTTGTATCGACCAGGAAGCGATCCGCTACGATCACGGCATTCACGCCAAGCATCGCCTTACCCGGTATCATGATTTTTTCGTCCACCGGATTTTCCCGGACGAGAGGGTTTTGGATGTCGGCTGCGGGAATGGTGCGGTAGCCTATGATGTGGCGGACAGAGCCAAGGCCCGAGTGGTGGGTATTGATCTGGACCCGGTCTATATCGCCCAGGCCCGGGAGCGGTTTTCCCATCCCCGGGTGGAGTACCTCTTGGGCGATGCGCTGATCTGTCTGCCTCCGGAGGGCTTTGACGTGGTGATTCTCTCCAACGTCCTGGAACACCTGGCGGAACGGCCCGAGTTCCTGAAAAAGCTCATGGCCGCGGCGCGCCCCTCGCGCCTGCTGATTCGCGTCCCGCTGTTTGAGCGGGCCTGGCAGGTGCCGCTGCGCCGGGAACTGGGGCTCGAATGGCGCTCCGATGCAACCCATGAGACGGAATATACCTGGGAGACCTTCACTGAGGAAATGACGGCCAGCAATCTGGTGATCAGCCATGTGGAAATCCGCTGGGGAGAAATTTGGGCGGAAGTGAAAGGACCATGAACGAAACCGGATACCCCAAAGAGCAGTTCCCACAAAATCCTCAGCTAAGTGTAGTCATGAGCGTTTTCAATGGCGAACCTTATCTGCGGGAGGCGGTGGATAGCGTTCTGAACCAGACTTTCGAGGATTTTGAGTTCGTCATCGTGGATGACTGCTCTACGGATACGAGTGTTAAGACCTTGGAGAGTTATGATGATCCTCGCATCGTGCTCCTTTATAATCCTACCAACATCGGGTTGACCAGGTCTCTCAACCGCGCCTTGAGCGTGTGCCGGGGGGAAATCATCGCCCGTCAAGATCAGGACGACGTGTCGATGCCGTCAAGGTTTAACGATCAGTTGCAGCATTTGGCCCGGCATCCTGAGATCGGGGTTTTGGGTACCCAGATGGAGGTGATGGATGAACGGGGGGAATTTTTAGAGAGATATGAGTTGCCCGTCTCCCATGCCATGATCGCCTGGCAATTATTTTTTGGGCGGTCTCTGGCCCACCCCACGGTCATGATGCGCCGGACCTGGATCGAAAAAGCGGGAGGGTACGATGTATCCTTTCCGTATATTGAGGATTTTGAACTGTGGACCCGGCTGGTTGCGCTAACCAGAATTGAAAACCTGAGCAGCGCTCCCTATAAATACCGGCGCCGGTCCGATTCTATCAGCAGCACGAAAGCCGATGAACAGCTCTGCAATATTATTTCAGCCAGACGGGTGTTCGCCGCGCGTCTCTTAGAATCGGAGCCTCCCCGTCATCTCTTGGAATGGCTTCACTACTCGCAACTCCCAGAAAATCAACTGACCCCAGAGCAAAGAATTAAAGTAATCTCTTTTATTCTGAGCCTCAAACCGGCGATGCAGGAGAAGGGGATCATCAAGGCGGACGAGGCCGGCGAAATTGATGCCGATATGCTCACCCGGCTGAGCCTTGCCACCGGATTTGCCCCACCGGCGCCGGGCCCGGCTCCGTCCCGATATGAGGCCTGTATCAGGCCTTTTCGCCTGGTTGCCAAGGCGGTGGCCAACCCGAGGCGAACCAGGCAGGTGATTCTGCAACGGACCGGTGACCTGCTGACCCGGTTAAGCCGGGCGCCCGTCCCGGTTCCGGAGCCCGCTGCCGCAAAGGCTTTGGGACCTGGCGTTCATCCGGCGGAGGGGGTCACGGTGATCGTGCTCACCTATCAGCGGCGAGCGGCTTTGGCCGCGCTGTTGCGCAGTCTTCTCCAGCAGAAACTGGGGAGCCTGCCCCTGGAATTAATTGTGTGCAACAATGCGCCGGGCATCCGACTCAAGCCGTCGCGGTTTTCCTCCCTCGGGAGACTGTTCCGCCAATTCGCCAATCTCAAGATTTTTAATTCCAGCTATAATTGGCGCTGCCGGGTCAGATATGCCGTCGCCACCCTTGCCGCCCACGACACCGTCATGTTTATCGATGACGACATCACTCTCCTCGACCGAAATTTTATCAGGTATATGTATGATAATTTTCGGACCCTGGGGTCAAAAGATCTCCTCTCTTGCTGGAACAGCCTCTGGGTGGATTGGAACGAGGATAATTTTAGCTGCGCCTCTTTGACCTTCGAAACCCCGGGAATAACCCAGTTGACCCAAACGGACACCATCGGTCCTGGAATATGCATGTTTAATAAAGCACTCCTCTTGAATGCCAGAATCCTTGATCTCTCCCGAGGCTTTCCCAAGGCGGACGACATGGCCTTCCCCCTGGTGGCCGCCGTGGAATGGGGCAGCAGAAGCTATTTTCTCCCGTCATACAAGATGTTAGAAATGCATTATGAATATAACCGGAACCCGCTTTACACGGTTCCGGGGCACAGCGCCGAACTCTATGCCCAGTTCAAGGGTTTGCTGAAAGAAGGTTATCAACCGGTATTGAGCAGAAATGCGGCGGGCGGCGTGGAAACGGAGACCCCGGAGCGCGATGCGGCTCAACGCCTGCCGGCCATGCAATACTCCTGGAGATAATTTTCCAGAAAATCGCTCCGGTTGGAGGGCGCCGGCCCGGGCCGGCCGACCCCGATCTCCGACAGGGGAAGAGGTTATCGAAACCGCTTTTTGCTGGACGCGGCAAAGGCTGCGGCAGAATTTCGGATCAACGGAGATTACGTGATAAATCTAATACGAGCTTTTTATTATAGAATTTATCGTCTCAGATTATTAAATAACTATCCTAAACCTGGGGATTATCATAAGACTATTTGGTCGCAAGAAGAAGGGAACAATCTTATAAGAAATTCACTACTTTCTCCAGGACCTTTAATGGTTACAAGATTTGGGTCTATTGAATTAGATTGTTTGACATATTATTTAAAATTTCGTAAAAACTCAAAATTTAAAAAGATGTCATATAATGATCAGACTCGCAATTCAATGTTGGAAAATGCCGGCTTTTTTCCTACGGATAATGATTCGCTCGATGCCTTCTCTGAGTTATACATAAATTGTATTAATCAAATTGATTTTATAGGGGTTTGGTTTAATTTTTATGAAAATATAGTATGCCAACGCTTTTGTTCATATGCTTACTTGATACCTCTGAGGTCGATTGAGCCGTATTATTCTGGTAATCCTTGGAGTAAATCCTTAGAAAACAAAAAAATTCTCGTTATTCATCCATTTAAAGAATCTATAGAGTCTCAATACAAAAAAAGGAATTTACTATTTTCAAATAAAGATGTTTTGCCTTATTTCGAACTTATAACATTGAAAGCGGTTCAATCTATTGCCAAAACAAAGACCGGTTTTGAAACCTGGTTTGACGCTTATGAGCACATGTGTGCTGAGGTAAAAAAAATTGATTTCGATATAGCCATAATTGGCGCCGGAGCATATGGATTACCACTAGCTTTTTATGCAAAATCTTTAGGTAAGAAGGCAATCCATATGGGAGGGGCTACTCAGATTATGTTTGGCATTAAAGGAAGGAGATGGGACCAACATGAAGTAATATCAAAACTCTATAATGAATATTGGGTAAGGCCATTGCCTTCAGAAAGGCCTGATCAATACCATAAAATTGAAGAAGGCTGTTACTGGTAAGCATCAATCAGGGGATGCCAATTAACTAATGAAGACGGGCTGAACGAACGGGGATCATATTATCTCTATTTTTTAAGCAATGAAACTTTTCAAACTCACCTCATTTTATTCAGCCTATATCCAAGACTTTTACGCCCGGCGGCCGGCTCTGGATGGTGAGTCATATGCCCGGCAGAAAGCGGCCTTGGACTATGATGCTTTTGGGGAGGGAGATTCCTGGTCCTATGCCCTGACCCCCTTGGGTTATGAGGTCATGGAAGTGACGGCCAATATTGAGCCGCTGCAGAAGGCCTGGGCCGGAGAGCACGGGATTAATTTTACCCCGGACCGCTGGTTGTGGGATATCGTCTCCGCCCAGATAAAACAATTCCAGCCTACCCTGGTGTTCATTGATGACTTTTCGACTTTTTCCGGCCAATGGCTGAGGGAACTCAGGCAGGATTGTCCGTCTATC
The DNA here is from genome assembly GCA_016875015.1 of Deltaproteobacteria bacterium. Taxonomy (GTDB): domain Bacteria; phylum Desulfobacterota; class Desulfobaccia; order Desulfobaccales; family 0-14-0-80-60-11; genus 0-14-0-80-60-11. The sequence goes on along the minus strand of VGSJ01000001.1, from coordinate 59,617 downwards.
CGCCTGATTCTCGGTTGGTGCGGCGCGCCCTTCCAGGATCCCGGTGTTTTTCAGGCCTATGATGTGGTATTATCATGTATTCCGGAACTGGTGGACCGCTTCCAGTTAATGGGACATAAAAGTTTTCACCTCCATCATGCCTTCGAAACGCGGTTGTTGGAGCGGATCACCCTAAACCACCAGGATATTGATTTCTCGTTTGTGGGCGGCATAAATCGGGGGAAAGGCAGTCATCGGCAGAGGGAGCGGCTCTTGCTGGACCTGGTCCGACAGGTTCCCATCCGCATTTATACCCCTAATTTAGATCGATCTTTCCAGGAGGAAATCAAGACCTTTGCCCGCGGCTGCCTGCACCTCGCGTTCCAGGCGCTGCGGCAAGCCGGGGTATCTGAATCGAGCCTGGCCAACCTCCCCCAAATTGGCAGAGCCGCGTCATGGTCATACCGGCCGTTGTTTTCGGTTCATCCCCGGCTTCGCCCTTGGGTTTCGCCCGCGGCGTTTGGCCTCGAAATGTACCGGACCTTGAGAAGATCGAAGCTCAGCTTCAACAGCCACACTGACATTTCGGTCAACTCCGCGTCCAATATGCGTCTGTTTGAGGCGACCGGCGCCGGCTCCTGTCTGGTGACGGACTGGAAGGCCAACCTGAGCCGGTTATTTGAACCGGATAAAGAGGTGGTGACCTATAAATCTGCCGGTGAATGTGTAGAAAAAGTGAAGTGGCTGCTGGCCAATCCGGAAGAAAGCGCCGCCATCGCCCGGGCAGGTCAAAAGCGGACGTTAAGAGACCATACGTTTGTTCAGCGACGGGTACAGATGGATGACATCATCAGAAAAAGCTTGGGATAAAGAACCCTTATGACCGATGGCCAATCTTTTGACGGAACCAAGATTCTGATCACCGGCGGAGTCGGGTTTATCGGGTCCAATTTAGCCCGGCGGCTGGTTTCGTTGGGGGCCCGGGTGACCTTAGTGGATAGCCTGGTCCCTGAATATGGCGGCAATCTGTTCAACCTGGCCGGGTTCGAGAACCGGGTCCGGGTCAATATTTCCGATGTGCGGGACAGATACAGTTTGAATTACCTGGTGCAGGGACAGGACTATCTCTTCAATCTGGCGGGCCAGACCAGCCACATGGACTCCATGCATGATCCCTTTACGGACCTGGAAATCAACAGTCGGGCCCAACTCGCCATTCTTGAAGCCTGCCGCCATGCCAATCCCGGCATCAGGGTGGTATTTGCCAGCACCCGCCAGATTTACGGCCGGCCTCGCTATCTCCCGGTGGATGAAAAGCATCTTTTGCGTCCGGTGGATGTCAACGGCATCAATAAAATGGCGGGGGAGGGCTATCATATTCTTTACTATGACGCCTATGGGATCAGGGCGACGGTTCTCCGGTTAACCAATACTTACGGCCCCCGGATGAGGGTGAAGGACGCGCGGCAAACTTTCCTGGGGATTTGGATCCGCCTGGTTATCGAAGACCAGCCCTTTGAGGTCTGGGGGGGAGAGCAGCTGCGGGATTTCACCTATGTCGACGATGCCGTGGAGGCCTTGCTCCTCGCCGCCACGCGGCCTGAAGCTATCGGCCGGATTTATAATCTTGGGGGGGAACGGGTGATCAGTTTAAGAGAATTGGCGGCCTTACTGGTCAAAACCAATGGCGCCGGGGAATTCTTGATTCGATCTTTTCCGGAAGAGCGCAAGAAAATTGATATCGGCGACTTCTACTCGGATTACCGATTAATTCGGCAGGAATTGGGTTGGGAACCAAAGGTTCCATTGAATCAGGGACTGTCTCTGACCCTGGACTTTTACCGCAGATATTTGCCATCTTACTTATAAGAGCCTAATTTTGTCAAAGTTAGCAACTTTACCGGCCGCGCATCCCCAAGCCAGTTATCTATCCCATCAGGCAGAGATAGATCATGCGATTCAACAGGTCCTGCAGAGCGGCTGGTACGTGTTGGGCCAGGAAGTAATCGCTTTTGAGCAAGAATTTGCCCGCTATATCGGCGTCCGGGACGCCATTGGGGTGGGGAGTGGTACAGATGCCCTGGTTCTGGCGTTGCGGGCCTGCGGGGTGGGACCGGGAGACGCCGTCCTGACGGTGTCCCATACGGCCGTGGCCACGGTGGCGGCCATCGAATTGGCCGGCGCCCGGCCGATCCTGGCGGAAATTGAGCCGGAGACCTTCACCCTTGATCCTGATAGCCTGGAAGAAGCTATCAAAATGCAGGGCCAGGATCAAATCAAGGCGATTATCGTGGTTCACCTTTATGGACACCCTGCGGATATGCCCGCCATTAATGATATCGCCAGACGTTATGGGATAAAGGTCATTGAAGATTGCGCCCAGGCGCACGGCGCCGCTTTGCAGAACCTCAAGGCCGGGGCCTTGGGGTCGCGGTTGGCCGCCTTCAGTTTCTACCCCACCAAGAATTTGGGGGCTTTGGGCGACGGGGGGGCGGTGGCTGCCGATGATCCCGAACTCGCGGCGCAGGTGCGCCTGCTGCGCCAATACGGCTGGCGACAACGCTATGTCAGTGAATTGCCGGGGATGAACTCCCGGTTGGACGAACTCCAGGCGGCGATCCTGCGGGTCAAGCTGCGTTATCTGGATCAGGAGAATTGCCGGCGACAGGAAATTGCCGGATATTATAACACCTTGCTGGCAGAAACCCCCCTGCTGCTCCCGCAAGTCAGACCCGGCGCCACGCACGTCTACCATCAATACGTCGTGCGGAGCCGGAAACGGGACCAACTGCAATCGTTCCTGGCGGCCCATGGCCTCGGCGCCATGATTCATTATCCTGTCCCGGTGCATTTACAGCCGGCCTATCGGGGGAGAGTTACGCTGGCTAACCGGTTAGCCGGAACTGAAGCAATTTGCCGGGAGATCTTGAGTCTGCCCATGTACCCGCAAATGACTGACGGAGACGTTGAACGGGTCGGGGGAGTGATCGCTGATTTTTATCGGAAAAAATAAGGCCCGGATAGGAACACGTCATGTTCTGCTTTTGCACGTATTTTGACCGGCATTATTTAATAAAAGGGCTGGCACTATATACTTCCCTTAAAAAACATTGTCAGTCATTCAAGCTCTATATCTTATGTATGGATCAACTGTGCTATGATATTTTAAGTAAATTAAACTATGAGGAGATTCATTTAATCTCCTTGGAAGATTTTGAAAGATTCGATAGGGAACTTCTCAAAGCCAAACAGAACCGCTCGCTGATTGAATATTATTTTACCTGCACCCCTTCTTTACCGTTATTCATATTAGCCAACCATCCTGATGTGAATCTCATTACCTATCTGGATGCGGACTTATTTTTTTTCAATAGCCCGAAACCGGTATTTGATGAAATATCCGACCACTCCATAGCGATTATCGAGCACCGCTTCCCGCCCTACTTGAATGATGCTGGGGCCAACGGCAAATATAATGTGGGCTGGCTGTCTTTCCGGAGGGATGGCGCGGGTCTGGCCGCCCTCCGGTGGTGGCGGGAGAAATGTCTGGAATGGTGTCATGACTGGCCTGATGCCGGGCGTATGGCGGATCAAAAATATTTGGATGACTGGCCCACCCGGTTTCCAGGGTTGCTGGTTTTGCAACATAAAGGGGCCAATCTGGCCCCATGGAACATCGGCGGCTACTGGCTTTATTGGCGGGAAAACCAGGTCTATGTCGAGGAAGATCCGTTGATTTTCTTTCACTTCCACGGGTTCAGACAGGTAAATCGATGGATCTATTTGACCAACCTGGCGTCCTTCCACCTCAAGCTGTCGACCTTCATGCGCACTTACCTATTTGCGCCTTATATCGGGGCCCTCTTGGACGCCAAGCGCGAAGTATCGCCTTTTTTGCATAAGGTTCAGATCGGCAAGAGTATAAGAGATCCGGTGGCAAGTTTGCCTTGGCAAAAGGCAATGCGTATGGGCAGAAAAACTTACGACACCGCTAAAAGCATTTTTGATAAAGATTGTATTTTTATACTTGACCAAAAGAGCTTTTAAACCAAATCAATCGCAATAATAAGGTATGCGAACCCGCAAGCTATTATTTTATGGCGTAATGGTTTTACTGCCTGTCTTTTTAGTAGAAGGTTCTTTGCAAATTATTAATTTTATTATTCCTAATGGGATTTTATCAGATATAGACCCAAGTATTCCAGATAAGGTTTTGGGACATCGGCCCAACCCCCAAAATCCTGATCATGATAGCAACGGCTTCCGGAATAAGACTATTCCCCCACATATTGATATTATGGTTTTGGGAGATTCCCAAACGTATGGCACCGGCGTCAGCCGCGCCAATGCCTGGCCCCAGCAACTCGCAAAGTCTACCGGTCTTTCGGTTTATAATATGGCCTTCGGCGGCTGGGGGCCGGTACAAAGTCTCTTGCTTTTACCTGAAGCGATGGCCAAGAAACCCAAGATTATCATCGAAGCTTTTTATGCGGGCAATGATCTGTTCGACTCATTCTCTTTGGTTTATACGTCGAAAAATGGGCTAGATTTCTTAAAAACCCGTGACCGACAGGTCTTGGAAAGAATTGCGGCGCTCGACCTTCAGGAAACTATTGACAAGAAGGCATCCAAGGCGGATATCAACGTGGCCCAAGCGGTTAAAGATGAGGATATTCTTATTACTGTTAAATCATTTTTGCGAAATCATGTCAAAATTTATAGAGTAATAAGCTTTACCAAAAAGCGTCTCTGGGATATTTCTTTTGAAGATGAAAGTAAAACCTGGGATAATCTAAAAAATTTCGTGAAATCTCATGAGCAACAAAAAGCAGTAATATTAGAGAATCAAAATATCAAGACTATCTTAACTCCCGCATACCGTTTGACCGTCGTGAATTTAGATGATGTCAGAATTTCCGAGGGACTGGACATTTCATTGAAAACCTTCAAAATTATGTCTAACCTGTGTGCTAAGCAGGGGATCAGATTCTATGTGGTGTTAATTCCAACGAAAGAAAGTGTTTTTAGCGTTGCGGCTCATGGAATCAACGACTTGAATTATTTAAGTTTGTTACAAAATGAGCGATTAATGTGGAAAAAAACTAAAAACTTTTTGCAGGCCAACGATATTCCCTACATCGATTCTCAACCGTATCTGCAAGATAAGCTCTTGCAGGGACTGCAACCTTATTCGCTTAACGACGATGGTCATCCAAATAACTATGGTTGCCAGGCGATTGCCGAGGGAGTAGGCGACTTTTTCAAAAAGAACCCGGCGGCCCGAATCGGCCCGGTGGATTGATGCAAAACCCAACAAGCCCATTGTCTAAAACTCTTCCCCGCGTAGTGGTCTCCAACGGTTGCCATCGCTTCCACATGTATCAGACGGCTTTGGCCTGTCAGCAGGGGGGGGTCTTAAAGAAATTTATTGCCGGTGGTTATCTCAAGAACGACGCTCTGATCGAGTTCCTGAAAAGCGCCGCCGGCCGGAAAATGCTGGGGGCCGGAGTTTCCAAGCGTTTGCTGGCCCGGCGGCAGGAAGGTCTCGACCCATCCAAGGTGGTGGCCTTGCTGGCTCCGGATTTGGTGGAACGGTTGGGGCGCTCCCCCCTGGCAAAGCGGTTTGCCCCGGGATTTTTTTCCTACTGGTCCATGAAATTATTTGGCCGGCTGTCCCAATATTACGTCCAAGGCGCTGATGTGCTGCATGTGCGCTCCGGTTACGGCCGGGGCGCCATGGCCCGGGCCAGGCGAGCCGGCGCGGTGTGTCTGGTGGACCACTCCATCGCCGACCCCCTGGTCATTGCGGAAATGCTTCAGACCGAGGCGTCCCGGTGGGGTCTGCCGGAGGAGTTTCCGGATCTGCACTGGCGGTGCGTGTCCCAGGATATTGATGCGGCTGACCATATTTTAGTGAACTCAGGTTTTGTGCGGGAGACGCTCATGGCATGCCGGAGAATCCCGGCAGACAAGATAACGATTTTAACCTTGGGGGTAGATCTGGCTCGCTTCTCCCCGGCGCCGGTCGCCGGCTCAAAGCCGGAACCTTTCCGGATTCTCTTTGTGGGGGAGATCGGTTTGCGGAAAGGGGCGCTCTATCTGCTCCAGGCATGGGAAAAATTAAAATTGCCGGACGCCGAACTCATCCTCATCGGCACGGTGGTGGACATAGAAGCACGCCTGGCTCAGATAAAAGCCAAATTTCGTCTCCTGCCGGTTTTGCCGCAAGCGGAGTTGGTGGCGCATTATCAAAACGCCTCGGTCTTCGTATTTCCTTCCCTCATGGAAGGCTCCGCCCGAGTCATTCAAGAGGCCATGGCTTGCGGTTTACCGATCATAACGACTCCCAATTCTGGTTCTATCGTTAAGGACGGCGTTGAGGGGTTCGTGGCGCCCATACGTGACCCAGAAGCGATCAGGTCCCGCATCCTGGAGTTGTATAACCATCCTGCCAGGCGCAGAGAGATGGGCCTGGCGGCCAGGGCTGCGGCCGTGCGTGAGTTTGCCCCCGAAGTTTACCATCAGGGGTTAATCCGTCTTTATGCTTCTCTAGGGCCCGACAAATTTTCTGAGAGTCGCCCATTATGAAAAAGATTTATGGTCATCAATGGTGCTAAGTACAGGATTTCATAAATAAGCTAACATCATATATCGCCCCCCTAACCTACCCCCTCTCCCCCCGAAGCGGGGGGAGAGGGGGTAGGTTAGGTCGCCAGATTTTTATGATGCCAGAGCATCAAATCGGTCCCATCTTTTCCCCTATCCCCCAATGGGGGAAAGGGTCAGGGTGAGGGGGAAGTGATCTGCACGAAGTAAGAAAGACGTTACCGTATTTATGAACCACTGTACTAAGCCAGGTGATTACTTGAGAACCTCATGATGGTTATGCACAATCAGACCACCAGCCGGGGAAAACTGCGCCTGGCCATACTGACGTTACATCCGATTCATTATCAGACCGCCTTGTGGCGGCGCCTGGCGCAGGAGCCGGATCTGGACCCGGAAGTCTGGTTTTGCTCGGACGAGGGGTTGGATACCGCCGACCCGGTCAGCGGCTACGGCCAGGCGGTTTCGTTCGGCCGGCCCCTGCTCCAGGGCTTTCGCTCCAGGTTTTGGCGCAATCTGCCGCTCACCAGAAATTCCAGCTCTTTTTGGTGCCGGGTGAATCCCGGTATCATCACGGCCTTGGGGCGGGGGCGTTATGACGCCCTTTTTGTCCATTCCTATCACAATTTTACCCAGTTAGCGGCGATCCTGGTGGCCCGGCGCTTGGGCACGAAAGTTCTGGTGCGCTCGGAACCCACCCTGAAATTACCGGTTAACGCCTCGCGCCGAAGCCTCAAGGGCATCCTGCTGCCCTGGCTCTTCGGGCAGGTGGATGCCTTAATGGCCATCGGCGCCCTCAACCGGGAGTACTACCGGCATTACGGGGTGAGTGAGGCGAAGATTTTCCTGATGCCCTATGCCGTGGATAATGCCTACTTCTTTCAGCAGCGAGAAATCTGGGCGCCTCAGCGGGAACGGCTAAAACAGGAATACGGCATTGCGGCGCCTAAGGTCATCCTTTATGTGGGCCGTTTTCAGCGGCGCAAACGAGTCTTAGACTTGATCCAGGCCTTTGAGAGCCTCGGTCTGGCCGGGGTGAGCCTGGTGCTGGTGGGAACCGGGGAGACCTTCGAAGCTTGTCGCCGTTATGTCAGTAACCGCCATCTGACCGGGGTCCACTTGTTGGGATTTCGCAATCAGGCCGAGCTCCCGCGCCTCTACGCCATGGGAGACGTATTCGTGCTGCCCTCGGAAGATGAACCGTGGGGCTTGGTGATCAACGAGGCAATGTGCTCCGGCCTGCCGATTGTCGCCTCCGAGCGCGTGGGAGCCGCAGCTGATCTGGTCCAGCCGGGTTACAACGGCTTTCGCTTTCCTCCCGGAGACCGACCGGCATTGGCCCAAGCCCTGCGCCTGGCCCTTAAAGACGGGGCCAAAGAGCGCATGGGGCAGGCATCCCTGGAAATTATCCGCGGCTGGGGGTTTGAGGAGGACATCGTCGCAGTGCGCCAGGCGCTGGGTCTGGCAAGCCGCGCCGGACGGCGCGAGACCACACTATGAGATACTCTTATCCCTGGAAAAGTGCTAACCTATGCACCAGCGGATTAAAATCGGTTCAGCACTCCCGGCGGCTTGTTGCCTGACATGAATTTTCCCCGAATCAGCATCGTCATGCCCTCTTTCAACCAGGGTATGTTCCTGGAAGAAGCCATCCGCTCCATCCTCGATCAGCACTACCCAAGCCTCGAATTTATGATCCTGGATGGGCAAAGCACCGATAATAGCCGGGCGATTATTGAGCGGTATGCTTCATGCCTGGCGTATTGGCGGAGTGAGCCGGACCAGGGCCAATCGGACGCCATTGCTCAAGGATTAGCCCGGGCCACGGGGGATCTTTTGGGGTGGGTCAACAGTGATGACGCGCTGCTGCCGGGATCCCTTTGCGCCATCGCCCGGGCCTGGCAGGAAAATCCGACCGGGGGTCTGTTCGGCGGGAATTATATTCTGTTCGATAAAGAAGGACGCATCACTCGCTGCAAGCGGCATCCCGCCAATGCCGGTTGGTTCGCCAAACGCGGTATTTTTGCCTTCAATCCACCGGGAAGTTTTTTTAAGCGGCAAGATTACGAGGCGGTGGGAGGTCTGCGGACCGACCTGCACTATGTCATGGACAACGACCTTTACCTGCGCATGATCGCCAGGGGTACGCGCTATAGTTATGTTAACCGGTATCTTTCCGTGTTTCGGCAGCATGAGGGCCAAAAACCGACGGTCTTTCGGCAGAAGGCCCAAGCCGAAATGGCGAGGTGGCAGCGGGAACTGTTGCCCGCCGAGCTCAGGCGTTACGCTCTCGAGACGCGCTGGCTGTGGCTCTTCAGATTGTGGCAAGTCATCAACGGCAACTATCTGAGCATGTATCGGGATACGGCCAGGCTGAAAGGCCGGCTGTGGCAAACCGTGGCGTGGGAGTAGCCCGACGTACCCGTTACCCTGCTTCACCCGAGTTTTGATTTCCCCGGCAACCGTGCCGACGCCCTGAGTAGGGAATCGAAGGCATGAAAATTTTGCATGTCATTGCCAATTTGGCGCCCCGTTACGGCGGCCCCTTCAAAGCCTGTTGGGAAATGGCCCGGGCCGTGGCCGATCTGGGTCACGAGGTAAGCATCTACACCACCAACCAGGATGGCCCCGGGACCCTTCAGGCGCCCACTGACCGGCCGGTATGGCGGGAGGGGGTGGAAGTAAGGTATTTCCCCATTCAACCACCCAGGTTCTGGAGCACCTCCCTGCCCCTGGCCGGAGGTTTACGGCGGAAAATCAAAGTCTCTGATCTGGTGCACGTTCATAACCTCTATCTCTTCCACGATCTGGTGGCGGGTTACTACTGCCGGGTTCATGGGGTTCCCTACCTTATCCAACCGCATGGAGCTTTGGACCCCTTTATCTATCGACGTCATCGCGGGCGCAAACAACTCCTGGAATGGGGATTCCAGAACCGGAATATCCGGAAAGCTGAGGCCATCCTGTTCACTACGGCAAATGAACAGGAGCTGGCGGCGCCGTTCACCTTCCAGACTCCGGGCCTGGTGGTGCCCCTGGGAATAGACCAGGCTGAATTTGAGCTCATGCCGGAGCCGGGCCGGTTCCGGTCCCGGTATCCCGAAATCGGCGATAAGGCCATCATCCTGTTTCTGGGAAGGGTTAATTTCAAAAAAGGCCTGGATATCCTGGCCCAGGCGTTCGGCGCCGTGGCCCGCCGCCGGCAGGACGTCCACCTGGTGGTTGCCGGGCCCGACAATGAAGGTTGGGGGGACCGGGTGCGGTCCTGGCTCAAAGATGAGGGGGTCCTGGCGCGGTCCACCTTCACGGGGATGCTGTTGGGGCCCGACAAGGTGGCCGCCTACCGGGACGCGGCGATGTTTGTCCTGCCATCCTATTCAGAGAATTTCGGCCTGGCAGTAGTCGAAGCCATGGCCGCCGGCCTGCCGGTGATCATTTCCGATAACGTTAATATCTGGCGGGAAGTGGAATTGGCTGGAGCCGGGAAAGTGGTTCCGTGTGATGCGCCTAAACTAGCAGATGGCATCTTGGATTTATTAGATAAACCGGAAACGGCATATCAAATGGGACAAAAAGGCAAAAAGCTCGTAAGGGACGATTATGAATGGCATAATATCGCCATCAGGCTGCAAGAATCCTATGCTGCCATTATTGACCGGCATCGCCGGCGCATGAAATAAAAATGGTAGAACAATATGCTTTTTGAAGGAAAATATGAAGCCATGCGTCAATAATAAATTTGACTGTTGCGACAATCATTGGAACCAAAATGAAGCGCAGATAGCGTTCTCAGCCTAAATTAAAGGATATTTATGAGTATTTCTGTGATTATATTAACTTTTAATTCTGAAAACAATATTACATCAACGTTGGAAGCTGCAACAAAAGTATCTGATGATATCCATATCGTAGATTCTTATAGTACTGATAAAACCTTGGAAATTTGCGAAAGATATTCGGTCAATATTGTAAAACATGAATTCTTGAGTTATGGATCTCAAAGGAACTGGGCTATGGATAATTTAGCCATGAAATATGATTGGGAATTGCACCTGGATTCAGATGAGCGACTTTCAGAAGAATTGATTAATCAGCTTAATTCTCTCAAGAACTGTTTTCCGGAGAGCATTAATGGTTATTATATTCCCCGACTGGTGCATTTCATGGGGCGGCCGATAAAATATGGCGGGATGTTTCCTATCTGGCATATGCGCTTAATCCGGCATGGGAAGGGAAGGTGCGAAGAACGCCAGTATGATCAACATTTCTATGTTACCGGACCTTCCAGCAAACTATCCGGAGTTATGATCGATAACATCGGCATGAATCTTAGTGAATGGACGTCACGGCATAATCGCTGGTCTGATGCCGAAGTTATGGAGATGCTCGGGAACCAGACTGAAGGGCGTATCCAAGGACGTCTAACGGGAACTCCGGTGCAAAAAAAAAGACTTTGGCGGAATTTTTATAACCACTTGCCTCTTTTTGTCAGGCCTTTTTTATTATTCTTCTACCGTTACTTTATCAGGCTTGGTTTTTTATGTGGTAAGGAAGGTTTGATATTTTTTGTTTTACAGACGTTTTGGTTTCGTTTTCTTATAGATGCCAAGTTATATGAGAAAAAGCTCGTTGAGCATAAATGAATTTCTCTACCAACAGATTCCCGGCGCCAACCCGGACAGATGACGCTGCGTCGTGCCTGATGTGCGGCCAGACGTGCCGGCCGGTTTTGGAGGGATTGTTTGACGACCGCTTCGGGGCTCCGGGAACTTTTGCCATTCGGCGCTGTTGCCACTGCGGCCTGGAGCAGACCTGGCCCCGGCCGCCGGAAGGGGAACTCAAAGGCTTATACGAGCGGTTCTATAACGCCGGGGTAAAACCTGACAGCGCCTATCGGGGCCTCAGGGAGCGCCTTTTCGCTTCCGGATTGTATCGCCTCTGGCTCTCGTGGGACGGGGACATGGGTTTTCATGGACGCCGGGGAACCGGAAGGCTGCTGGACGTGGGGTGCAATGAGGGGCGGGGCTTGAGCCTGTATGCCGGCAACGGCTTTCAGGTGGAAGGCCTGGAGCTGAACGAGTCGGCCGCAGCCCTGGCCCGCGGGCGGGGCTTTCGGGTGCACACGTCGCCGCTGGGGCAGTTCAGGCCCCAGGAGCTTTTCGACGTGGTGGTCCTGGCCAACGTCCTGGAGCACGCCTGGGATCCGGTGCAGATGCTGGCTGAGGTGCGGCGCCTGCTGCGGCCGGAGGGGGAAGTCTGGCTTTCCTGCCCCAATGCCGCCAGCCTCTGGCGCCGAGTGTTCGGACGCGCCTGGGTCAACTGGCATGTGCCCTTTCATCTTTGGCACTTTTCCCCGGCAACCCTGCAAACGGTCCTTACGCGGGCCGGCTACGAGATCACGACTCTCGACACCTTCACCCCGGCTCTCTGGATGGCCCAATCTCTCTGTGTCAGCCTGGCCGCCCGCCAAGGCCGGACCAACCGCGTCATGCGGTCGGCGCCAATGGCCGCGGGGCTGACGCTGACGGCCCGGGCCCTGGTGTTGCCCTGGTTCAGGCATCTCAACCGGAACCTGACCGGGGACTGCCTGATCGCGACGGCCCGGGGCCGGAAAGGATGAATCGGTGGCGCTGCGCATCCTGATTCACGGCATCAATTATGCTCCGGAGTTTGTCGGGATCGGGCGTTACACCGGGGAGTTGGGGGCCTGGCTGCACGAACGGGGGCACGCCGTTACCGTCCTCGCCGCCCCCCCCTACTATCCGGTGTGGCGGGTGCCGGCCGCATACCGCCGGCCGGCCTGGCGGCGAGAATGGCTGGAGGGGGTGGAGGTCCTGCGCGCGCCTCTCTATGCCCCGGCCCGGGTGACCGGCAAGGGCCGGGTGCTGCATGAGCTTTCCTTCGGAGCCAGTTGCCTCGCCTGGTGGCCGACTCTCTGGGCGCGGTCCTGGGACGTCGTCTTGGCGGTCTGCCCCCTGCTGCAATCGGGACTGGTCCCGGCGCTCCTGGCCCGGCACCAGAAGGTCCCCTTCATCTTCCACGTTCAGGATTTGCAACTGGATGCGGCCCGTGAATTGGGGATCATCCAGCAACCGCTCCTTTTCGCCCTCCTTTCGCGCCTGGAACATTTCCTCTTCACCCGGTCCCAGGCGGTGACCACCATTTCCCGGGCCATGGCGGCCAGAATACAGGAGAAAGGGGCGCCGCCGGAACGCGTCCACCTCCTGCCCAACTGGGCTGACCTTGAGGCTATCAAGCCCGGAGAACGCCGGAATGCCGTGCGGCGGGAGTTGGGGCTGAATGCCGAAATCATGGTCCTGTATGCCGGGAGCATGGGGGAGAAGCAGGGGCTGGAAATCATCCTGGACGCGGCGGCCATTACCCGCGATAATCAGGCCATCCGGTATGTGTTCGTGGGGGAAGGGGCTGCCAGGGAACAACTGATGGACCGGGCCCAACGTCTGGCCCTGGAGACGGTGAGCTTTTGGCCGGTACAATCGAGGGACCGTTTCCCTTTGCTGCTGCAGGCGGCCGACATCCACCTGGTAGTCCAGAAGGACAAGGCCTCAGACCTGGTCATGCCTTCCAAACTGGGCAACATCCTGTCCGCGGGGCGGCCATTTATTGCCACTGCCCGGCCAGAGACGGAATTGGGCAGAGTCGCCACGGAGTCCCAGGCCGGCCTTTTGACCCCCCCGGAAGCGGCCGGCAGCCTCGCCCAGGCCGTTGTCCACCTGGCCCAAGATGAAGAGGCCCGGAGAAAAATGGGGCTCAGGGCCCGTCAATTTGCGGAAGCCTGGTTGGGACGTGAAAAAATTATGGCAGAATGGGAGCGTTTGTTTTATGGTCTGGTAAATCAGGGAGACCGGGACCGGATTTGACCCGGATAACGCGAGGTCGCACGGCAAAAGGCGCGGGCCGCGCCGGATGTTGGTAAAAACCGGTTCAGGCAGGAGAGTCGCAGGTGTTTAGTCATCGCCAGGGCATTTTTAATGAATACCGCTGGATCATCTCCCGGTTGCAATGGCTCCTGGACGGGGTCCTGGCGGTATTGATGCTGGTCCTCATCTGCTGGTTCTATGAGGAATCCTTTCGCCTTATCTTCCAGGTCCTGGCGCTGGTCACCTTCCTGTTAACCATTATCGTTTTTCGGGCCACCCAACTCTATCAGCCCTGGCGCGGCGCCAATCTCATCCACTTGGTGCGCCGGGTTCTTCTGGCCTGGCTGGTGATCGTGGCCATCCTCATGCTGCTGGGATACGCCAGCAAGACCTCGATGGTTTTTTCCCGGAAAGTCATGTTCACCTGGATGGTGACAGTCCCCGTGGCCATGGTGATTCTGCGGTTGCAGGTCTTTTGGGGCTTGCGGTGGCTGCGGCAGCAAGGCCGCAACAGCCGCACCGTGTTTATTGCCGGGGCGGGGGACCTGGGACGCCGCCTGGCGAAAAACGTGGTGGAGACTCCCTGGCTGGGGATGCGCCTCCTGGGGTTTTTTGACGACCGGGTCACGGGGGAAGTCCTCCTGGATCACCAAAGCTATCCGGTGCTGGGCACCCTGGACGACATGATTGGGGTCGTGAAGAAACAGCAGGTCGACATGGTCTATCTGGCGTTGCCCCTGCGAGCCGAAGACCGCCTTCGCCAGGTGGTGGAATCCCTCCAGGACACCACCGCCTCGGTCTATTATGTCCCGGATGTCTTCATTTTCTCCCTGCTGTCCGCCAGCCTGACCGATTTGCGCGGCATACCGCTCATCGCTTTGTGGGAAACCCCCTTCTTCGGGGTGAACGGCTGGCTGAAGCGGGCCGAAGACCTGGTGCTGGCCAGCCTGATCCTGATACTGGTGTCCCCGCTGCTCGTCCTGATTGCCCTGGGGGTGAAGTTGACGTCTCCGGGCCCCATAATCTTCCGGCAACGGCGCTATGGCCTGGATGGTTCTGAGATCATCGTCTACAAATTCCGCACCATGGAAGTCTGTGAAGACGGCCAGCATATTGCCCAAACAACCAAAGACGACAGCCGGGTGACCCCTTTCGGCAGATGGTTGCGGCGCACCAGCCTGGATGAGGTGCCCCAGTTTTTCAATGTCCTCATGGGGTCCATGTCCATTGTCGGGCCCAGGCCCCATGCGGTGGCGCATAATGAGTATTACCGCCGTCTCATTCCGGGGTATATGCTGCGGCACAAGGTGCGCCCCGGCCTTACGGGGTGGGCCCAAGTCAACGGCTGGCGGGGCGAGACCGAAACCCTGGAAAAGATGGAAAAGCGGGTGGAATATGACCTGGATTATCTGCGCCGCTGGTCACTGTGGTTCGATCTGAAGATCATCATCCTGACGATTGTTCGGAGTTTTAAAGACAGCCACGCCTATTGAGGGTGGAGGCGCCCGGCGCCCGGCGCCCGGCTGATAAGTTCATGGAGGCATTAGATGAGTCGGAATAAAAAGGCGCTGGTTACCGGCATTACCGGACAGGACGGCAGCTATCTGGCCGAGTTCCTCCTGGCCAAGGGTTATGAAGTGCATGGCCTGGTGCGCCGGTCCAGCACCTTCAACACCAGGCGCATTGACCACCTGTACGTGGACCCCCATGAAGCGGGGGCCCGGTTGTTTCTTCATTATGGGGATCTGAGCGACTCCGGGCAACTTAGCCATCTGATCTACAACCTCCAACCGGACGAAATCTACCACCTGGCCGCCCAGAGCCACGTGCGGGTCAGCTTCGACATGCCCGAATATACCGGGGATGTGACCGGCCTGGGGGTGACCCGGCTCCTGGAGGCCGTTCGCCGCAGCGGCATCAAGACCCGGTTTTACCAGGCCTCGTCCAGCGAACTGTTTGGCGACTCCCCGCCGCCCCAGAATGAAGCTACCCCCATGTGTCCCCGGAGTCCTTATGCCGTGGCCAAGCTTTATGGTTACTGGATGGTGCGCAACTACCGGGAAGCTTACGGCCTCTTTGCCAACAACGGCATCCTGTTCAACCACGAATCGCCCCGCCGGGGGGAGACCTTTGTGACCCGCAAGATCACCCGGGCGGTGGCCAGGATCAAATTCGGCTTGCAGAAGAAACTCTACCTGGGGAACCTTTCGGCCCGGCGCGATTGGGGCTATGCCCCGGACTACGTTGAAGCCATGTGGCTCATGTTGCAGCAGGACACCCCGGAAGACCTGGTGATCGCCACCGGGGAGGCCCATTCGGTCCAGGAGTTCCTGGAAGAAGCCTTTTCCCATGCCGACCTGGACTGGCGGGAATACGTCGAGATCGATCCGAAGTACTTCCGGCCCACGGAAGTGGACTATTTATGGGGAGATGCCGGCAAGGCCCGGCGAATCCTGGGCTGGGAGCCTCGGGTCAGCTTCCGGGAGCTGGTGCGCATTATGGTGGATGCCGACCTTAAGGATCTGATCGACCTGCGCCAGTGCCAGGACGTGATCCAGCGTCTGCGGCAGGAAAACCAGCTTGGCCCCCAGGGCGAGGCGGACTCGCCGCGTTAGCCGGAGGAGCCGGCGACCGCACGCCGCCGGCCAACAGGGAGGGGACCTGCAACATCGTGAAACCTGATGCAAAAATCTATGTGGCCGGGCACCAGGGTCTGGTGGGAGGCGCCATTTGGCGGCGGCTGCAGGCTGCCGGGTTTAAGAACCTGGTGGGCCGCAGCTTACCGGAATTGGACCTGCGGGCTCAGGCCGCGGTGGCCGACTTTTTTGGCCGGGAACGACCTGAGTACGTCTTCCTGGCGGCCGCCCGGGTGGGGGGAATCAGGGCCAATGCCACGTTTCCGGCGGACTTTATCTACGACAACCTGATGATTCAGGCCAATATCATTCACCAGGCCTACCGCCACGACGTCAAAAAGCTCATGTTTCTGGGGAGTTCCTGCATCTACCCCAGGCTCTGCCCTCAGCCCATGAAGGAAGACTATCTCCTGGACGGCAAGCTCGAACCCACCAATGAGCCCTACGCGGTGGCGAAAATTGCCGGCATCAAGATGTGCCAGTCATATAACCGGCAGTACGGCGCCTGTTTCATTTCGGTGATGCCCACCAATCTCTATGGCCCGGGAGACAATTTTGACCTGCTGGACTCCCACGTCATCCCCGCCCTGATCCGGAAATTTCACCAGGGCAAAATTACGGGCGCCCCGGAGGTGCCCGTCTGGGGCACCGGCGCCCCCCGGCGGGAATTTCTCTACGTGGATGATCTGGCCGACGCCTGCTTCTTCCTGATGGAACGCTATCAGGAGGGGGAGATCATCAATATCGGGGTGGGCCAGGACATTCAGGTTTTGGAATTGGCCCGGGCCGTGGCCGCGGTCATCGGCTTTAAGGGGCAGATTAAGCTTGATCCCGCCTATCCCGATGGCGCCCCCCGAAAATTGTTGGACGTCAGCCGCCTGACCTCTCTGGGGTGGCAGGCCAAAACGCCCCTCCCTGAAGGTCTGCACAAAACCTACGACTGGTTTTGCCGGAGTCCCTGGGCGCGGAAATCCTGAGCCGGCGACCCCTTCGCCAGGCCCCGTCAGCAGAAACTCTGACTCCCATTCCCGGAAAGAGAGTTATAATTGCTTCACCTGAGGCGTTCCTTTAGGACCCACCCGCGGCCCTGTCCCTGGGAAAAAGGCCGCGGGGCTTGCCCGGGAAGATTGACGGGCGCCGGGGGGTATTGCATCTCATGAGCCGTTCAGCGGCCAGCGCGGTTCGCCGGCCTGACTGCTCCCCCTGAAAGGCTTTTGCCGCATGTTTACTATCAAGACCTTACAACAGCGCCTGATAATCTTTTTGATCCTGCCGATGGCGGTTTTTCTGTTAAGCATCGGCGTGGCGGGCTACATTTATATCCGGGGCACTCTCTATGGGGAGTGGCAGGAAGCCGCCATTCTCCGGCTGGAGCGGGCGGCCCATCATATGGATATGCGCCTGAATGAGCCCCTGCAATGGATCCCGTCCCTGGTCAATACCGGCGGTGACCGCCGGGGGACGGACAACCAGAACTGGATATTGCAAAAGCTGCGGGAACAGCCGGGGGTGAGCCAGGTCAGCCTGGAGTGGCAGGAGCCGCCGCCCGGCGGCGCCGGGATTATCCAGGAGGACAGGGGGGGCGGGGGCTTGGCCCCCCGGGTGGCCAAAGTCTCTCCGCCCCAGTTTTTTTATCCCCCGGATCATAAAACCGTGAGCCTCAGAACCACTCTCCTGAATGAGGCGGGACAACCCCTGGGACGCCTGGAAGTGACCATGAAACTGGACTACCTGATGCATGGCATCCTCACTTCCGGTTGGTTCCATGCCTTTATGGCCTGTCTGGTGAACGAACAGGGGCAGTACCTGGCCCACACCAACCCGGCCATGGCAACCCGGCATTGTCTGGGGGAGACCCAAAATCCCCTGGAGCTCGCCATGCTCAAGGCCATGAAGGAGAAGCCCTACGGGACCGAGGTGGGCCATAACCAGGTGATCGGCTACTACCGGCTGCACGCGGCTCCCTGGGCCATCATGCTCCATGCCCAGGAAAACCAGATCATGGCCCCGATCCTGCGTTTTCGCTTTTATTATATCCTGGCGGGTCTGATCTGCCTGGCCGTCAGCCTGATTCTCATCCGCCTGGGAGTGGGGTCCATAGTCGCCGCCATCCGGCGGCTCTCCCGGAAAGCGGCCCTGGTGGCCCAGGGCGATTACGGCGAGTCCCTGGAGGTCCGATCCCGGGACGAGATCGGCCAGTTGACCCTGAGCTTCAACGACATGGTGGCGGGCTTGAAAGAGCGCGATTTCATCAGCAATACCTTTGGCCGCTACGTGGACCAGGAGATCGCCGCCAAACTCATGCAGCGGCCGGAAGCCAGCCGTTTGGGCGGGGAAAAGCGGCAGGTGGTCATCATGTTTTCGGATATTCGGGGTTTTACTCCCATTGCCGAGACCTTGAGCCCGGAGGCCACCATTCAGCTGGTCAACGGTTATTTTTCCCGGATGGTGGAGGTGCTGCGCCGGCATCACGGCATCATCGTGGATTTCCTGGGGGATGCGATCCTGGCCTTTTTTGATCCGCTCGACGGTCCCCTGGCGCCGGTGGGGCGGGAGGCGCTGCAGTGCGCCCTTTCGATGCAGCAGGCCATGCTGGGCGTCAACCTGGCTGGAATCGGCCAGAAATTGCCGCCTCTCCACATGGGGATCGGCCTCCATGCCGGGGAGGTGGTGGTGGGCAATATCGGTTCGGAAACCCGGGCCAAATATGGCATCGTGGGGTCCGCGGTGAACCTGGCCCATCGCATCCAGGGCCAGGCCCGACGCGGGGAGGTGGTGATCTCCGCGGCGGTGTACCAGCTGATTCAGGCCGAGGTCACCATTACCCGGGAGTTTGAGGCCCGCCTGAAAGGAATTCAGGACCCAGTTGCCCTTTATGCCGTGGGGCAGGTTACTACCCCGTGATATTGCCGGAAGGTGGGTCGCGCCGCCGCGACGCGGCTTCAAAAGAGTCCGAGAAGTTTGCCGGTTGGCAATCGCGTCCTCGCCGCGGAGGCGGGGATACAAGGGTCAGGTAGAGGGGTGCAACCGAAAAAACTGTTGGCAAAAAGTGGATAGGAAGGGTTTTTGCTACAGATGGGTCACGGACGGATTGCGAAGGGGGCTAATGTCATAGGTCGCTGACGGTGTTGAAATAATCGGCCAGCAGGATCCGGCAATACTCACAGAGTTCTATGTTCTTCTGGTCCAATATCTCCAGGTTGGCGGCAAAACCCATGAGACAACCCTCCCGCCGGCAGTGCGGCAGGTTAAAGGTATGGCCCAACTCGTGCAAGCTCAATTTGACCAGGCGTTCCAAAAAGATAGGTTGTCGCGGCTTGATGTTATCGGCGCCCCCCCCGGGGCGCAACGTCGAAATGATCGCCGCCTTCCCGTCTAATTGGGCTTCTCCAAAGACGAAGGTAAATATCGGGATGCAGAGGTCTACCGCAGTTATCCCCAGTACTCGGAAAGCCTCGTCGTGGCTCTCGCTGAGGAGGTATTCCAGGAGTCGGGTGGAGTCATATTGATTCCGTGGCAGGTGGTAGGTATGGGGCGGCAAGGGTCTGGGGGGCAAGATCCTTACCGGTAGGGAAAGAAACTCGGTAATGGCCGTACACAAATGCTGAAGGACCAGCAGATCCACGTGGCCCAGGGGAACCAGCCCCAGAAACGGACGGAGTGACATAGAGTTCAACCGTGCTTCAGCCGGGAAGCCGCTTGGTTGACTATCTTCAAGGCGTTAGGCCATATTTCTTGATTTTCTCGTAAAGGGTGTTGCGGTTGATCCGCAGGACCTTGGCAGCGTTGGTGATGTGACCGCCTTCCGCGGCCAGCACCAGGGCGATGTGACGGCGCTCCATATCCTCCAAAGAGAGATTCGCGGCTTCCTCCGCTCCACCCGGAGCAAAGACAAAGGGCAGGTCGGCAGGTTTGATCTGCCGGCTTTTTCCCACCACGACCGCCCGCTCGATGGCATTTTCCAGCTCCCGGATGTTCCCGGGCCATGCATGTCGCCGCATCGCCGCCAGGGCTTCTGGATGAATGGAGTCAATCTTCTTGCCGGTCTCGGTGGCATAGCGTCGCAGGAAGTGCTCAGCCAGCAGGGGGATATCTTCCGGCCGCTCCCGTAAAGGGGGAACCTCCAGGTGGATGACGTTAAGGCGGTAGAAGAGATCTTGACGGAAGGTGCGACGCCGTATGCTTTCCTGAAGGTCCTGATGGGTGGCGGCGATGACCCGAAAGTCGCTGTTTATCGTCGTTGTCCCTCCCACCCGGGTGAATTCGTGGGTTTCCAGGACGCGCAGGAGATCGATCTGCATCTTCATGGAGATGTCGCCCACTTCATCGAGAAAGAGGGTCCCGGCGTTGGCCATCTCCAACCGGCCTTTCTTGGTAAATTTGGCGTCGGTGAAAGCGCCTCGCTCATGGCCGAAGAGTTCGCTCTCCAGGAGATGTTCCGTGAAGGCCCCACAGTTTATGGCAATAAATGGACTGTAGCCGCGCGGGCTCCGGGCGTGAATGGTCCTGGCCACCAATTCTTTGCCGGTGCCGGTTTCCCCGGTAATTAATACGGTGGCATCGCTGCGGGCCACATTGACGATGGTTTCGAAGAGCTTGAGCATCGGGGGGGATTGGCCTACCAGGTTTTCAAAGCGGGTTATGGACGCTACCCGGTCTTTGAGAATCAGGTTTTCCATGGCCAGAGTCTGCATCTGAACCAGTTTCTCGATAGTGAGGCTGAGTTCCTCCAATTCGAACGGCTTAAGCAGATAATCGTTAGCCCCCAGCTTTATCGCTTCCACCGCGTCCTGAATGGCGCCGTGGGCCGTCATCATCACCACGGCCGTATCGGGATCGTTCTCCTTCAAGTGCTTGAGCAGCGTGATCCCGTCCATTTGAGGCATTTTGACGTCAACCAGCATGATATCATAATGGCGTTCTTTGATCTTGGCCAATGCCACCGGTCCGTCGTCCGCAGTTTCCACCTCAAAACCATCCTGCTTTAGCCAGTCGCTAAAAGCTTCGCGTATACTCAACTCATCATCCACTACCAGGATGGTGATCTTTTTGTGAGGCAACATGGTTTTCTCCCCATTTATAGGCGGGCAGACGGATAGTAAAGCAGGTTCCACGGCCCACAACGCTGTGAACTCTGATAACCCCCTGGTGGTCCCCGATGATGCCATGCACCACGGAAAGCCCCAGCCCTGCCCCCAGACCGCCGGCTTTGGTGGTATAGAACGGTTCAAAAATTTGGGAGAACTTATCTTTGGGAATGCCCATCCCGGTGTCGGCGATGAGCACCAAGACCTCCTGGCGCCTGGTATTTCTGGTCACCAGGGTCAAAGCGCCGTCTTTCGGCATGGCATCCTGGGCATTCAACAAGAGGTTTAAAAAGACCTGCTTCATCTTCCCTGGATCCGCCCTCACCTGCAGCAGATTTGGATCCCAGCGGGCTTCCACCGTGATCCCTTGCAGCCGCATCTGATGCTCGGTTAGCGACAAGGTTTCAGCCAACAACGTATTGAGATCGACCGGTTTGAATTCCGGCTTGGACCGGCGGGAAAAAGGCAGGAGGCTGGAAACCGTTTTGCCCACCCGGAAAATTTCATTATAAACTATCTCCGTGTGTTTCTTCATCATTCTCAACTCTTCCTCGCCCAGAAATTCCTTTTCCATCATGCGCTTGATCACCCGGATGGAACTGAGGATGCCGGTCAACGGATTGTTGATCTCGTGCACGACGCTGGCGGATAACTTCCCCAAAGAAGCGATCTTGTCTTCGTGCAGCATGCGGGTGCGGCTGATTTCTTGGGTAATATCCCTGGACAGATCGACCACTCCCCGAATCCGTCCTTCCTCATCAAACAGCGGATGGCAGACCACGTGCAGATAGCTTTCCCGGCCATCCTTGTCAAAGTGGACGTGGATGGCGGAAGCGGTCTGGCCGGTAGCCACGGTTTTCTTTAAGGGACAGGGATGATCAGGGCTGGCGCAAGGCTCCTGCAAGTGGTGGGACACTTCATAACAGTGCTTGCCCACCACGTCTTCCCGTGCTAACCCCACCATCTCCAACAAGGCCCGGTTGACCTCGACGATCTTATAATCGAGATCTATGACCATCATGTGGTCCTTAATCCCATTGACAATGGTTTCCAGAAAGGCCTTCTCTTTTATGGCATACTTCAGCAATGCCTGGGTCTGGGCCTGCGATTGCTCCAGGGCCACTTCCAGTTTCCGGCGGGGGGTGATGTCTTTGATGACCTCCACCACCCTTTTTTGGGTTGCTTCCGGCGGGAACAAGGGTGACATGGTAATTTCGTCGCAGTGCCCCTTACCTTCGGAGCCTAAACAGTGGTGCAAAACCTGGACGGTTTGGCAACTCTCCAGCACCCGGGCCATGGGACAGGCCAATCCTTTGGCGTCACAGGGCTCATCGAATTGATGAAGCACTTCATAACAAGGTTTCCCGACGACCTCCGCTTCCTTTTTTTGGAAGCGGTTCAAAAAGGTGAGGTTGACTTCATCCACAATATAGTTGGAGAGCAACACCAGCACCGGGTCGGGCAGGTGGTCGAATATCCTATGGAAGCGGCTGCGTTGCCGTCCCAACTTGATTTCACTTTCCACCTTATTTCGCAGGCGGTCTTCCTCCCGGCGCAACAGTTCCCAGAAAAGACGGGCCTTGATGTGGTCGATAATCTGGGTATGGAGCTGCTTTTGCCGGATGATTCCTTCCCGAACTTGCAGCTCCCCGGTGAGTTCCAGGATCAAGTCCGGGGCTTCCTTCAAAAGCATGGCGTAGTCGTCAAACGTTGGAATACCCATACTTTTCGCCAGGACCATGCCCTGGGCCAGGGGATTGGGGTCGGCCATTCCGAGGATTTCAATTCTTCGCGTGTAACTTTGATTTCCCGCGAGAAGCTGGAGAACCTCATGCCCCCCCCTGCCTCCCCCGACAATACCTAGTCGCAATGGCGCAACCTCTTGAATAGACGATAGTTCCACAGGAATAAGGTCCCAGAAGTCCTCCCAAGAAAAGAATGGTCGATCCACGTTGAGAACCATTAAATTCCCAGGGGCCTGCTCACGCAATTGCTGAGAAACTTCGGGGCGGCCGGTGGCGTTGACGATGATGGCTAGGTCGGGAAGTTTGAAGAAATCAGCGAAATTGACCGTCACAAAGAGGTTGAACCGATTAGCGTAGCTTATACCGGGAGCTTCCGGGTTCAGATCGGCCACTCCCACTACATGCAAGGGTTGCTCGCGGAGGAGTTGATCCGTCTTCCGGGTTGGCACCAAGGCCTCCAGGATAGCCATGCCTTGCCGTCCCGCTCCCACAATAGCCAGATTATATGACCGTTTGTCAGGACTCATGGTGAATTCCAGGAGAATAGGTGGAATGCTCTCTTATTGTCGACCACGGATAGGTGGCAACCTCTTCTCACCCCGAGAAAAATATACCTGAAATTTTGGGTAAGCTCCTTTTTTAAATTTAACATGAATTTACAAACCGTGCTATTTCTGAATATCGGATAAAAATGAATCACCTATGGTCCCGGGATTCCCGAAATTTTGTATATTGATTGAATATAATAACCGTTTTTATCATCCTGAAGAAATAAAGAATCTCAACCTAATGGTAATTTAAGAAATTTTTATCAGTACTCAGAATAACATTATTGATCCAAGGTTTCATACCAAGTTGCGCGCATAGAAGTAATATTTGTCAATGCTTTCGTGGCGCAATTCATGGCGCCCCTACAAATAAATTACCTGTTTGATGGCAACTTGGTATAACCGGGATTGTGAGGGGCACTCCGGTTTACCCGGCGCCGCCTCGTGGGGGCGAGGCGCAACTTATGCGGGTCGGAGGCAAAGCGCCCTGAAAATAAAGGCGCCCCGCCTTCCCTCAGGAAGGCGGGGCGCCGGGTAGATTTTATTTTGCCGGCGCCGGAGTCGGGTTGCATTCATCCGTCTGCCAAAAGTAACACTTCATCAAGGTTGCTTACGGTAAAACGACCATGACGTTGCTTTGCACCCCTTGTCCGGCGGCGGATTGCACCGTCACCGTGGCCGGGGGTATGGCGAGGCCGGCGACCCTCAAAGTCCACGGAGCTCCCGGCGCCGCCGGCGGGATCATCGGCACCTTGGCCGCACTCCAACCTGTAGCCGTCAGAGCAGCCTGGACATCAGTGGAAAAGGCTTCAATGTTTAAATTATAACGATTAGGACGCCCCGTGATCAGGGTGGCTTCAGCCTTGGTAATGAAGATTCCGGCCACCAGAGATGACGACTGAACCGTGGGGGTAAAACCGGGGGTGGTGCCGGTGCAAACCACCGTCGGGTTCGCCGGCAGACCAGCGGGGAAGTTGACCCGGGCATAGTACTGGTTCTGGCTGCGGGTCATGAGAACCCCAGATCCAGCCGGCTGATCAGGCCGCCTCACCCTGAAAGCTGTCCCCGCGGGGACCGGCGGGGGGACGGTGACGAAAACATCCGCAAAGACCCCGGCGGCGCTCCGATTATAGGTGGCCCGGGTAATGTTGTAGGGGGTGCCGTCATAGAATTTGCCCCCCACGGCGATTTGATCGGTTTCCCAAACAAGACCGGAGCCCGGCGGCCCTTCGACCCGGAAAAAATTCTGGAAACCCGAGGGATGGAGGGCGCTGGGGATGGGACTGCCCGTGACCAGGGCAGGAAGCCCATCACCGATATATCCCGGCGGCGCTCCGGTCACCTGGCGTAAAAAGGGTCCGATCTGGCCGTTCAACGCTCCCGTGAAGTCTCCCGGGGCGCCGATCCCGATGTCGGAGGTGTCGTTGATCCCCCTTATTCCCGCCGGGACGTCCGAGAACGTCTTGGCGCCGTAGGGATGAAATACGGTGTAGGTTCCCGGGATGGGGGTGTCGATGCGGATCCGGATCCGGGCAAAGACGATTTGCTCCCCGGGGGCGGGATCGCCGGTATTAAAGGTGCACTCCAAGGCCATACCCAAATCGGCCGTACCGGCAGACGTAGGCATCGTGGCATCGCCGGTCCAATACATGGCTTCGCCGCCGAACCCGACTTGGACTGAGAAGGGATTGAGGGGGTCCACCGGGTCCGAGAACACCAGGGGATTCCCCGGGGCCAATACCAGCGTCTGCCCCAAGCTGTCCCGGTACCACACGGGAAAACCGTTAAAACCGGTGGGCGCCCCCAGTTGGAACGGGGGGGCCCAAGGGGGCGTCAGGGGATCTCCGTCCGCATCCGGCACCACCGGCCCCACCGCCGATAAGGCTGGCAGACCCGGCTGGGCAAAAGCCAGGAGCAACACCACGGTCAACCAAAGGAATCGACCTTTCTTCAACATGACCAGTTCTCCGTATTATAGCCGGCGCCTCTTATTGGGGAGGCGCCGGAGTTGGGCGCCGAGGATCATTCATCCAGAAGGAGCACTTCATAGATCGGCGTTATAGTGCCCGATTGCAGCTTCGCAACAAAGGCGGCCCCCGTGGCAGTTAGAGCCGGGGCAGCCTGAAAAGGATTCTTGGTGGGGAAGTTGGTGGAGGTGGTGAAACCCGCCACATAGGCGCGCGAGGAAGAATCCACTGCGATGCCGAAGCCAAAGTCGGTCGCAGTTCCACCCAGATAAGTGGAGTAGAGGAGGCCGGTCCCCCCGGCATTGAGTTTGGTTACAAAGGCATTGGGCGCCCCCGTGAGGGTCTTCTGGAGAGGACCTAAGAGGGGGAAATTAGCGGAACTGGTCTCGCCCGTGACATAAGCATTGCCTAAAGCGTCCACCGCAATAAACCAGGCGAGATCACTGCCGTTGCCGCCCAGGTAAGTAGAATATACCGGGGTCCCGGTGGGATCGAACTTGGTGACAAAGGCATTGCTGGCGCCTTTCAAGGTAGTCTGGAAGACGCCCGGGGTGATGGGGAAGTCAAGGGAATCGGTGTTCCCGGCCACGTAGGCGTTCCCGGCGGCATCCACGGCAATGCCCCCGGTAGCGGCATCGTCGCCGCCCAAACCGGTAAGGATAACCGTGGAGCCTCCCAGGTAGGTGGAGTACACCAGGCCTGCCAGGCCTCCAACGCTGGGGTCAATCCGGGTGACAAAGGCGTTGGTGAACCCCTTATTCGTGGCCTGGAACGGGGCCACCGAGATGGGGAAGTCACCGGATTGGGTCTCGCCGGCCACATAAATGGCGGTGCCGGCGGTATTCACCGCGATCCCCCACGCCGCCTCGGACACCGCGCCTCCCAGGTAGGTGGAGTATACCAGGCCACCCGGGCCTGAGATGGCGGGGTTAATCTTGGCGACAAAGGCGTTGACGCTTCCATTAAGCGTGGTCTGGACGGAGGCGCCCGCCAGGGGGAAGTTGGTGGAGCTGGCATCCCCGGCTAGGTAAGCAATCCCGGCGCCATCTATGGCAATGACCTTGCCGATAGTCGAACCCGTGCCGGGCCCGGCAGCACTCGCGCTCCCCCCCAGATAAGTGGAGTAGGCCAGGGTCCCGGTGGGGCTGAGTTTGGTCATAAAGGCGCTGTTAGTTCCCGCTAAGGCGGCTTGGAGCGGGGCCGGGGCCACCGACAGGGGAAAGTTGGCGGAGAAGGTCTCGCCCGCCACATAGGCAGCGCCGGTGCTGTCCACGGCAATACCTAAGCCGATATCGTCATCCGCGCCCCCCAGGTAGGTGGAGAAAACCAGGGCGTTGCCGGCGGGGTTGAATTTAGTGACAAAGGCATCCTCCACCCCGCCGAAAACCGTCTGAGCGACACCAACGGTGGTGGGGAAGTTCACGGATTGGGTGGTGCCCGCCACATAAGCGCTGCCGGAGGCGTCCACCGCAATGGCGTTGCCTGATTCCCAGGTGTTGCCTCCCAGGTAAGTGGAATAGACCAGGATCACCGGATCAATGATCAGCGGATAGCGGGTGTCATAAGAGGCCAGATCAAAGCCATAACCGCGCTTATCGGGCAGCAACCGGAATTTCCCCTCCCGGCTGACCCGCTGGCCGTTGATTTCCTGGTAGATCACGGGTTTCTGCTGGACCAGGTGGCCGCCGCCGGGCAAGGTGATGGTCAGCTCGCCGCCCTTCGTGATTTTCAGGGCCTTGATCCCCTGGTAGAGGAACTTAACCTGTTTTGGATCCGCCCCGGGTTTAATAATGAGGTCGTACTCCACCTGCTGGCCGGCACCGTAAAATTTCAGGTCGATGCCCGGGTAGGCCTCCCGGTACAGCACCGACTTATAGGTGGGCACCTCGGTGCGCCATTTCCCGGGATCATTCCCCTGGTAATAGTTAACCTTGCCCGGCAAGGGTTCGGTGGCCAGGATTTCCACTCCGGGGCGCATTCCCTGGGGGCGCAATTGCACCAACGCCTGGTCACCTTTGGCTTTACCTTTCTTTTCGCCCCTTCTCTTGGCATCGTCGGAAGCCCGGCTCAGGCTCAGGGCCATGCTTTCGGAAGTAAAGAAGACGGCATGACCTTGGCCCCGGGCATAAAACTTCACTCGTGAGTCAACCTGCCCCTGGTTTTCGGTGAAAAATAGGGGAAGTCGCCCGTAACCCTCCGCCACCTGGGCCTTGGATAAGGAACTCGGCCCTGCTGCCGGCGCAACTGACGGGGCGGATGCCCATATCGGGCCTGCGACCAACGCGACGCTCCCCAACAACGTCAGCACCGCGACTATGAACTTTGAAAATAAACGCTTACGGGCCCTCATAATCCCCTCCTAGGTGTTCTCGTTAAAAGAAGCATAAAGGTTGACCAGCGGTTCTCTCAGAACGCAACGAACAGTTGCGGGAAATCTCGCACGACCTGCGGTTCTCCTGCTAAGATCGCCGCGGACCGGCTTAAGTCGTGCTGCCGCGCCTCAGTTTCTTGAGAGGAAAATGGTTCCATTAAATTTTTCGTCACCCTTGAAGGTTCCCTTGGCCTTGACTTCCTTACCCGCATGGCGCCGCTTAGGATTGACGAGAACATTGCCGTTGATGGGTCCGGCCCCGGCAGCTTGATTGATGGAAGCCGCGGGGTTGAAGTCGAGATTCGCCACGAGGGTCCCCTTGATGGAGTCGGGGGTGCGGCGGGTCGTCTGCGGTGCACCTTCCCGGGTTATGTCCCAGGCGCCCCGGAGCAGGAACTGTCCTCCCCCTTTGTTTTCGATCGTACATTTAATGGTGAACTTGCCGGCGAGGACGCGAGCCCGGCCTTGGGCCGCGGCCGTGGCTTCCACCACATAGCCGGTGGTGAGATTGCCGTCAGTTTTTATCTGCTCGGGGGCAATCACCGTACCATTGGTCAGAACCCAGGTCATGGTCCTGGGGGGCTTGGCCTCAGGGTTCGACATGGGCTGGGCCAGCAGCGTCGAGGCGCTGAAAAGCGCCAGGGCCGCCACCAGAAGAGAGGTGAACAGAAATGGGTTGGATCTCAACCTGGGCATGGGCAGTTCTCCTTTAATGATTGAAGCCGGTCTTTATCAGTGCCTACTGGTTCTAACGGTCGATCTCTTCCAAAACTCTCCGCTGTTTTGCAAAGAATATAACCAAGCCCCGCGGGTTTGAAAATAGGCATTTTTACCTATTTTCTAATGAACGGAAGACGATTAAAATTATCTCAGGTTGCAGGATCAATTTCTCAAAATAAGGATAGCGGAGTGCGGCGGATGTCGGCCGGTTCTTGGCAGGAGCCATTTATAAGGAGGATGTTCAATGAAACGGCGTGATTTTATTAAATACGGCGTAAGCGGTCTGGCCACCCTGGTGGTGGGCAGCAAGATGCCGTGGCTCATGGCCAACCCGGCCTACGCCGCAGTCCAGACCCAGACCCTGAATTTCACCATTACCGATGCCGTCAAAGAGATGGTGACGCATGAACCGGGGAACAACCTGGCTACCTGTTACTTCTGGATCTATAAATCGAACGCCCCGAATTTCCCGGCGGATTGCCCCGGGCCGCAAATCTATACCACCGTGGGCGATACCATCAACATCAGTATCACCAATGACCTGGATGAAGACCACGCTTTTTTCATCCCGGGCATGTACAACAGCGGTCCCATTGCGCCGGGGGCCACCGTGACCGGAACTTTTCGAGTCACCCGAGCGGGCAGCTATCTCTACTACGACAACCTGAATGCCCCGGTGAACCGGGTCATGGGGCTGCACGGCGCCTTCATCGTCATGCCCGCCAACCTGCGCGGCACCCGCGCCCGGGGGGGTAATCGGTTGACCCCTTACAGCTTGCCCACGCCCAATGTCCAGCAACTGTTCAACGATTTCGGCCGGGCCGCCTGGTGGCCCGGCCTGGCCTGGGAACAGGGGGATGCCGCGGCCACCCCGCCCACCCTGCCTTTCCGGCAGTACGTCTGGCTGCTCCACCAGGCCAGCCCCGTGCTCTTTGAGGAGGTGGGGAACTTTACGCCCGGCGCAGATTACCCCGCGGCCGCGTTCATGGACGCCTTTATCGGGGAAACTGACAGGCCCGGCTTACCTCCTCTCATCGCCACCAACACCGATCCGAGGATGGCGTTTCCCCTCCCCTTTGGCCCGGGGATTGCCATCAACAACGCCTTCAACAAGAAGCCGCATTTCTTCACCATCTGCGGGCAATCCGGGCATTTCAGCCACAATCATCCGGCCATCACCCCCATGCTCCGGGTGGGGGAGCCGTGCCTGGCCCGGGTCATGAACGCCGGGTTGTGGACCCATTCCATGCATCTGCACGGCAATCACTTTTTCATCGCCTGCGTCAACGGGCGGGTCCAATCCAACCTTCTCTGGGTGGACACCTTCACCTCGAAATCCATGGACATTTACGACATGGTGATTCCCTTCATGCGGCCCCCGGATGTCCCCAATACCCGGGGCATCGGCCGGGCGGACCCGGGCCTTCCGGCCGGCCTCGGCGCCACCTGGCCCCCCCAGCAAGAGTTTGCCATGTATCAGCCCGCGACCGGCACCTTCAAACAAAGTTTCCTCAACCCGTTGGTAAACGTGGATATCCACCAGCGGCAGTCGCCCCTGGTCTACGCCATGCACGACCATACGGAGCCGTCCCAGACGGCCCAGGGCGGCAACTACAACTGCGGCTCGATTTCGGGGATAACTATTATCGGCGACCGGAACACGCCCGGCTGGAAGGATTTTCCCCGGGATGAAGATTTTGACATGATGCTGACCTTTGGGAACGGCGCCCCGGTGACCAAGCCGGGGGGAGGCAACGACCCCCCCCTGGTCTGATCCCCTGAGATCAGGATCGGGACCATAAGCCTAGTTCTCTGGATTACTTGATGAACAGGAGATAAGGAGAGATAAGATGGCGCTGCCAAATTCCGGTATTATCATACCCCGCCGGTCCATTGCCGGCATGGAAGGCATGTGGGCCAAGATGTGGGACCCGCCCAAGGAAAGCCCCGGCACCCCTGAGTTGCTGACCCCCACCAATCCCGTGCCGGCATTTATGGAGTCCCTTGGCTTAGGCGATGTGAAAGTTCCTAACACAGTGCAGTTGGCGTTGACTGAGGGCATCACCATTACCGGTTGGAATGGGGCGCCCCTCGTTATCATGGCCGTCGGGGACCAAGACATGGACGCCTCCAAAGGCGGCACCTATCCGGGAACTATCCTCCGGGTGCCCCGGGGGGTGATCTTCCATGCTGAGACCCAGGGCAAGACGTCGCCGCCCCATACCATTCACTGGCACGGCATCGAGCCTACTCCCATGAACGACGGGGTGGGGCATACCTCCATGGAAATCGGGAAATACACCTACCAGTTGCAGCCCAACTTCATCGGCAGCTACTTCTACCACTGCCACCGCAACACGGTGCAGCACTTTGAGATGGGACTCTTCGGCTTCCTCATCATCGAGCCGCCCGACGCCTATGCTAACCCTCTCACCGCCGGCGGCTACCCGCGCCGCACCGCGGCCAGCCTGGCGGCGTTTCCCCAGTTCCCGGGGTTCGTGGCCGGCGACCTGGCCAGCGGGGACCCCCACGCCTATACCGTCCCCTATGATTATGAGGCCCTCTGGGTCTGTGATGACATGGACTCCTACTGGCACAACCAGATCGGGCTGGAGGCCAGGGCCTGGTATCCCGCCATCCTCAACCGGCCCGGGGTGGACGACCAGTTCTGGCACGGGCACTTCCATGACTTCAACCCGGATAACTGGTTTATCACCGGTGTGGTGGTGCCCAACGCCCCTGGGGTCCTGGGGACCATCCCGCCTAACGTGGTCGTTCCCCCGGGTCTCAACGGCGGGGTTACCGGGATGCAGGTGTCCGTCAACGCCCAGAGGGGCAAGACCATCCTGGTCCGCGCCCTCTGCGCCTCCTACAACTCCATGCGGGTCACCTTCCCGGTGGACGTGGTGATCATTGCCTGGGACGGCCGGGCCCTGGGGGTGCCGCCTTTGGCCCGGTACAGCCACGCCTATAGGGTGCCGGCCGGGACTCCCATTCGTTACAGCGTGGCCCGGCGCATTGACGCCCTGATCAGGACGGACACCGCGGTCAACGCCTTCGCCACGGTGGAGTTCTTTGATACCCGGGGGGAGAATGTCCCCGGCCGGGAGCGGATTGTGAAGACCGCCCGGATACCCTTTGTGATTAATTAAGCCCGCCCCCGGGGCGCGGCGGCAGCACCGCCGCCGCGGCCCCCGGGGATGTGCGCCGGGTTGGGGTTGGGATGACGCCCAACTAGGGGTTTAAGGGGGATTATCCGAGTGAAGGTATTGAGGTGGCTTCTGGGAACCCTGCTGCTGGCGGCCGTCCTTCTGCAACCGACCGTGGGGTCCGCGGTGGTTCTCGGCCAGATCGATACATTCCAAGACGGGACGCTGCAGAACTGGGATGCGGGGCTGGGCGGTATCGAGCCTCCCTTTCCCCCGGTGGTGATTCCAGATGGCGGCCCCGGGGGCGTCGGCGACCGCTATATGCAAATCACCGGGATCGGGGGACTGCCAAATCCGGGGAGCAGAATAAACGTCATAAACCGGGACTTGCAGTGGTCAGGGAATTACCTGGCCGGGGGCGTGAACGTCATTACCATGTCCCTGAAAAACACGGGGGCCACTGACCTGGTGGTGCGGGTCATGATCGGCGATGTGGCGGTGGGCAGTCTGCCGCCGCTCAATATGGCGGTGTCCAGGGACTCGGTGGTTCTGCCGGCCGGCGGCGGGTGGGTTGCCGCGACCTTCAACATCACTCCCAGCCGGATGGTTGCGGCCCGGGGGAATGTGCTGCCGGCCTTAACCAATGCCGGTGAGTTGCGGATCATGCACAACCCGAACCCGACCTTCCCCCCCCCCTCGGCTGTGGGTCAACTAGGCGTGGACAATGTTAAAGCCGCTGCCGCGGTGACTGTCGGCTGGATCGATACCTTCCAATACGGCACGCTGCAGAACTGGGATGCCGGCTTAGGCGGCATTGAGCCGCCGTTTCCCCCGGAAATTATTCCCGGCGGCGGCCCCGGCGGCGTTGGCGACGCCTTTATGCAAGTTACCGCCATCGACGGCGCCGTGGGTCCCGGGAGCAGGCTATCCGTCGTTAATCGCAACGCCCAATGGTCAGGAAATTACCTGGCCGCGGGCGTGAATTTCATTACCATGTCGCTGAAAAATACCGGTCCCAACGGCCTTCAGGTGCGGGTCGTGATCGGCGATGTGGCGGTGGGCAGTCTGCCGCCGCTCAATATTGCGGTGTCAACGAAGGGGTTGTCTCTGCCTGCCGGGGGTGATTGGGTTACCGCGGTATTCCCCATCAGTCCAGGCGACCTTACCGCCGCGCGGGGGAGCGTGCCGGCGGCTTTAACCAACGCCGGCGAGTTGCGGGTCATCCATAACGCGGCGGCCACTTTTCCGCCCCCCACCATTATAGGCCGGCTGGCCATAGATAATATTAAAGCGGAGAGGCGCGCCGGTCTGCCGTATTTGCCGCTGTTACTGTTGGATGATTGAGCCGATGAGAGATTTTTATCCCAAATATTAAGGATGAGGAACTTCCCATGCCGAAAAAAAGGGTCAAGAAAAAGTTGATGATAAGGCAAGTCTTCGGGTTACTGGCCATCGCCCTTAGCCTGGCGCTGCTCGGGGGAACCGGCTGGGCCCAACCGCTGAGCGCGTTTACGGTTCCAGAACCGGTTTTTCTT
Source organism: Deltaproteobacteria bacterium (assembly GCA_016875015.1). Classification (GTDB taxonomy): domain Bacteria; phylum Desulfobacterota; class Desulfobaccia; order Desulfobaccales; family 0-14-0-80-60-11; genus 0-14-0-80-60-11. Next base: position 26,393 of record VGSJ01000001.1, on the reverse strand, counting down.
GCCAGCTATGTATTCGACAAAAACGCCGCCATCCAATTGGGCAAGGCCCTCTTCTGGGACATGCAGGTGGGCAGCGACGGCATGACGGCCTGCGCCAGCTGTCACTTCCATGCCGGCGCCGACAACCGGTTCCGCAACCAGATGAATCCGGATATTTTAGGGGGCTCCACTACTTTTAGCCCCCCTCACGGTCCGAACTCCACCTTGACCCAGGCTAGCTTTCCCTTTTTTAAGCCCGTCGATCCCGATACTGATGCCCCCCTGGCGCGGCCGTTCAATCACGACGTCGCTTCTTCCCAGGGGGTTAGATTGGCTCAGTTTGTGGACATCAAGTTAGGGAGCGCGGTGGATATCAGCACTCCCCTGATCGACCCCATCTGGAACCTTAACCTCAGGGGTCATAGAGTCAACGTCCGGCGGGTGGAGCCCCGCAATACCCCCACGGTCATCAACGCGGCCTTTAATTTTGCCAATTTCTGGGATGGGCGGGCCAACAACATCTTTAACGGCGTCAATCCCTTTGGCCCGGCGGATGCTAACGCCAGGGTCTTCGAGGATAAAGGCACGGGACTCACTCCGGCCAGGGTCCGGCTGGAAAACGCCTCCCTGGCCTCCCAGGCGGTGGGACCGCCCCTCAGCGACTTGGAAATGTCTTTCCGGGGGCGCACCTGGCCCAAGCTCGGCAAAAAGATGCTCAGCCTGCCGCCCCTGGCCAAACAGGCGGTGCATCCCCGGGACAGCGTGCTGGAATCTCCCCTGGCCAAGTCCACGAAGATCGGTGACGTGATTACCTTGATTAAAGGTCTGAACACCACGTATAGCGCCATGATCCAGGCGGCGTTTCAACCCCAGTATTGGAATAATACCACCCAGCATCTTGAGTTTGTCAATCCGGCCAACCCAGACCTCGGCCTTAAAGTGGTTGCCGGGCCGGCCACTCCGGGCAACACCAATCAGTTCACCCAGATGGAGGCCAACTTCTCCCTCTTTTTCGGTCTGGCGGTGCAGCTTTATCAGGCGACCCTGATTTCCGGCGAATCCCCCTTCGACCTCTTCCTGGGAGGCGCCGCCAATCTGACCCCACCGCAGCAGCGCGGCCTGGCGCTTTTCCAGGCGGTGGGTTGCACCGGCTGCCACGTTCTCCCGATCAGTACTCAGGCCGCCGAACCAATAGTCAATGGCGCCGCCCTGGCCAGATTTCCTCCCCTGTTTCTGCCGCCCGCGGCAGCCGTTGAAATAATGAACACCGCCGACCGCCTGATAGCCTTTTATGATAACGGGTGGAATAATATCGGCGTGGTGCCGACTCAAAACGACCTGGGCCGGTTTGCGACCGCACCGTTTATCAACCCGTTAACCGGCGCTGAGTTTCCCCTGGATTATAGCCGCCTCGGCATGTTGTTGAGGGATGGCCTGATACCGCCAAGCTATAACAGTCCACCGACCGGGGCGCAGGCCAGCTATGTTGCCGGTTTTATCCCGCCCTTGCCCATCGGCAACACGCAACCGCCGGACCGGAACGGCAACCATGGGGCCTTTAAGGTACCCCAGCTCCGCAATGTGGAACTCACCGGCCCCTTTATGCACAATGGCGGCATGGCGACCTTGCGTCAGGTGGTGGACTTTTATACCCGGGGCGGCAACTTTGATGAAAATAATCTGGCGGACCTGGACCCCTTGATAGCTCCCATCGGCCGGCTTATTGGGCAGCCATTGGATAAAAATGATCTGGTGTCCTTTCTGATGGCGTTGACCGACAACCGGGTGAGAAACGAATCTCGTCCCTTTGATCACCCCGAGCTGATTGTGCCTCACGGGACCACGAAGACCGGCGTGGAGATCACTTTCAAGGTCCCGGCGGTGGGCCGGGACGGCCGCTCGGGCGAATCGCCGCCGCTGCCGCCGCTGCAACCCTTTCTCAACGCGAATCAGTTTACTCCTTAAGTCACTGGCGAGGCCTTGGCTGCGAGGAACGGTTCAGGGGGTCAAGCGTGAAAAAGAGTCTCAAAGGCCAAGCTTGACGCAGGCATCGATAGGATGCCGAAAAATTTCGCATACTCGAATAGAGGGACATAGTTATGGTCGCAAAGCGCTGGTGGTGGATAGTTATCGGGTTAGGGTTGCTTCTGGCCCTGCCCATGGGCCCGGCATGGGGTAAAAGCCCTGACGCCGGGGTGACAATAACCGCCCTTAAGGTAGAGCTTAAAGTCCAGAGCATAACCAAGGAAAATTTTTTCATGGGTGAAGTATGGGTGTCACCCGCCAAATTTACCGATATCCAAAACGGGAAGTACTATGTGGGCTATGCCCGGGCCGTTGGTCTGGATGTTTTTAGGGTCGAGTATGACCTAAGCCCGACGTGGTACTCCAGCGACCCCACCATGGTGAGAGTTGCGCCTCGTTCGGGCCATAGAGTAAAGCTCACTGTGGTCAAAGAGGGAGAGAGTTTCTTAATGGTGACCGCAGGCTCCTTCTCCAAGAAGTTGGCCATTAAGTCCACTTATCGGGGTGGAGCGATGTACGTGGAGATTTCCCAGGAAATAATCAACCCGAAGCCGGCCAGCACCGCTCGGTAAGGGTGAGCCTGGGGAAAGCCGGGGCGGCATACGCCCTTGTTTACTGATTGAAGATGATAAAAAAGTTTTTTCCCATAATTTTGGGTTTAATCCTGGCCCTGCCGGCTTACACCGGAAGTATGCCGGGGAAGGCTCCTGTTCCTGAAAAGGGACAAACCTCTTCTCCACAAGAACCCGCGGAGCAGGTGATTATCATAAGAACGGCCCCGAAGGATGCCAAAGGGGATCAAGTTACCGTGGGAAAGAAAGGGGAGATTCAAGTCCCTCGCAGTACCGAAGGAAGTAGATTTACCGCCAGCGCGCCAGTCAGCGGGGACCAAACACCTGCTGAGAACGTTGCGCCTAAAGAGGCTGAGGAACCTGCGTCTAAAGAGACCGATGATGACGTAGAGGCCAAAACCGCCAAAACCAAAAAAGGGAAAGGCGCTAACCGGGCCGGGGATACTGGCGAGCCCCAGAGTGTGACCGGGTCCATGAAAAGTGGAGAAGCCAGAGGCGCCTCGGGAAGTGGAGAGGGCATGGCAGTTGGTGGTTTTCCCTCCAACTCGCCGGCGAATGTTGGGGGAATCCTTGGGGGCGGTGCACCATCGGGGTTTAGAAGCACCACGATTCCGACTCCCCTCCCGATAAATCAAGGGGAAAACCAAACGCCAATCACCCCTCCTTCCCTTCCGACCGCCCAACTCCAGGCCCTCCTGGACGCGCAGGTGAGCGATGCCGGAGTCCCGGGAGCGATCCTGGCCGTGCAGACCAAAGACGGCGTGTGGATCGGCGCGGCCGGCAAGGCCGATTTGGACGCCAACGTGCCCATGACGCCGGACATGCAGGTCCGCCTCGCCGGGGTCACCAAGGTCTTCACGGCGGCGCTCATTATGAAGCTGGTGGAGGAGAACAAAATCGCCCTGTCCGATACCGTGGAAAAATGGCTGCCGGCCCTTCTAGCGCCTGGAACCGTGCCCTTCCGTGCTCAGATCACCGTGGCCATGCTCCTGAACCACACCAGCGGTCTCTATGACTATGTGGGTGACCCATTTTTCACTGACCTTATGCTGTCGGATCCTTACTATGCCTGGCCTTCAGATTCTTCTTATGATGAAGTCATATATTGGATTTACAACTCCGCTTTCCTCCCGGGCACGGCATTTGAGTATTGCAACGCCGGTTACTATCTCCTGGGGAAGATTGCCGAAGCTGCCACCGATGAACCCTTAGAGGATGCCATCCGGACCCGGTTCTTCAGCCCCCGGGAGATGTCCCGCACCGCCCTCACCAGAAGCGGCCAGAAAACCGGTCCTTATACCCGGGACTATTGTTGGATCGACGTCGATTATTACCCCACCCTCGTGGACACCTCTCAGCTCGTGGACACCTCCGGTTGGGATCTCTCCTGGGACTGGACCTCCGGGTCCGGGGTGAGCACCGCCCAAGATATGCTTACCTGGGCCCGGGCCCTCTTCGGGGGCAAGGTGGTGAACGCCCAGTCTCTTTCGCAGATGACTACCCCTAAAGCCCCCTCCACCTTCGGCTTCGGACTGGAGGTTTTCGACTCGGACCCCTGGTTTGGGGAGAAAATGTACGGTCACGGCGGCGAAAACCCGGGCGTTCTCACACGCTGGCTGTATTATCCCGACTCGGGGCGCACCATCTTCATCGCTCTGAACCGGTTCGACAAATTTACTCCTCCCCAGATGGACGCCTCCCTAGTGGCTGATGCCATCCTCAGCGGCGTGAGTAGTATTTTGGTGAATACGACCCCATGAGATTAGTCCCCCCTAACCGGGCTGGGCAGAGCGCGGGAATTAATAACCGCAAAATTCTCCGGTTTTTTCCAGGCCGTAAAGAACAAGTCATCCATGATGGTTTCGTAAAAAGTCCAAAATTCCCTCCCCCTTGATGGGCGAGGGTCAGGGTGGGGGTGAAACAATTAATATCTTCGATGAGTTATCTTCCCCCTCCCCTTATACGAAGTTGCGCGCATAGAGGTAAGAAAAACTCACGGTTTGTAGGGGCGCACCCGCGTGTGCGCCCAACCTGAGGGGCGGACACATGGGTCCGCCCCTACAAAAGATAAATTACCTGTATGATCGCAGTTTGGTATTAATCCCCTCCCACCAGGGGAGGGGAAAAAGACTTTTTACGAGGTCATCATACTTGCAATAGAGGGCTGTTTAACGGTAATGTTATGTCCAAGAAGCCGCCGGGGCCGGTTCGCGGGCTGCTGATTAGGTTTGCGGAAAGAGCGCAGGTTGCCTGTCCTGATAAAATTTTTCATGCTTACTTTGGGATTGTGGATCTGTGCGTCTTCGACGGCCTACGGAAAGATTCAACGGTTTACTGACAGTCAGGGAACTGTGCACATCACCAATAACTTACCGGATAAGACCCCTGATGAGAAAAAGCCGGGCGTTGAGAATCGGGCCGGAATTCCTTCTGGCTCTTCCAGAGGGCCAATCGCTACCCCGCCCGCTCCGGAGGTAGTGGAGCCTCTTCCCCAGCCTGAGCCCGAACCCGAACCCGAAGCGCCAACGCCTGAGGAGACGGGGAACCCGTGATACCAAGTTGCGATCATACAGGTAATTTACCTTTTTCTTGTGTAGGGGCGGACCCATGTGTCCGCCCACAAGAGGGCGCACACGCAGGTGCGCCCCGACAACAGCTTTTCTTACTTCTATGAGCGCAACTTGGTATAAGGCGTACTTGGTTTCGTGGATAGCCAGGATTCTGAGTTTGAATGCAGAAGGAGTTTTCTTAACTGGCAACTGACCACTGGCCGCTGCTTCACAACTCCACCAGTTCGGAGATCAGGGGATGACCCATGAACAGGCTGGCCAACTGCTGAAAGCGCGGCGTCAGGTCGGTGGTGAGGTAACGGCGGGTCCCGCCCCGGCTTAAGCGGCTCTCCATCTCGGGATGGCGATTGAGGTAATCCGCCAGCTTGGCCGCGGTGACCTGGCCGGAGCAGATCAGATCGTGGCCGGGGCCCAGGATGGCCCTGATCTGGTCTTTCAAGATGGAATAGTGGGTGCAGCCCAGGATCAGGGTGTCCACGCCCTGGAAGGGGGCCAGATAGCGGCGCAGGATCAGGGTGGCGCCTTCCCACTCCTGCTCCCCGCTCTCGATGATGGGCACCAGGAGCGGACAGGCCTGCTGGACGACCGCAACCTCGGGGTCGAGTTTTTTCAGCTCCAGATCGAAAGACTGGGAGATCACGGTGCCCTCGGTAGCGATGACCCCGATGCGCTTCACCCGGGTCCGGGCCACGGCCTCTTCCACCGTGGGGATCAGCACCCCCAGGACCCGAAGGCCGGGGTAGCGGGCCGGCAGCCAGACCTGCTGGATGCGCCGCAAGGCCCGGGCCGAGGCGGTGTGACAGGCCAGGATGATGAGCCGGCAGCCCTGGCGGAAGAGATAATCCACCGCCTGCTCGGTGAAGCGGATCACCACCTGGTCGGACCGGGTGCCGTAAGGAATCCGGGCATTGTCCCCCAGGTAGAGGTAGTCATAATCCGGCAGGACCTGCAAAAACTCCCGCAAGACCACCAGCCCGCCGAAGCCCGAATCAAACACGCCGATCATACTCAATACCGTTTTCAGTTTTCGGTTTTCAGTTAAAAGACAGAGCCTCTGGGATAGTCGGCCGGGGCGGGTTTCAAACCCGCCCCGGCCGCGTTCTGGTCCGGCATTTAATCCGACAACCGCAGTAAAATGCCCCGCTGGTAAGCGGACCGCAAGCTCAGGGCGACCAAGCCGTAGCTGACGAACAGGTATACCACAGTTTGGGAGAACCCGTAAAGCAGGGGGTGGCTGGACGTCAGGGGGAAGCCATAGAAGTGCCGGAAATAATCGAGAAAATAGGTGAGCGGAATGAGCTGCGCCAGGAACTGGACCCCCTGGGGCAGCACGCTGACCGGATAGTAGAGGCCGCACAGGAGCAGCATGAGGTAGGAAAAGGCCCAGGCCGCCACTTCGGCCCGCTGGCCGAAACGCAGCACCAACGACAGGACCAGGGCCCCGATAATGGCGGCGTTCAGAAATATGCCCAGGAGAAAGAAGATCAGCCCCGCCGGGCCGGGCCGCCCCAGATCCATGTCGAAAAAGTAGACGCTCAGACCTCCCATGATCACAAAGACCAGCAAGCCCCGGACCAACCCCACCAGGCCCGAGCCCACGAGGATGTGGAACAGGCGCACCGGGGCGATGAATTCATGTTTCAGGCTCTTGGACCAGACGGAATAGAGCAGGGCGTAAGACAGGTCCAACTGGGCAATCTGGACGGTGTTCATGGTCACCGCGCCGATGAGGATAAAGGACACCGTTTCCCCCGACAGGCTCAGGAACCGGGTCAAGAGACCCACGGAAAAAACGCCGATGAGCGGCCAGAACACCATCTCGAAGATGGCGAAGACGTTGCGCCGGTTCACCAGGGTGCTGCGGGTGCTGAAGGCCCAGATCTTATTCAGGTGAGTGCGTAATTTCATGGTAAATTTCTTCCAGGTCCACGGGCTTGACCACCACCTTAGTCAGCTTCTTTCCCATCAAATACACGGCCTCCAGGATAGCCGGCAGCCGCTCGTCCACCCGGTCCAGCACCAGGTCCACCCGGGAGTCCTGCACCGTGTAGCGCAACACCCCGGGCAGGCGGCCGTAGTCCAGCGGCGCCGGGGAGTCCTTAAAGATCAGGCTCAGGTGGTCCCCCAACCCCAGGCGCCGCTGCAAATCCGGGATGCGGCCTTCGCTGATCAGTTGGCCCCCTTTTAAGAAGGCCACCTCGGTGCACAGCATCTCAGCCTCCCGCAGGTTGTGGGTGGTCAGGAGCATGGTGACCCCGGTCTCCCGGTTGAGCCGGAGAATCTCCTCCCGGATATGCTGCGCCATCTCCTGGTCAAGGCCCGACGTGGGTTCGTCCAGGAAAAGCAGTTCGGGGTCGTTGATGAGGGCCTTGGCCAAAGCGAGACGCTGTTTGAGGCCGGTGGAGAGCCGCTCGAAGGTAACCGCCCGGTGTTCCGCCAGCCCGAATAAGTCCAGGAGCTTTTCCACCTTGTTCGTCAAGGCCCGGCCTCCCAACCCGTAAAGCCGGCCGTAGAACCTGAGGCTGTCCGAAACCGTCATGCACCAGAGGAAATGGGCGCCGCTGGCCGCCAGGTTGATGCGCTCCTTGAGGCGGGCCGCCTCCCGGACCACATCCAGGCCCAATACCTTGGCCCGGCCGGTGTCCGGCAACAGCAGAGTGGCCAAAATCGAAATGAGGGTGGTCTTGCCGGCGCCATTGGGCCCCAGCACGCCGAAGATGGCCCCGGGCGCGACCGTGAGGTCCACCTGCCGGAGCACCGGCTTGACCGGGCCCCACAGCCCGGTGCGGAAACCCTTGCCGATTCCCTGTGCGGATATCGCAAGTTGCATAATAAAATATAGAAGAGGGTTTAAATATTATAAATCATGTAAACTACAAAGAAAGCCCCCATACCAATGACGAGGAGGGTAAGAAGGATATCAAGCAATAATGACGGTCGATATGTATCTTCATCGATTTCTTTTTCGACCTTTTTATATCTAATAAATGCAAGTACTCCCATCAAGGCCCCGAACGCAACCAGGACTATGCCAAAAATCGATGAATATCCTACCGAAGAGGGGGCAGATTCATGAGCAACTGATTTTCCCAAAAATGATGATAAATTTTTCATGAAAAACGCAAACTTCTCGACGACAAAACCAAATGCCATTATGCCAATGCTTGTTCTGATCCAGGCAAGAAATGTCCTCTCATTTGCCATGTGATCGCTAGGATTGCGAACTTTTACCGATGATTTATTTTTAGTTGTTTCCTCCATACCGCATGCCTTTCTTTCTTATTTACGCCCATGGTCTAAGCTAAGTCTATCAAACCTGGGCCTTGGGGCCAAGGTTTTCTGGATTTGAGGCAAGCCGCCCCGCTTGCAAAGCTGCTTAGGCTGGGGTACATTAGCCTCACATGAGCGAGGAAGAACGCATCGTCAATCCTCGGCTCCAGGCGGAGGACCTGGGGTTGGAGGCGGGGTTGCGGCCCCGGAGTCTGGCCGAGTTCGTGGGCCAGGAGGAACTGCGGCGCAACCTTGAGATTGCTCTGGCTGCGGCCCTGGGCCGGGGCGAGCCGGTGGACCACATCCTGGTGCACGGTCCCCCGGGTTTGGGCAAGACCACCCTGGCTTTTATCGTCGCCCACGAAATGGGCGGGGGCATCAAGTCCACGTCGGGACCGGTGGTGGAGCGGGCCGGGGATCTGGCGGCCCTGCTCACCAACCTGGCTCCCAAGGATGTCCTGTTCATTGACGAAGTCCACCGCCTGCCCACGATAGTGGAAGAAATCCTCTATCCGGCGATGGAGGACTTCCGCCTGGACCTCATCATCGGCCAGGGGCCGGGGGCCCGCTCTCTAAAGCTGGAGTTGCCCCATTTCACCCTGGTGGGAGCCACCACCCGGGCCGGTCTCCTCACTCCGGCCTTGCGAGACCGCTTCGGTTTGATGCTCCGGGTGGAATTTTACCGGGTGGAAGATCTGGCCCAGATCACCCGCCGGGCCGCCCAGGTGCTGGGGGTGGAGATAGATGCCGATGGAACCTGGGAAATCGCCCGGCGCTCCCGGGGGACCCCCCGCATTGCCAACCGTCTCCTGAAACGCGTGCGGGATTACGCCCAGGTGCGGAGTGACGGCCGCATCACCCGGGACTGCGCCGACGCCGCCCTCACCCTGCTGGACGTGGACGAGTTGGGGTTCGACCGCATGGACCGCCAGATCCTGCTCACCATCCTGGAGAAGTACGACGGCGGGCCGGTGGGCCTGGGAACCCTGGCCGCGGCCCTGTGCGAAGAGGAAGACACCCTGGAAGATGTCTACGAGCCCTACCTGATCCAATGCGGCTTCTTGCAGCGCACCCCCCGGGGCCGCATGGCCACCAACCGGGCCGCAGAGTATTTCGCCAAGCTGCCCCGCAAAGGGGCGCACCCCGCCTTGTTTTAGGGGGATCAGGCGGCCAGAGACGGCCGCCCCGCCGCCCGGGCTTTTCTGGTCAGGCGGGCCTCCGTGCCCGCCGGTTTTTTTTCTGGTTTATCGGAAACCCTATTTCCCCGGTTGCAGGATTTTCAGCGCCTTTTCTAACGATTCCAGGACATCATAGATCGGTTCGCACGCCAGACAATTTACGACATTATCCCGGCCCCGGGCGGTAAAGATGGCTTCCCGGGTCCCCTCGCACTGGCAGCGTTTGGCGGCCTGGCGCAGTGCCTCCACCAGCTTGGGCAGGGGGAGTTTATCAATATCCAGATTCTTTAATTCGTTTTCCATGCGTCGCTCCTTAGATGGCAAATTGTCCGTATCGACTTCAATCAAATCTACCAAGCATCTGTAGGGGCGGGTTTTAAACCCGCCCCTACAGTCAAATTTTCCTGCGGCCCGGCAAAGGGATATTTTTATATCATAAGCAGGACGCGACCCGTCCGCAAGGCCCCGGGAAGATCAGGTTGCTTATCCCGCCTCAATCGTTATATTATGTGCAGCGAACTACCCGGTAATAAAGAGGTATGAGGTAATCATGACCGAGCCCCCCCCCTCCTCCATGGCCCGTTACGGCGTCTGGTATGTGCTGGCTTTAATCCTGTTGCTGTCGATCTTTCAATATTACAGCGCCATGCAACAGTCCGTGGAGATCAGTTACAGCGAATTTCGCCACCTGGTGCAGATCAAGGGCGTCGATGACCTGGTCGTCAGCACTGACAGCATCACGGGCAGCCTTTTGCCCAAGGGCGTCGACGAATTGGCCAAAGAGAGAAAGAAGCCTGACCTGCCCCAGACCCTGGAAAAGCAGTTTGACAAGAAAAAGCCGATATTTTCGGCGGTGAGGCTGGAAGACCAGGATCTGGTGAAGCTCCTGGCCAAGGACAATATCAGTTATCGCGCCGTCCAGGAAAAGACCTGGCTCACGTCTCTCCTGGCCTGGGTGTTCCCCTTCCTGCTCCTCATCGGCATCTGGGTCTACTTCTTCCGGAAGATCGGCAGCGGCGCCGGCGGCCTCATGACCGTGGGCAAGAGTAAGGCCAAGGTTTATGTCCAGGACGAAACCAAGGTCACTTTCCAGGATGTGGCCGGCGTGGAAGAAGCCGAAGAGGAACTGAAGGAAATCATCGAGTTCTTGAAGACCCCAGCCAAATTTCAGGTCCTGGGGGGCAACCTCCCCAAGGGCGTCCTGCTGGTGGGTCCCCCGGGCACCGGCAAGACCCTGCTGGCCCGGGCCGTGGCCGGAGAGGCCGGGGTCCCCTTTATGAGCCTGTCCGGCTCCGATTTCGTGGAAATGTTCGTGGGGGTGGGCGCCGCCCGAGTGCGAGATCTCTTTGCCACGGCCCAGGAGAAGGCACCCTGCATCATCTTCATCGACGAACTGGACGCCATCGGCAAGGCCCGGGGCCTTAGTCCCATGGGCGGCCCGGAAGAACGGGAAAATACCCTGAACCAGCTGTTGTCCGAGATGGACGGCTTCGACACCCGCAAAGGGGTGATCATCATGGCCGCCACCAACCGCCCGGAGATCCTGGACCCGGCCCTGATCCGCCCCGGGCGCTTCGACCGCCACATCCTGGTGGATCGGCCCTCCCTCAAGGGTAGGGAAGATATTTTGAAGATCCATACCCGGAACATCAAGATCTCCCCGGAGGCCAACCTCCACACCCTGGCGGCCCGCACCCCCGGCATGGTGGGGTCGGATTTGGCCAACATCGTCAACGAAGCGGCCTTGCTGGCGGCCCGGAGAAACAAGTCCAGCGTGGAGATGGACGACTTTGAGGCGGCCATCGACCGGGTGGTGGCCGGCCTGGAAAAGCGCAACCGGGTTATGAACCCCAGGGAAAAAGAGATCGTGGCTTATCACGAGACCGGCCATGCCCTGGTGGCCGAAGCCCTGCCCACCACCGACCGGGTGCACCGGGTGTCCATCATCCCCCGGGGCATCGGCGCCCTGGGCTACACCATGCAGCTGCCCACCGAAGACCGCTACCTGATGACCAAGACCGAGCTGGAAGACCGCATGGCCGTAATGATGGGCGGCCGGGTGGCCGAGGAGTTGACCTTCAACGAGATTTCCACCGGGGCCCAGAACGACCTCTACCGGGCCACGGACATCGCCCGCTCCATGGTGCGGGAGTACGGCATGAGCGAACACCTGGGGCCCATCACCTTCGAGCGGGAGCGGCGCCCCCTGTTCCTGGACACCATGCTCTCCCCCGGCTCCAAGGATTACAGCGAAGCCACGGCTTTGGAAATCGACCAGGAGGTGGCGGCGCTTCTGAACCGAGCGCACCAGCGGGCCAAAGATGTCCTGGAAAAAGACCGGGAGGTCCTGGAGAAAGCCGCCAAAATCCTCCTGGAAAAAGAGGTCCTGGAAGGCGAGGAACTGCGGGAGATTTTGAATTCCCACGGCCAGGAGCAAACCGCTTGATATGATGGCAGCGCGGGCCTCCGTGCCAGTAATGTAGGGCGGGCATTGCCCGCCATGTAGGCACTGCGCACCCTGATACACCAAGCCCCGGCGAGACGCCGGCGCCACCAAAGAATTGCCTATGAAAATGCCAGGCGTTATGTCTTTGTCTTTCGGCACCCCTCATAAATTCTTCCCCTCCGGCGCCGCCTTGCAAGACTACCTGCTGGCCCACGCCGGCCCCGGCGCCCTGGCGGTCGTCCCCCACCAGCGGCTGGCGCACCAGGTCTGGCACCGGCAGCGCCTGGCGGCGCTGGAGGCCGGCCGCTCCGCCTGGGAACCGCTGCCGCTCTTCACCCTCAACGCCTGGTGGTCCGAGCTCTTCCAGGGGCTGTGGCCCCAAGAAGCTTTGGCCCCGGCCCTGGTGCGCCTGGCCCGGTGGCGTCAAGCCCTGCAAACGGCCCCGCCGCCGTCCGGCCCCACCCCCGAGCTCGTCTGGGCCCAGGCTTTAGACGAAGCCCACACCCTCCTGTGCCGCTACTCGATGGCGGGCGGGGACGCCCGCCCCACCGCGGGCGAGGGGGATTCGCCGCTGGTGGCCTGGCGCCGTCGGGTCACCGGCATCTATGTCGATCTCTTGCGGGCCGGGGGCTGGCTGAGCCCCGGGGAACTCCCGGCCTATCTCACGACCGCCCTTAGGGAGGGCAAGATCAAGCTACCCCCCCGGCTCCTGGTCGCGGGCCTGGAAACCCCGGCGCCCATGGAAGACCTCTGGCTTAAGGAGGTCAGCCGCCGCACCCAGGTGGTCCACCTCCAGGTGGGGGGCGACCTTGAGAACGTGCGGCAGGCGGTGGCTCTTCCCGACCCCGGGCAGGAACTGCATTGGGTGGCGGCCCAGCTGGTGGAACTCGCCCGAAGCGGCCTGCCGCTGCACCGCCTGGCAGTCACCGCCCTGGCCATCGACGCTTACACTCCCCAGCTGCGGCGAGTCCTGGCCGAATTGCTGGGGCCGCCCCAGTCCCCGGAGGGCTGGGCCTACAATTTCTCCCAGGGGCCGAACCTGTCCGAAGTCCCCCTGTTCCGGGCCGCCCTGCTGCCCCTGACCTTTATCGCGGCCCGGGAGCGCCGGGAAGACCTGGTCTCCCTGCTCCTGTCTCCTTATTACGGAGAGGTGCAGGTCCATGGCGGCCCACCGGCCCAATGGGACCGGGCTTTCCGGGAGCGGCGGGTGGATCAGGGGTGGGATCAGCTTCGCCAGGCGGTGCTCCGATCCCGGCCCCCCGAGGCGGATAGAGCGGTTTTGCCGCGGCTGGACCGGGTCTGGAACTCCCTGAAGTTGCCCGCAGCCCCCGCGGGGCAGTGGGGCCGCCTTCTTAAGGCCGCCTGGCAGGAACTGGGGTTCCCCCGGGGGCTCGGTGAGGCCGAACGGGAGTCCTGGAATCGCCTTGACGGGCTCCTGCCCGAACTCGAAACCGCGCTGGGGTCGCTTGGGCTTACGGCCGGGGAGTTTCTGGAGTGGCTGAAAATCGGGGCCCAGAGGGTTATCCTGCCCGGCCCGGGGATTCAGACCGCGGGGATCCAGGTCCTGGGCCTCCTGGAGATGCGGGGGTTGGACTTTTCCCAGGTCTTCTGCCTGGGCATGAACTCCGGGACCCTGCCGGCCCCGCCCCGGCCCCTCCCCCTGCTCTCCGCCGGTGAAAAACGCCTGGTCCTGGGCGGGACGTTTCAGAGCCAGCATCACTTTGCCGCGGAACTCTTCCACAATCTGTTGGGCGCGGCGCCCTGCCTCACCCTGACCCGGCCCCGGGTGGTGGACCAGGAGGAGTTGGTGAGCACCCCGGTGTATTTGGGGGAGTGGCGCCAGGCCGAGATGGCGGTGCTGACCACCCCAAATCCAGCCTGGCTGCGGTCTCCAGCCATTCAGGCCGTGTTTCAGGCCCCGGCATCTTCTGCCTTTCCGGGGTACCTTGACCATCCCTTCGCCTGGACCCTGCCTGGAGAAATCTCCTTGAGCCAGGTAAGCACCGCCCTGGCGTGCCCTTGCCGCTTCCTGCTGGAAAACTTGCTGAAAATCAGGGAACTGCCGGAGATCGAAGCCGGTCTTGACCCCCGGGAGCGCGGCCAACTGCTCCACTACGTCCTGGCCCGCTTCACGGCGCACTTTCAGGAGAAGCTTGAGGCGGATCAGGCCTGGGACCACGGGTGCGGCCGGGAACTGCTTCAGGAGACCGCGCGCCGGGCGCTGGCCCCTTTGAGTTCCGATCTCCACTGGCAGGCCGAGGAAAACCGCTGGCTGGGGGAGGCCGGCTTGTTGTGGGAGTGGCTTAACCTGGAACGGGAGCGTTTTGAGGCAGGCTGGCGCTGGCAGGGTTCAGAGGTGGCCTTCCAAGACCTCCGGGGCCGGGACTGGCCCTTTACCCTGCGCGGCCGCATCGACCGCCTGGACTATCACCCGGAGAATGCCGACCTGGTGGTCTGGGATTATAAGAGCGGGGAAATCCCCAAAAAGGGCAAGGTATTGGATGAACTGGAAGAATCCCAGCTGCCCTGCTATCTCCTGGCAGTGGAGCAAGGGCGGGTGCCGGTCAACCAGGCTGCCGCAAACGTCCGGGCCGGGTTCATCGGCCTCAAGTCACCCCGGCCCCAACACCTGAAACACGAGGATTTCGGCGCGTCGCCGGAAAAGTGGCGTGAGGCCGCCCTCGCCTTTGCGGCGAAGGTCACGGCCCTGGGCCGCCGCCTGGCCGCGGGGGATTTCCGTCCCGACCCCGCCCCGGCCCCGGAGAAGCCCCACGGCGGGGCGTGTCAATATTGCCCATACGAGCTGGTCTGCGGCTTTGCCCCGGAGCCGGTTGCGGAAGATGAATTGTAGGGGCGGTGCCCTCACCGCCCCTACACACAGGATTTCATAAATACGCGCACGTCATATATCGCCCCCCTCACCCCAGCCCTCTCCCCCCGAAGCGGGGGGAGAGGGGGTAGGTTAGGTCGCCGGGCTTTTTATGATGGCAGAGCATCAAATTGTTCCCATCTTTTCCCCTCTCCCCCAATGGGGGAGAGGGTCAGGGTGAGGGGGAAGTGATCTTCACGGAGTAAGAAATACGTTACCGTATTACTTTAGCACTTTACTAACGGATTGCCATGACTACAGAACCAACCCAGCCCGCCGATCAAGCCATCCGGGACCAGGCCCTGGGGCCTGGAGAGAGTTTTCACCTGGAGGCCCCGGCGGGCTCCGGCAAGACTTCCGTGCTGCTGGCCCGGTTCCTCACCCTCCTGGCCCGGGTGGACACTCCCGAGGAGATGCTGGCCCTGACCTTTACCCGCAAGGCCGCAGGGGAGTTGCGCGCCCGGGTCATGGCCCTCCTCTGGGAACGGCAGGACCCGGGGCCTGACGCCTCTCCCCTGGAGTTGCGGCTCCGGGAACTGGCGGCCGCGGTCTTTCGGCGTCACGGGGATGAAGCCCAGCTCAAGCTGACCCCGGAGCGCCTCCCCATTATGACCTTCCACGGCTTCGGCGCCCAACTCCTGAAGCTGGCGCCCCAGGAGGCCGGGGCGCCGCTGGAGTTCAAACTGCTGGAAGAAGACGAGGCCCGGTGGCTCAAAGTCGAAGCCCTGGACGAGATGCGCCGGCGCTTGAACGGCCGCCCCCGCCGCGACCAGGTGCGCCAGGCCCTGGTGCGTCGCCTGGTGCGCCTCAACAACGACTGGCGGCGCCTGGCTCAAGAGCTGTACGGGCTTCTGTCCCGACGGGACAGTCTGGGAGACTTCCTGGATCTGGCCCGGGTCAGCCGGGATGCGGCCGCGTACCGGCAGCTCCTGGAGGAACGGTTCCACATGGTGCTGCGGCCGTCCCTGGAAGAGCTGCGGGCCGGCCTGGCGGGCCGCGCCTTAGGCAAGGTCTGGTCAGGGTTTTGGCGGGAACTCCAGGGGTCTGTCCATGGCGGCCTCATCCTGCCTGAACTGCCCGGATCGGCCCCCGCGGATTTATCGGCCTGGCAAGCCATTTCTCAGGTGCTGCTTACCGCCAGCCAAGGGGAGCCGCGCAAACGACTTTCCCCTAAAGACGGGTTCCCTGAGGGTTTTGACCAAAAAAAATGGGCCCCCCTGATCCAGGACCTGCCCGAGACGGTGGTCAGGTTTTTGAAGCAGTGCCGGGACCTGACCCCCACCGGGGCGTCTCCGGAAGAAGCCGCGGCGCTCCAGGATCTGGTCATCCTGGTGGGAGAAGCCCTGGGCGTGTACGAACAGCTCTGCGCCCGGAAGGGGGCCCTGGATTTCGTGGACCTGGAGGCGGCCACCCTGAATCTCCTCACCGAGGATGAGCCCCCGGAGGTCATGCTCCGCCTGGATTGGCGCCTCAAGCACCTCCTGGTGGACGAATTTCAAGACACCAGTTTGAACCAGATGCAACTGCTCTGCCGTTTGATGGCCGGCTGGCAAGCGGATGAAGGGCGCACCCTGATGGTGGTGGGGGACCCCAAGCAGTCCATCTATGGCTGGCGTCAGGCCAAGCCTCGCCTGTTCATGGCCTCCCGGGAAGGCCTGCCCTGCGGCGGCCACGAACCCCTGCCGCTGACGCCCCTCTCGCTTACCACCAACTTCCGGGCTACCCGGACCCTGATTACCTGGGCCAACGAGGTGTTCGGGAGCACCGTCATGAAGAGCGGCGCGGCCGGGGCCCGGTTCCATCGGGCCGAGTCCCGCCCCGGGGCGCCGGAGGGACCCGCGCCTTATCTGGCTCTGTTTGCCGGGGAAAGCGACCCGGCGGCCCGGGGGCTCGAGGCCCGCTGGCTGGCCCGGCAGGTGGCCCAGGCCCTGGCCGCCCTCAGGGAGCGCGAGACCATCGGCATCCTGCTCTTCACCCGCACCCATCTGCCCCGGTATCTCCAGGCGTTATACGATGCCGGGCTGGCGGTCCGGGTCCGGGAGGGCCTGAAGCTGGCCGAGAGCCGCACCGTGGCCCACCTGCACAATCTGGCCCTGGCCCTGACCCGGCCCCAGGACGAAGTGGCCTGGGCCGCGGCGCTCCGGGGTCCCTGGGGCCCCCAACCCCTGGCCACCCTGGCCCGGGTGGCCCAAATGCCGGGGGGTCTGTGGCCCGAGAAATTGCGCCGATTTACGGCACAAACCGGACAGGATGACTGCCCCGCCGACTTGCCGGGGCTGGCCGAGTCGCTTTCGCAGGCCCGGGGCCAGGTGGGGCGGAGGCCGCTGGCCGACATCCTGGCCGACTGGCTCGAAGCGAGCCGCGCCTGGGCCGGGATCGCCGCCTGGGAAGGCCCCCCGGGAGTGGCCAACGCCCGGACCTACCTGGACCTTTTGGCCGCGGCGGATGCAGGGCTTCCCGAAGCCACCTTCGCCAAGGCCGACTTCAACCTCAAGGAGGCTTTTCAGCCGCCGGACCCCCGGGCCCAGGCCTCGCCGGTGGAGATCCTGACGGTGCACGGGGCCAAAGGGCTGGAGTTTCACCAGGTGTTTCTCCCCTTTCTGGACTGGCAGCCCTTGAAAAGTGAAGACAACACCCCCCCCTTCCTCCTGGAGGAGATTCCCGGCCGCGACCGCTACGGCCTGGCCCTGGCCCGGCCCTATGTCCAGGAAAAACAGAGTTCTCTTTACTTGCTGCTCCGGGGCTTGAAAAACCAGCGGGTGGTGGACGAGGCCCGGCGGGTCTTCTATGTGGCGGTGACCCGGGCCCGGCAGCGCCTGGTCATGTCCGGCCTCGCCCGGCTGGATAAGCAGGGAAATTGGCGAATCGAAAGCGACAGTCCCCTGGCCTGGCTCAGAGCGCATTACCGGCTCGACCTGCCGCCGGCGGGGTTTTCCGTAAGTTCCGTAAGCTGGCCCGAACCGGAAATGCACGTGGAACGGTTAACAGCAGTGGAGCCCCACACCGGCGAGACTGCCAGTCTCCCGGACTTGCCCGCCGCCTGGGATTTTTCCCCGGAAGCCGCGCCCTATCAGGTGAGTTTCCCCTCCGGCCTGGCGGCCCCCCGGGAAGAGACGGCCACCCTGCCGGAAACCGAATTGGCTGAAGCCGGCGACGCGGCCCGGCTCCGGGGAGTAATCATGCACCGGGCCCTTCAAACCCTGGCCAGGGGCGGAGGCCCGCCGGATGCGCCCTCCCTGGCCGCGGCCCTCCGGCAGGAGGGCATGACCGCTCCGGCGGCCGTTTCCCTGGCGGCGGAAATTCAGGCGGAACTCGCGGCCTGCCAGGCGGACCCATTCCTGGCCGCCCGCCTGCGGCCGGAAATCCCCCAGGCGGCCAGCGAGTGGCTCCTGGAAGACCGACCCCGCCCGGGCGCCATCCGCCGGGGGGTCATCGACCATTTGTCCTTCGATGGCCAAGACTGGTGGCTCCTGGATTACAAGACCTCCCGCCCCGCCGCCGGGGAGGATTGGGAAGCCTTCATCAGTCGGGAGACCGAGAAGTACCGCCCCCAGCTCCTGGCCTACCGGGAGATGGCGGCTAAGGCCAAAGGGTTGGCGTCGCCGGGGGATATCCGCGTGGGAATATATTTCACCGCCTGCCGGCGGGTGGCGGAGGTGTAAGGTTTTCGCCTACTCCATATCTTCAATTTATAGCCTTATGATAATTTTCTGATATCATTATCTTATTTTCTTATATGGCTATGATTCTCGAGAACTTAATTTCTAAACTCAAAGCCGTGGTGGGCGCCGGCCACCTCCTCACCACCCCGGAGGAGCGTTGGGGTTACGCCTATGACGCCACGGACCGGGCGGCCATGCCGGAGGCGGTGGTCTTTCCCGGGTCGGCGGCGGAGGTGGCGGCGATTGTGCGCCTGGCCAATGCGCACCGGTTCCCGGTGGTGCCCCGGGGGGCGGGGACCGGCAGGAGCGGCGGCTCGGTGCCGATAGAGGGCGGGGTGGTGCTGGTCATGACCCGGTTGAACCGCATCCTGGAGATCAGCCGGCCTGACCTGGTGGCGGTGGTGGAGCCCGGGGTCATCCTCACCCGGCTGAAGAATGCGGTGGAGGCCCAGGGCTTATATTATCCCCCGGACCCTGCCAGCGCCGACTTCTGCACCATCGGCGGCAACGTGGCGGAGTGCGCCGGGGGGGCGGTGGCGGTGCAGTACGGCGTCACCCGGGATTATGTCCTGGGCCTCGAAGTGGTGCTGCCCACCGGGGAGCTCATCACCGCCGGGACCCGCACCATGAAAGGGGTGGTGGGCTATGATCTCACCCGCCTGTTTTTGGGATCGGAAGGCACCCTGGGGGTGATCACCCGGATTACCCTGAAACTGGTGGCCAAGCCCCCGGCGCACCAGACCCTGGCGGCGGGATTCGGAACGCTCAGCGCCGCGGCCGAGGCGGTGAGCCTGATCCTGACCTCGGGTCTCGCGCCCACGGCCCTGGAGTTCATGGACCAGGTGACGCTGTCGTGCGTAAAAGAGCTGCTGCCCTTTGAACTCCCGGCGGGAACGGCCGCCCTGCTGCTCATCGCGGTGGACGGCCACCCCAAAGATGTGGAGGACCGGGCGACCCGCATGGCCCGCTTCTGCCGGGAGCAGGGGGCCAGCCCGGTCCTTCGGGCCAAGACCGGGGACGAGGCCGAGCGCCTCTGGAAGGCCCGGAAGGTGATTTCGCCCGCCCTCTTGAAAGTTAAGCCCCACAAGGTGAGCGAAGACGTGGCCGTCCCTCTGGGGGCCATTCCCGCGTTGATCACCGCGTTACAGGAAATTTCCCGCCGCCGGGGGCTCATCATCCCCAGCTACGGCCATGCCGGGGACGGCAACATCCACGTCAACGTGCTCTACGACCCCCAGGTCCCCGGGGAACGGGAGTCGGTGAACCTGGCGTTGGAGGATATTTTTACCGTGGTCCGGGAGCTTAGCGGCACCCTGTCGGGGGAGCACGGCATCGGTCTCACCAAAGCCCCCTATCTGGGGATAGAATTATCCGAGGCGGTCATAGCCTTGCAGCGGCGGATCAAGCAGGCCTTTGATCCTCACAACATCATGAATCCCGGGAAGATCTTTCCCGGGTCCGCCCACCGGCCGTGATTGCCCCTTGACGCCGACGCCTCCCCCATGTTAAAGATAGGGTGTAAACGGATATAAGAATTTTTAATGCTTGACAAAAATTTCACAATGGCATATTTTGACCATTAAAAACCCGGCGATCAAAATATTGAAGGAGGATATGTCTGCATGGCGAACGTGGAATTCAAAGGTAAAACCTTTACGGTAGATGAAGACGGTTTTCTGGAAAATCTGGATCAGTGGAATACGGAGTGGGTGGAGTATGTGAAGGACTCCGAGGGCATCGCTGAACTCAACGATGAGCATTGGAAAGTCATCAACATGCTCCAGGACTACTACAAGAAAAACGGCATTGCCCCCATGGTCCGGATCCTCTCCAAGGTAACCGGCTTTAAACTAAAGCATATTTACGAACTCTTTCCATCCGGACCGGGCAAAGGCGCCTGTAAGATGGCCGGGTTGGCGAAGCCCACCGGTTGCGTCTAAAACACCCTCCCCAGCTTCATAAGTTTAGGCGACAGGAGAAGCAGATTCCCTCATTCCGGGGGAATCTGCTTTCTCATGCTATCCGCATGCCGCCCACACCGAGAATTAATTTGACATTCGTGGCGCGGGCCTTTAAAGTTCAATCAGGGAAATCTTTAATTTTATAATCCAGGCGCGCACCGGGCATTAAGAACATGCCGGGGGAGCGGCTGGTGTGATTTGTGTAATAGGATTTTGCCCCTGGGGTCAGGAGTGAAGTTCCAGGAGGAGTGCCACATGACCCGGCCGATTCAGAAGGTCTTGTTCATCGAACCCCGGTCTCCCCAGGAGCATATTTTTAGCCGGTTGGCCATCCCCCGGTTGGGGTCGCTGTTGCTGGGGACCATTTTGCAGCAGCAGGGGCTGGAGGTCAAAGTGGTGATCGAGGAGATTTCCGCTCCGAATTACCGATCCCTGGACTTCCAACCTGACCTGGTGTGTATCTCCAGCATCTCCTCCACCGCCCCCCGGGCTTACGAACTGGCGGACTTCTACCGCCAGCAGGGCCTGCCGGTGGTCCTGGGCGGAGCGCACCCCAGTTTCTTGCCCCAGGAAGGGTTGGAGCACGCCGATTATGTGGTCTGCGGGGAGGGTGACGAGGCCCTGCCGGATCTGGTCAAGGCCCTGGACACCGGCGGCAGCCTGGCGGACATCCACAATCTCTGCTATCGGGACGGAGACGCCATTCAGCAAAACTCCTGGCGGCCTTTCCTGGGGGACCTGGATTCCCTCCCCATCCCCGATTACACTCTGATTCACGGCTGGAAAGCCCGAAATAGGCGAGGCGTGATCTCCGTCGCCACCTCCCGGGGCTGCCCCTTCAACTGCAGCTTCTGTTCGGTTATCCAACTCTTTGGGCGCAAGCACCGCGTCACGTCCATCGACCGGGTGATCGCCGAGATTCGCCAGAACGGCCTCCAGGCCCGCCACATTTTTTTCTGCGACGACAATTTCACCGCGGACCGTAAGCGGACCAAGGAGTTGTGCGAGCGCATCATCGCCGAAGGTCTGAAGATCGAATGGAGCGCCCAGGTGCGGGTAGAAGCCGCCAAGGACTTGGAACTCCTGGAACTCATGGCCAAGAGCGGCTGCTTCGTTGTCTTCGTGGGGCTGGAATCCATCAACCCCGCCACCTTAAAGGCTTACAACAAGTCCCAGACCGTGGAAGGCATCAAGGACTGCGTGAACAATTTTCACCGCGTCGGCATCAAGGTCCACGGCATGTTTGTCTTCGGCTCCGAAGAGGACCACTACCAGGTGATCCGGGACACTGTGAAGGTTTCCCGCCAGCTGGACCTGGACTCCCTGCAATACCTGATCCTCACCCCGATCCCCGGCACGCCCTTCTACCAGGAGATGGAGGCCCAGAACCGGATTATCTGCCGGGACTGGAGCCAGTACGACGGCCACCACACCGTGTTCCAACCCCGGCAGTTCACTCCCTTTGAACTCCAGATGGAAACCAACCGGGCCATGAAGAAGTTTTACAGCTGGCCCTCGGTGATTAAGCGCCTTATCGCCCGGGACCTGTTTTTCGCCAAAATGAAGGCCTTCGGCCGCATCCTCCTGTGGAAGGCCACCTGGAAAAGAAACAACTATTTCCAGCAGCTTCAAGATCAGCTCTATACCCGGGTCCAGCATCTGCGCCAATGGCTGCCGCAGAAAGGCCGCATGCCCCGAGTAGGGATTCCCGGAGATGTCTGGAACCTATGCACCTGGGAAAAGGGTCCCCGGGACTTTCTCATCAAGTTTCTGGAACGCTTGGGGGTGGAGGTGGTTCAGGAAACCAGCCAGGGAAAGGCCGGGGGCGGTTCCCGGCAAACCATGCAGGTGGTCCAGGCGGAAATCGCCCGGTTGCAGGAACAGGCGGACTTCATCCTGCTGCCCCTGTGGCAGGGCCTGGGGGAAGCCGCCCAGAAAATCAAAGACCTGCACCAGGAGTTCACCAAGGATACCATGGCCCGGCTGCTCGCCTTGGAATTCAGCCGGGAATCCTTCTATAATGCCTGCATGGAACTGGGCCTGTGCTGTAACAAGCGCCTGGGGCGCATCCGCCGCATCTATTTCCAGACCCTGGCCGAGGTGGGCACGCCGGTCTGAAACGCGCCAAGTCTGGAAGGGCTTTCGACCATTTCGTCAGGGTCCACCGCCCTTCCCTTGAACTCCCTCCCCAGGCTTTTATGGTGGAGGGTTTTTTTACGGGCGACGTTCACTGTTCTGCCACGCGGCTCCGGTCTGCTTCAACTCTGGATCTCGGAATCTTCCCGCCGAAAACGGTCCTGGCGTTCCACCGATTATATCTTCAACTAGCGTAGTGAATCATAAATAGCTTTACAAAGCTTATGCGTTCTGCTATGCTGTTGGACATGAGCAGAACAAAACCCGTCATCCTGACTGTGGAGGAACGCCAGACCTTGGAAACCGGGTGCGAGGCCGGAACCTGCCTTATCGCCAGGTGGTGCGAGCCAAGATCATTACCATGGCTGCCGATGGGGTTTCTAATCAAGACGTTGCCAAGATTCTGGGAGTGTCGCGGCCTACGGTCCAGCTCTGGCGAGAGCGTTTTTTGGCCTTGCGGTTGACCGGACTTAAACAGGATGCTCCCCGTCCGGGACGCAAGCCCGCCATATCTCCGCAAAAAATACGCGCCGTGGTGGAGGCGACCTTGCACACGACCCCGCCCCAGGCAACTCACTGGAGCACCCGCAGCATGGGCCGCGCCCAGGGGTTGAGCCAATCCGCGGTGCAGCGCATCTGGAAGCAACACCGCCTTAAACCACATTTGCTCAAGACCTTCAAGCTCAGCCGCGACCAGCACTTTGTCGAGAAGTTGGCCGACGTCGCCGGGCTCTATCTCAATCCTCCGGACAAGTCTCTGGTGCTGTGCGTGGATGAGAAGAGTCAAATCCAGGCTCTCGACCGCCCCCAACCGGGCCTGCCCCTCAAGAAGAGCCGTTGCGGCACCTTCACTCACGATTACAAACGCAACGGCACCACCACCCTGTTCGCAGCCCTTAACATGCTGGACGGCAAAGTGATCGGAGACTGTCTGCCCCGTCATCGACATCAAGAGTTTATCCGTTTCTTGAAGAAGATCGATGCTGAGACGCCAGCGGGGTTCGATCTCCATCTGATCGTGGACAATTACGGCACCCACAAGCATCCTCGGGTTAAAGCCTGGATCCAGCGGCATCCCCGATTCCAGCTGCACTTTACCCCTACTTCCAGTTCCTGGTTGAACCTCGTGGAGCGTTGGTTCCGGGAGATTGCTGACAAGCGTATTCGCCGCGTCTCCTTCCACAATGTGCCGGACTTGATCGAGGCAATTATGGCCTATCTGGACAATCGCCATCAAAAGCCTCAGGTCTTTGTATGGAGCGCCCCAGCCAGAAATTGCTTGACATAGGATGGGATACATGGTGATACCTGCAACATCTAACCCCGATAAGCAAGCCTGCCCCGGACCATTTGCCGCGCCGTTTTTTCCTACCTTCCCCAAACCGGCAACGTGGGCCAGGAAAACGAACCCCGGGCCCAGGAGGCCAACTCTGCTTCTCCCTGCGGGCTTTCTATCCGTGAAGCAGGGATAAGGCGGGTCCTGCAAACGTTAGACCGGCGGCGGTCAATCAAGGGTTCAGGGTTAATCTGCCGGCCTGATGCGGTTTGGCAAGCATGAATTGCCCGGCGACGCCGGGGTAGTCATGGGGACCGGGCCTCTGAGCCCTCGGCCGGTTCATGGTACGCGAGCTTTGCCCCCCACGAGGAGTAATTGATGGTACAGGACAGGAAACCTCCCAAGGGAGCCCCGGATCTCCGGAAAAAAGCCGAAGCCAGTTTACAATCCACGGCGCCGGATTTTCAAGAGTCGTCCCTTGATGAAATTAGCGTCCTGGTTCGTGAGTTGCAAGTGCATCAGGTTGAATTGGAACTGCAAAATGATGAATTACTCAGCGACCTGAAACAGGCCCCGGCGGCTTTGGAGGAATCCCGGTCCCTCCACAAGGCCACCCTGGTGCAGAAGGCCCCCTTTATTAATGAGCCGGGGGAGATGATCGGCACCGTGGGCTATGGCCAAGATATCACCAAAGAGAAAGAAATAGAGGGGGCGCTCAAAGAAAGTGAAAGCCAGTACCGGCTGCTGGTCAATCAAATCCCCGCCGTGGTCTTTAAAGGGTATAAGGATTGGAGCATCGATTTCTTCGACGATAGAATAGAAGGGGTCACCGGTTACCGCAAGGCAGAGTTTGACTCCCGCCGGCTCAGATGGTGCGACCTGATCCTCCCGGAAGACCTGGATATGGTCAGCGGGTTATTTATACAAGCCCTCTCGACCGACAAATCCTACGTCCGGGAATACCGCATCAGGAGAAAAAACGGGGAGATTGCCTGGATTCAAGCCCGGGGGCAGATTTTCTGCGATGCGGCCGGCCAGGTTGATTTTATCAGCGGGGTATTCTTTGACATCACCGCGCGCAAGGCCATGGAGGCCCAACTTGTGCAGGCCCAGAAGATGGAGGCGGTGGGGCGGCTGGCCGGGGGCGTGGCCCACGATTTCAACAACCTCTTGATGGCCATCATGGGCTATGGCGAACTCATCCGGGCCAGCCTCAATAAAGACGATCCCCTCTATAAATATAGCGAAGATATCCTCAAGGCCACCGAGCGGGCCGCGTCTTTGACCCAGCAGTTGCTGGCCTTCAGCCGCCGGCAGGTGATGCAGCCCCAGGTGCTCAACCTCAACCGGGTGGCGGCCGACCTGGAAAAGATGCTGGGGCGTCTCATCGGGGAACACATCGATCTGAACATCGTGGCCGGCCCCGAACTGGGGGCGGTGAAAGCCGACCCCGGCCAGATAGGCCAGATCATCATGAACCTGGCGGTCAACGCCCGGGATGCCATGCCCACGGGCGGCCGGCTCACCCTGGAAACAGCCAATATCGAGTTTACCGCCAGCCATAAGTGCTACAGTGCGGCGGCCCCGCCGGGACGTTACGTGAGGCTGGCGGTGACCGACACCGGAGGCGGCATAGATGCGGAGACCCTGGATCACGTCTTTGAGCCGTTCTTCACCACGAAAGAGGTGGGTCAAGGCACCGGGCTGGGGCTGTCCATGGTGTACGGCATTGTCAAGCAAAATCACGGTTATATCGAATTGGAAAGTCAGACCGGCCAGGGCGCCACGTTCAAGATCTATCTGCCGCGCTTCGAGGCGGCGGTGGAGGCCCCTGGGGCCATGGTGACTCTGGCGGCCAAGCTGGAAGGGTCCGAAACCATTCTGGTGGTGGAAGATGAAGACGCTCTCCGGACTTTGCTGGGCCGGTTTTTTCGCCTGTACGGGTATAACGTCATGGAGGCCCGGCACGGGGGCGAGGCCTTGTTGATCTGTGAACGGCACCCGGGACCAATCCACCTCATGGTGACCGATGTGGTGATGCCCCAGATGAGCGGCAAGGAGTTGGCCGATCGTCTGGCCCCATTGCATCCCGAAATGACGGTGTTCTTCATGTCGGGCTACACCGACAGCGACCTTACCGCGTACGGGGCGCCGGAATCACCGCAGCACTTCATTCCCAAGCCTTTCCGGCCCATGGACCTGGTAAAAAAGGTCCGTGATTCCCTGGACGCCTCCCGGGGGTTCACGGCTGAGTCCCCGCCTCCTTAAGGGTTCATATCTGCGCTCAAAAAAGTTATTTCCCTTCGTAGCGACTGTCTTATGCCAAGTTGCCATCTAACAAGTAATATTGAGATATGGAAAATTCGTCATCGAACGAAGTTTTTCCGGGTTACTAGCGAGATCATTCAAGCCCAGGCAGAGGTTGTCCTCTACCTCATCAAGATTCCGG